>CAZVZW010000085.1:0-8324 GCA_964631365.1 uncultured Chloroflexota bacterium | reverse complement strand
TTGTGCGCCAGCGCGGCACCCGCGTCTTCGCTGGCGAGAACGTCGGCATGGGCCGCGACCACACCCTCTTCGCCCTCACTCCCGGGCAGGTCAAGTTTGAGTTGCGACGAGGCAAAAAACGCTACGTAAGCGTCCGCTAGGGCGTCAGTAGGCCGACTAATTCCGGGGCGATAGCTCAGCTGGAAGAGCGCTACATTCGCATTGTAGAGGTCGAGGGTTCGAGTCCCTTTCGCTCCACCAGGCGCCCGTTCGGGTCGCGTTCCCGGTGGCGCGCGGTCAACACCGATGCCCCCCCGCCCTTCCCCATACTCCCGTCGGCGAACTAGAATCCGTTCGGGTTCCGGCGCGTGGTCGGGGTCCGGGGCAGCACCCAACCGATTTAGAGAGTTCATGGCGACCCAGACATCTCCCGAGCGCCGCGCGGCCAACAGCCACTACGACGTCAAAGCCATCGAAGCCAAATGGAAGGCTCGCTGGGAGGCCGCCGACCTGTACCGTACCGAGACCTTCACCGAAAAACCCACCTACTACTGCCTTGAGATGTTCCCCTACCCCTCCGGCAGCGGGCTCAGCGTCGGCCATTTCCGTAACTACATCCCCGTCGACGTTATGGGGCGTTTCAAGCGCATGCAGGGCCACGAAGTCCTCCATCCGATGGGTTGGGACGCCTTCGGCCTGCCCGCCGAGCAGGACGCCATCGACAAAGGCCGCCACCCCGCCGAGACCACCCGCGAGTACGCCGCCAACTACCGTCGCCAGCTACAACTCGTCGGCTGCGGCTACGACTGGTTCCGCGAGATCGACTCCTCGAATCCCGACTACTACCGCTGGACCCAGTGGTTCTTCCTGCTGTTGCATCAGCGCGGGCTCGCCTACCGCGCTGAGAAAGAACAATGGTGGTGCGACGTCTGCGGCGCGCTCGCCGATGAAGAAGTCCTCGCCGACGGCACCGACTGGCGCGGCCACTCCGGCATTCACAAGCGCCCCCTCAAGCAGTGGTTCTTCAAGATCACCGACTACGCCGACCGTCTCATCGCCGACCTTGACCTCGTCGATTACCCGCCTCAGACCCGTCGCGCCCAGGTCAACTGGATCGGTCGCAGCGAAGGCGCCGATATTGTCTTCAAGACCGAGGCCGGCCACGATCTGTCGGTCTTCACCACCCGCCCCGACACTCTCTTCGGCGCCACCTTCATGGTCCTCGCTCCCGAACACCCGCTCATCCCGGAACTCACCACCCCCGACCACCAGGACGCCGTCGAGGTCTACAGCCGCGCCGCTTCGCTGATCTCCGAAATCGACCGCGCCTCCACCGAGCGCACCAAGACCGGCGTCTTCACCGGCGCCTACGCCATCAACCCGGTCAACAACGCCCGAATCCCCATCTGGATCGCCGACTACGTACTGATGTCCTACGGCTCCGGCGCCATCATGGCGGTACCGGCCCACGACGGTCGCGACTTCGAGTTCGCCACCAAGTACGAGCTTCCCATCCACGTGGTCATCGCCCCGCCCGACTGGGACGGCAAAGACCTCGACGAGGCCTATCTCGGCTCCGGCAAGCTCGTCAACTCCGGCCCCTACGACGGCCTCGAATGGGAAGACGGCTTCCAGCGCATCGTTGCCAATCTTGAAGAGCGCGGCCTCGGCAAGACCGCCGTCAACTACCGCCTCCGCGACTGGCTCATCTCCCGCCAGCGCTACTGGGGCTGCCCGATCCCGGTTGTCCACTGCGAGGACTGCGGCGAAGTCCCGGTCCCCGAATCCGATCTGCCGGTCCTGCTCCCCGAAATCACCAACTTCCGTCCCGACCCCGAGCGCGGTTCGCCGCTCGAATCCGTCGACGAATGGGTCGCCACCACCTGCCCCGACTGCGGCCGTCCGGCCAGGCGCGAGACCGACACCCTCGGCGGCTTCGCCTGCTCGTCGTGGTACTTTCTGCGCTTCATCAGCCCCGACCACGCCGACGCCCCCTTCGAGCGCGCCGCCGTCGATCGCTGGATGCCGGTGGACCTATACGTCGGCGGCGCCGAGCACACCGTTATGCACCTCCTCTATTCCCGCTTCTGGTACAAGGTCATGTACGACGCCGGCCTTGTCAGCACCCCCGAGCCTTACCGCAAGCTCCGCCACCAGGGCATGATCCTCGCCGAAGACGGCTGGGTGCCCGCCGACCAGGTCAACGTCACCGCCGGCCGCGCCTCGTCGCGCGCCGCCGACGGCATCGACATCTACGCCGGGCCCACCAGCGCCTCCCGCCTCCTCTATCACGCCCCGCCCAAGGCCGAATTCGAGACCCTCCCCGAGCCCGAAACCGGCGACGGCAAGCAGTGGATCGGCATCCGCAGCGGCAAGATGTCCAAATCGCTTGGTAACGTCGTCACCCCCGACGAGATGGTCGACATCTACGGAACCGACTGCCTCCGCGGCTACCAGCTGTTCATGGCGCCCATGGACGGCACGCTCGTTTGGAACGAAAACGGCCTCAACGGAATCCTGCGCTTCTACAACCGCATCTGGGATCTCGTCACCGGCCCGCCCTCCGGCGGCCGCCGGCCGCCGCCGCTCGACGAAGCCCGTCGCGAAGCCCGCCGCCTCATTC
Organism: uncultured Chloroflexota bacterium; assembly: GCA_964631365.1. Classification (GTDB taxonomy): domain Bacteria; phylum Chloroflexota; class UBA11872; order UBA11872; family VXNJ01; genus JASLPR01. Next base: position 5,722 of record CAZVZW010000085.1, on the reverse strand, counting down.
ACAAAGCCGTCAAAAAATGCACCGACGACCTGGAAGACCTGCGCTTTAACACCATGGTCGCCAATGGCCTCATGGAGACCGTCAACGGCCTGCTCGCCCTCTGGTCCGAAGAGCTGGCCGCCACCGACGAAGGCCGCGAAGTTATCGAGAAGCTCATCCTCCTAGTCGCCCCCACCGCCCCCCTCCTCGCCGAGGAGCTCTGGGAGCACACCGGCCATGCGGGCAGCGTCGTCCTCGCCGAGTGGCCCGACTACGACGAACAGCTCACCGTCGACAAGACCATCACCCTCGTCGTCCAGGTCAACGGCAAAGTCCGCGACCGCCTCGAAGTGCCGCTGGATATTGGCGAAGCCGTCGCGCTCGAACTCGCCTCCGCCCAACCCAACGTCCAGACCCATCTCGAAGGCAAAACTATCCGCCGCGTCATCTTCGTCCCCGGCCGTCTTCTCAACCTCGTTGTCGGCTAGCCCTTCCGGGGCGCAATCCCCATGCAGCTCGATCTCTTCCCGCTCGACACCGTCCTCTTCCCCGGGGCCACCATGCCGCTGCGCATCTTCGAGCCCCGCTACCGGGACATGATCCAGCGCTGCGTCGCCGACGACCTCCCCATCGGCATCGTCCTCCTGCGCAAGGGCCGCGCCGAAGGTCCCGGCGAAGTTGAGATCCACGAGATCGGCACCATCTCCGAGATCATCAGCGTCGAACCCGCCGACGACGAAACGCTCAACATCCTGGTCGCCGGCCGCCGCCGCTTTCACGTCCAGCGACTCATCCAGCTCCGGCCCCGGCTCATCGCCGACATCGTCGAACCGCCCTGCACCGAGCCCCTCGACTACGCGCCCCCTGCGCCCTTCGCGCAGCTCCGCGACCGGTTCGCCGACTACCACCGCCTGCTCCTCGCCGCCACCGGCCAGTGGACCCGCCACCTCACCCTCCCGGCGGATCCCGAGGCGCTGACCGAGCTCGTCGGCGCGGCTCTGCAAATCGACAACCGCGAGCGCCAGATACTGCTCGAGCAGTCGTCCCCGGCCAGACTCGCCCGCCTCGAACTTACCATCATTCGCCGCGAGCTTCCCGCCCTGCGCCGCGCCCGCGCCGACTGCGAAGAGCGCCGCTCCAACTAGCAGGGCGTTAATCCCGCCCCCCGGCGCTACAATCAAACTGGCGGCCCAATCCCCAGGAATCACCCCGGCATGAGCAGCAGCACAAACGGCCTCAGCCCGCAGCGTTTCGACGGGTTGCTCGACGCCCTGCGAGGCGTCGCCGGTCCCGATCACGTCCTCCACCGCCCCCAGGACCTGCTCCTCTACGAATACGACGGTTCCGTCTCGCGGCGCATGCCCGACGTCGTCGTCCTGCCCGAAACCGCCCGGCAGATCGCCGATGTCGTCCGCATCGCCGGCCGGTTCGACCTCCCCGTCGTCGCCCGCGGCTCCGGCACCTCGCTGAGCGGCGCGGCCGTCCCCCGCGAAGGCGGCATCGTCGTCTCCACGTCGCGCATGAATCGCATCCTCGAGATCGATTTCCGCGACGCTCGCGCCATTGTCGAGCCCGGCATCGTCAACCTCAACCTCACCCGCGCCGCCATGGCCGGCGGCTTCAACTACCTGCCTGACCCCTCCAGCGAAAAGGCCTGCTCCATCGGCGGCAACGTCGCCCTCAACGCCGGCGGCCCTCACACCATCGCCTGGGGCGTCACCACCAACCACGTCACCGGGCTCGAATTCGTCACCGCCGACGCCCGCATCGTCCGCACCGGCACCCTCGCTCCCGAGACCTCCGGCTACGACCTCACCGGCCTCCTCGTCGGCTCCGAAGGCACCCTCGGCATCGTCACCCGCGTCGCCGTCCGCCTCGTCCATCTGCTTGAGTCGGTCCGCACCATGCTCGCCGCCTTCGACACCGTCGACACCGCCTCCTCCGCCGTCTCGGAGATCATCGCCCGCGGTATCATCCCCACCTCCCTCGAACTCATGGACCAGATCTGCGTCCGCGCCATCTCCAAATGGATGCCCTCCGCCAATCTCCCGCAGGACGCCGGCGCGATCCTCATCATCGAAGTCGAGGGCATCGAAGACGGCCTCGAAGAGACCGCCGCCGAAATCGCCACCATCTGCTCCGAAAGCGGCGCTCTCGAAGTCCGCCGGGCCGCCACCGCCGCTGAGCGTGACAGCCTCTGGGCCGCCCGCAAGGGCACCTTCGGTGCCATCGGCGTGCTCGCCCCCGACTACTACATCCAAGACGGTGTCGTGCCCCGCTCGCGGTTGCCCGAAGTCCTCCGCCAGGTCTACGAAATCGGCGCGAAGTACGGACTTGAAATCGCCAACGTCTTCCACGCCGGCGACGGCAACATCCACCCGCTGATCCTCTTTGACGACGCCGAGCCCGGTGCCCTCGAACGGGTCCACGCCGCCGGCACCGAGATCCTCCAGGCCTGCATCGCTGCCGGCGGCACCCTCACCGGCGAACACGGACTCGGCATGGAAAAGAACGAGCAACTCCCCGAGCTTTTCGACCTCGCTGACATCGCCGCCATGATTGCCGTCCGCGACGTCTTCTCTCCCGAGCGCCTCTTCAACCCTTCGAAGATCTTCCCGCTGCCGCTCTCCGCCCACCACTCCATACCGGTAGCTGTGGTCGGCCCCACCGATTGAGCGCCCGTCGACCACTCGCTGTTTTCCTGATCGTCAGCCTCGCCCTCCCGCTGCTCGTCATCCTCATCGCCCGCCTTGTCACCATCCAGGTGCCGGTGGCCGAGGTCGTCACCCCCGACTTCGAATTCGGCCCCCTCGAACCCGGCAGCGTCACCGCCCAGGGACTCGGCGACCTCGGGGTCACCGCCAGCGGCATCGCCCTGCCGGTCATCGTCCGTGGTGACAGGGACGCCGGCGTCGGTGTCCGATTCCGGCTGCTGGCTGGCGACGGCGCGCTGTTCCATGCGCAACTCCTCGACCTGGCCCCAGCGCGGCTCACCGGGGACCGGTCCGACCCGGCCGACCCCTGGCACACCATCCGCTACGAATTCCCGCCCCTCGAAGCTCCGGTCCACGGCGCCATCCTCGAGATCGAAGCCGCCGACCTCGGCGACGCCCGCGTCTTCCTCGGCGCCACCAAGGAGGACGCTCTTCCCGCCGGCCGCCTTTTCTATCAGGGTGCCGAACTCTACGCCGACCAGGACCTGCGCGTCGAGCCGCTGCGAACGGCCACCATCTGGCGACTACTAGCCGAACTCCGCCACAACGGACCCACCGGTTTCGCCGCCGCACTCGTACTGGGCCTGACCGCCATCCTTCTCATCGCCACCGTCTCCACCCGCATAGTTCCAAGATTTTCCGCGAGCCGGCCCACCACCTCCATCTAGGCTGTCCCGCCAATTCATCTCGATCTGTACCGCCGGATTGGTCGCCTGCCCCGGTCATCTCCGCCTGAAACCCGGTTCGTCGCTTTCAGCCACGCCATCGACAATCCCGAGATTTCTGCCCGCCCCGCCACTGCCCCTTCTCGCGATGTTGCCGGTCGGTATCCGGGAGGACCCGCATTCCGCGCCTCTCTCGAAAGGGTCACTTGGACCATGTCACGTGCCCGAGATGCGCGCTATGCCGATCCACCACCCGATTTCGCCGGCGGGCCTTCCGGATCGGACCCCAGCATAATGTCCCACGGACCTTTTCAAATCCGGGTCGGACGCCCGATTCACCAGCCGGTCCCGCCAACCGGCGTGCCGCCACCCCGTTCGCGGCTCCTCCTGCCGAGCCCGGGTCCGTCGCTCCACCATTTTGCGACCACCTGGCAACCGCCTCCGGGCCTCGTCCGCAAAGGCTAGGTCGGATCACTTGATTGGCTCCCAAAATACCTCTGTATAGCAGTGGCATATAGAGAGAATGTATTAAGGGATAAAACACTATGGTCATTGAGGGTTAGGATAGGAAGGCGACGATCGGGGGCTCGGTGCATGATTCCCTTCAACCCTTCTGTTTCTTCCTCGATCAGCGCCAATTCGTCGAAAATCGGCCGCCGAATCAGTACCGGGTGGCCCCGACGGCCCTCAAAGGCCGGCACCAGGATCGGCGCTTCGCGGTTCTCCACCGCCCCGCCCAGTAGGTCCCCCAGCAACCCGCGCGACAGCGGTTGATCGACGTTCACGATCAGGATTGAGCCGATTTCACGCAGGATTTGAGCGCCAAAGCGGATCGATGAGCTCCTGCCCGCAATATGACGCGCGTTATAGGCAACATGCGCGTCGTGTAATTCCGACGTAGTCCCGCTGATCTCCGGCTCATCGTGACCCAGCATCACCAGCACGTCCGCGAACGGCAGTTCTCCCAGCAGCCGCAACTGATGCGCCAGCAACGACTCCCCGCCCCAGTCCAGCAGCGCCTTCGGGCTCCCCATCCGGCTTGACGCCCCCGCCGCTAGGACCAGCGCTCCCATCCGCTCCACACGCGCCAGATGCTCTCGAACCGCTTCCGAATATCCGCCCGCACCGCCGACCTCGACTTGGCTCACCGTCCTCCCTCCCGCCGTTCCCGCCAGGCCCCCGAATCAACCCGGGTCGGACCCATGCCACGAGTTCGCCACAGACACGACGGCATCGAACTATAAGGACGGGCGATACAAACCAATGGGGCATGGCGCCCGCTGAAATATCCCCAACCGGACCCCATCACATCACTAACGACCCCAACCCCGCCAGCACCCGCGCCCGCCGGCCGGTATAGGCTCCCAGAGTCGCTCGCGTAATCGTCGTGCGATTGTCCGGATCCGCGCTCGACCATTGTCGATACGAGTACGAGTTGCGCTCTAGGTCGATCCGCAGCAAGGGTGGCGCCGGCCTGCCCTCGCCCACCGGGAACGCCGGGTCATATACGGCGACCTCGGCGATGGCATCCGGCGTTATTCGGTAACTGTGCGGTACCACCGTGTGTCCTTGTCCCACCACCGCCGCCAGGAAGTCCCGCCGCCACAGCACCGGCACCCCTACATGCAGCGCCACCGGTCCCCGTCCCGGCTCCAGGGTCGCCCGTCGCAGACCCTCAAACACCCGCCGCGGGCTATTGCGCAGCAGATCCAGCCCCGCCTGCGCCAGTGCCGCATCGCCCAGCTGTCGGCCGTGCAGAGTCTGGATCAGCACCCGGGTCTCCGTATCCAGCGCACTCCGTTCCGCCGCCGGCGTTTTGTCCCCGGCGAAGAGATGCAGCGCCGCCATCGCCATCCCGGTGCACAGGCCCGCCCCGAAGATCGACGCGTACGTCCGGTGAAACAGCCGTCCCGCAAGCGGTCCTCGCCAGCCTCCCGCGAACGACCGGGCAAAAACCGGCCTTGGCGGCCGCAAAGCCACGAACACTTCCGTCGAATTCGAAAAACTGAACCCGTCCCGCGCCGGGTCAAACCCGGTCGCTCCGTGCACCGTCGTCACCACCATCCGCCGCGTCGACGCCAGCGGCCCGCCGGGTCCCAGCAGTCTTACTCGGTAGTTCAATCGTTCCGGTACCGCCCGCGGGTCCAGCCGCACTTCCCACGACGCCGGCATTCCGTCCAGCGCCTCGCGGTCCGGCCGTTGCCCCTCCGCTAGGTACATTCCGGCCGGTAACTCTAGGTCCAGTTGACTCCCCGACGGGCAATTCCGCGCCGTCGCCGTCACCACCATCGGGTCCACCAGCGGCTCCCGGTCCATCGCCACCCGCGCATCCCGCAGCCCCGCCTCCCCTTCCAGCAGGTTGTC
>CAZVZW010000084.1:2059-8460 GCA_964631365.1 uncultured Chloroflexota bacterium | reverse complement strand
GCCTGCTTCACCGAGCCCCATTTCATCGGCTGGCACTGGTGCGCGTATATTGAAAACTCCACCCGCCGGGCCGGTTTGAAGGATCGCTTTGACGAGTCCCACGAGGACGCACTCGATCCGATCCGCGAGTTCAACCGCGGGCTGTACGCGCGGGCCGCCGCCGGGACAGCCGCATCATGAGCGCAATGCCGGCCACCGCCAGCGCCGCGCTGACGATGAACATGGGCCGAAACCCGGCCACGTCGGCCAGGTAGCCCGCCGCCAGCGCCGCCGGCAGCAGCAGCGGGGCAATCGCCACGTTGTAGGTCGCCAGATACGTGGTCATCTGCTCCGTCGGCGCGGCCTCCAGCACCAGCGTGAAATCGGCGATCGTGAACGCCGACTGGCTTATTCCGACGCAGACGAAGATGGCATAAAAGGCGACCGGGTCGGTGGCAGTGGCGGCCAGCACGGCGGCTACCAGCACCACCAACCCGCCCGCCGCCGCCAGTCGCACCGGGCCTAGCCGGTCGTTCAGGAAACCGCTGCCGAAGGTCGCCGCCGTCTGTGTTACCAGCAGCACCGTCGTCAGCAGACCGATCTGTTCCAGCCCGAGGTCAAAGTTGCGGGTGGCGAAGACCGCGAAGAACCCGAACGACGTCATCCCGTAGCCCACCAGCAGCCGCGCCAGGATCAGCCGGCGAAACGCCGGGTCGCCGCGCAACAGTCGCGGAATGCGCGCGCCGGCGCTCCAGATGGGCCGCGAATCGGCCGTCATCGGCGGCGACGGCGACTCCTTGAGCAGCAGCAACAGCCCGTGCGACGACGTCATGATCAACATCGCCACGATGATCACGATGCCGAATCCGACCGGGAACGGTTCATCCCCCATCAGCCGCGTCGCGATAAGAACCCCCACCCCGGCCAGCGCCTCGGCCAGCGCCTGCGCCACCCCCATCAGCCGGCCGCGGGTCTGCGGGTAGACGATCTTGCTAAACGCCTCCGCCCAGGCGATATAGGCGAAGCCGTTGGTCGCCCGAAACGCGAACAGCGCCACAAAGAACAGCCCCAGCAGCAGCGCCGCCGGCCGGCCGTCGGCCAGGATCACAAACCCGCCAAACGCCAGGAACACCACCCGCCCGGCCGTGCTGATTAGTACCAGTTGCGGCACTTTGTAGGGGCGCGGTTCGAAGTAACGTGCGCCGTAAATCAGCGGCAGCGCGAACGCCAGCTGGACGAACGGCGGGGTCGCCCCGATCAGGACGTTGGAATCGGTTAGGAAGCTCACGAACACCGGCAGAATCGTCACCGGCGACACCAGGTTGAAGCCCAGCCCGAACACCGCCGGGTTCGCCAGGAACACCAGATAATTGCGGGTGCGGTCATTCACGGCGACGCCGCCGGGTCGGAAGGAGCATCGGCGAATAATAGGCCACCGGGCCAGCCCGTTTAATCGGGCCGGGCTCCCCGGGCGGGCGGCTACCGGGCAACGCCGGTGTCGCCGTCGCTGCGGCGGTGCTGGTCTTTCGGCGCAAGATGGTGGAATATGCCAGCACCCGGTACGCTAAGCGCGTCGCGTCCCATCGTCGGCCGGAGAAAGCCCCCATGGACCTGACGAAGGAAGTTCCACGCAGCCCCTACGCCAAGCTCGGCGGCCTCAATTTCCTGCCCCGCGCCATCGACAAGGCCCGCGCCGACATCGCCGGGACCCTCGGCGAATATCGTTCCCGCGACGGGCGCACCACCTGGCTGCTGGAATTCCTCGAAATCGGTGTCAATGAGTTCCACGACGCCCTCGCCACCCGGCCCACCGACGAGTCGATGTGGCAATGGATCGCAGCAGAAATGCGAACCCGGACCGCCGCCGAGATCGCCGAATACAACGAGTGGATGTGGAGCCGCACCCCGGACAACGACGTCTGGACCTGGGAGGCCTTCCGCGGCTTCATGGAAGAGATCGGCCAGGCGCACCGCCAGGACATCGTGCGCCATTTCGACCGCCTGGACCTCGACGAAGGCCGCGAAGTGCCCGAAGGCGGCCGCCGCTGGAAATAGCGGTCACAGGCCGTTCTGTCTAGGTTGAGCGACTGGTGGCCCGGCCTGCGTGCAGGTTGGGACCCACCGGGTCCTTCGATCAGTGACCTAGCTCGCAGCCAGCAGAGCAAATCAAGCTGCGCCTGCGCTAGTGCCCCCGCCCAGGTATGCCTCTTTGACCTGCTCGTTCTCCTTCAGCGCCTCCGCCGCGTCCTCCATCACAATCTGGCCCACCCGTAGCACGTAGCCGCGGTTCGCCAGACTCAGCGCCGCGTTGGCGTTCTGCTCCACCAGCAGGATCGACGCCCCCTCGCGATTGATCTCGCGGATCGTGCGAAAGATCTGTTGCACCAGGATCGGTGCCAGCCCCATCGACGGCTCATCCAGAAGCAGCAATCGCGGGGCCGCCATGATCGCCCGGCCGATCGCCAGCATCTGTTGTTCGCCGCCGCTCAGCGTGCCGCCGATTTGTTCGCGGCGCTCGGCCAGTCGCGGGAAGAGCTCGAAGACCTGCTCGAAGCTGCGCTTCACCGCTTCGTTGTCGGTGCGGGTGAAGGCGCCCATCTCCAGGTTCTCGAAGACCGACAGCCGGCCAAAGATCTGCCGCCCCTCCGGCACCATCGCCACCCCCAGCCGGACCACCGCGTGCGCCGGCACGCCGTTGAGCCGGCGACCTTCCATGAGAATCTCACCCTGGCGCGGCGGGGTCAGCCCGGTGATGCTTTTCAGCAGCGTCGACTTGCCCGCGCCGTTGGCCCCAATGAGCGCCACGATCTCGCCCTCGCTCACCGTCAGCGAGACCCCGCGCAGCGCCGCGATGTTGTCGTAGTAGGTGTGCAGATCGCGCACCTCCAGCAGCGGCGCGCTCATGCCGCCCCGCCCAGGTAGGCCTCGAGCACCCGCGGGTCGTTCCGGACCTCGTCCGGGGTGCCTCGTGCGATTTCCTCCCCGTAATCCATAACCGTGATCTTGTCCGAAATTCCCATCACCACGCTCATGTCGTGCTCCACCAGCAGAACCGTCAGCCCGCGCTCATCGCGCAGGTGCAGCACCAGGTCGGCCACCGCGCTCGTCTCCGCCGGGCTCATCCCCGCGGTCGGCTCATCCAGCAGCAGCAACTCCGGCTCCAACGCCAGCGCGCGCGCGATTTCGAGTCGCCGCTGGTCACCGTAGGACAGGTTGATCGACACCTCCGCCTCCCGTCCCCGCAGCCCCACGAAATCCAGCAATTCGAAGGCGCGCGTCTCGGCCGTCGCTTCCTCCTGGCGAGTGGGCGGTGGCATGAACACCGCGCCGAACAGCCCGGCCCGCATCAGCACATGGCGACCCACCATCACGTTCTCCAGCGCGGTCATGCTCTTAAAGAGCCGGATGTTCTGGTAGGTCCGGGCGATCCGCACCGTCGCCACCGCCTCCGGCGGCAGACCCACCAGTTCGCGGCCCTGGAACTGGATGCTGCCCGAGTCCGGCGGATCGAACCCGGTCACCGCGTTGAAGAACGTGCTCTTACCGGCACCGTTCGGCCCGATCAGGCTATGAATCTGCGAACGTTCGATGGCCAGACTGAGTTCCAGGAGCGCCGTCACCCCGCCAAAACGCTTGGTTACCGCCGTCGCCGTGAAGAACGTCGCCTCCACGTCAGGCCTCCGCCGGCGGCGCCGCAATATCCAGGCTTGCCGGCCCGCTCACCAGCGAGCGGCTCGCCGGCAGCAGACCCTGCGGCCGCACGATCATCATGAACACCAGCAGCGCCCCGAAGGTCACCAGCCGGAACTCGGAAAGCTCGCGCAACACCTCCGGCAGCGCGATCAGCGCCACCGAACCGACAATCACTCCGCGCACGCTACCCATCCCGCCGATGATCACCAGGCACAGGACGTTAATCGACACAATCAGCGTGAAGTCGTTCGGGAATATCGAGTTCTGCCGCGAAGCGAAGATCGCCCCACCCAGCCCGGCGAACACCGCCCCGATCGTGAACGCCAGCAGCTTGTAACGCACCACCCGGATGCCGATCGCCCGCGCCACGTCCTCATCCTCGCGCATCGCCACCCACGCCCGCCCGATCCGCGAAGACAGCAGCTGCGCCGACATCACCGCCACCAGCACCACCCCGGTCGCGATCAGGTAGAAATAGAACTGCTGCGGGTTGTCGAAGAAGCGGTCGGTAAAGACGCGGTCGGCGAGTTCTGGGCGGGCGATATCGCGCACCCCCTGCGGGCCGCCCGTCAGCTCGGTCAGATTCTGGCTGAAGATGCGGATGATCTCCCCGAAGCCCAGCGTCACAATCGCTAGGTAGTCGCCGCGCATGCGCAGGACCGGGATCCCCAGCAGCGTGCCCGAGATGCCCGAGACCGCCATCGCGATCAGCAGCGCCAGCCAGAAGTTCATTTCGATGCCCTGCTCCGGCGAACTCAAGATCGCCATCGCGTAGGCGCCGATCGCGAAGAACGCCACGTAGCCCAGGTCCAGCAGTCCCGCATACCCAACCACCACATTCAGCCCCAGGCCCATCAGCACAAAGATGCCCACGCTGGTCGAGACATGATTCCAGTACTGCCCGGCGAACATCGGCACTACGATCAGCCCCATCGCCACGATCAGAAGGCCCAGCAGTGTGCCCGGGGCCAGCCGGCGCCGGCCGGCGCCGCTCTGCGGAACCGCGTTGCGCAGCCTTGCCGGCGGCGACGGCAGCAACGCCAGCGCGCCGCCCAGCAGGCCCAGCCCGAGTCCGGCCAGGACGATGATTCCCGCGCCGGCGGCCCCCAGGCCAAACAGGATCGCGTCCGTATCCTCGGGTTCCGTCTGTACCAACTTGTCGCTGACCCCCGGAACGCGCGTGAACAGCATGAATACCGCCAGGAACACCCCGGCGGCCAGGCCCGCGGTCAGGCCGGCGCGCAGGCGCAAACCCGTGCCAACCGCGTCGCGGGCCGCCCGATAGCCAATCGCCAGCGCGATCAGGCCAACCAGCAGGTTGCCGACTGGCAGCCCGGCGAGTTCGCGTTCATTCAGTGCCCGCACCATCCCCAGCACCACAATCGCCACCGCCACGCCGCCGCCCGCCAGCCCGGGACGGGTCGCGGGGAGCAGCGCGGCGCCCATCTCAGGCGCGCTCGCGCGAGAGGCGCTCGCCCATGAGACCGGTCGGTCGGAAGATCAGGATCAGCACCAGCAGGCCGAACGCGATCACATCCTTGTAGGCCGAAGGGATCTGGAACGCCGTCGGGCCCAGCGATTCCGCCAGCCCCAGGAAAAAGCCCCCCATCATCGCCCCCGGCACATTGCCAATTCCGCCCAGCACCGCCGCCGTAAACGCCTTCAGTCCAGGCATGAACCCCACCATGTGTGTCACCTGGCGGTTGTGGAAGCCCAGCATCACCCCGGCCATCCCGGCCAGCAGCGAGCCCAGTGCAAAAGTCAGCAGAATAATTCGATTCACATCGATGCCCATCAACTGCGCCGTCGGTTTGTCCTCAGCCACCGCGCGCATCGCCTTGCCAAAGCGGGAACGGTTCACCAGCAAGACCAGCGCCACCATCGTGATGATCGCCAGCACCATGATCATGATGCTCGTATTGGCCACGAACACCTCCCCGAAGCGCTGTCCGCCCGAGAGACCGGTGATCCGGGGCGTCGGGTAAATCTTAACGTTCGCGCCAAAGGCCTGGAGCGCGGCATTCTGCAGGAAGATCGACGCGCCGATCGCGCTGATCAGCGGCACCAGGCGCGGCGCTCCGCGTAGCGGGCGGTAGGCGATGCGCTCCAGCAGCACCCCCACCAGCACCGCCGCCGACATCCCGGCGATGAAGACGATCACAATCGTCAGAAACGTGTTGTAGTCCAGGAAGCCCGAGTTGATCGAGGCGTCCAGGACGAAAAAGCCGGCCATCGCGCCCAGCATCAGCACCTCGCCGTGGGCGAAGTTGATCATGAAGAGGATGCCGTAGACCAGCGTGTAGCCCAGCGCGATCAACGCGTAGACCGCGCCCAGCGCCAGCCCGTTGATCAGGTTGCGAATCCACACTTCGGGGCCCCACACCTGGTCGTAGATGGTTTGCCCCAGGCGAAACGCCAGCACCGCGCCGATCAGCACGCCGAGGATCGTCAGAAAAGCTCGCCTGGAGAACGCCGCCGACCGGCCGGCAGTTGTAGATGTTGTCGCCATATGGGTTAAGTCCGAAAGAACGAAGGCGGACGGCCGGTCCCCCGGCCGTCCGCCCGTTACATCGTTAGGTGATGCTGGGCGCGGCTACTAGACCGCGGACCATGCGTTGTCGGCCACGATCTGGAAGCCGACAGTGCCCTGGCCACCATCACCGATTGCGTTGAAATCGATGACGCCGGACACACCCTGGTAGCCGTGGTTGGCGCGAATCGCCTCGTTG
>CAZVZW010000084.1:0-2049 GCA_964631365.1 uncultured Chloroflexota bacterium | reverse complement strand
TGACAGCATTGCGCCGGATAATCAACGAGCCATCCGCCGCTAACTCGGACGCCGAATCGATAGCGGCGATGATGATCGCCGCCGCGTCGTAGGCGTGCGCGTTAAACGGGCCCTGCGGCTCGCCAAACTTCTCCTCGTAGCGCCCCAGGAAGCCGGCCAGCAGGTCGGCGTCAGTCTCGCCGAAGTCGGCAAACGAGGAGTAGGACCCCTCGGCGTCGCCGGCGGCCGAGTCGATATAGACCTGGCTGTTGATCCCGTCAGCGCCGAAGAAGATCGCGTCCTCGAGGCCCACTTCATTCTTCTGCGCAACCAGCAGCGCGCCTTCGCCCTGGAACCCACCGAAGTACAGCAGGTCCGGGGTGCCATCGGCGATCGTCGTCAGCACCGCGCGGAAGTCTTTGTCACCAACGGTGACGCCTTCAAACGCGGTTACTTCGCCGCCCAGCTCCTCAAACGCACCCTGGAACACCTGCACCAGGCCTTCGCCGTAGGAACTCTGGTCGTGGATCATCGCCGCCTTGGTGGCGCCGAGCGTGTTGAACGCGAAATCGGCGGCCGCCGTGCCCTGGATGCGGTCATTCCAGCAAACGCGGTTGGTGACGTCCAGGCCGCGCGCAGTGAAGGAAACGGCCGTCGATGACGGCGAAACCATCGGAATGTGTGCTCGCTCGTAGATCACCGAAGCCGGCTCGGAAGAGCCGCTGCACATGTGGCCGACCACCGCGACAACCTCGGGGTTGGCCGCAAACTTATTGGCCACCGCCGTGCCGCCCTCGCCGCTGCACTGGCCGTCTTCGTCGAGCATTTCAACCGCGAATCCCTTAACGTCCGGGAACTCGTCAAACGCCAGCTCGGCGCCGTTGCGGATGTCAATGCCCAGATTGGCCAGGTCGCCGGTCAGCACCGTGACCAGGCCGATCTTGATCGAGTCGCCGGGTGCCACCGTGACAACGCCCCAAGGGTCGTTGACCACCAGAACGCTCTCGACCTCGACCGTCGTGGTAACCGGCACTTCCACTTCGACTTCAACGGTCTCCTTGACGACCTTCTCGACTTCGACCGCAACCTCTTTGATAACTTCCTTGACGACGGTCTCACCGGCAATTTCAACTTCCTTGATGACCTCTACCGGGACCTCTTTGATAACTTCCTTGGTCTCACCACAGGCGGCCAGTACGGCGGCGGCGGAAACGGCGAGGCCACCACGCAGAAGGTTGCGCCGCGTCATCGCGCTCAATAGTTCGCGCTTGGTATCCAAACTGATGCTCTCCCTTTGCTCGCCGCCTGCGGCAGTCGTCCGGGTGCCCTCCGCTATCGGCCGCAGGCGACCTTAACAGCAGCGACGACCCGCGACATCTACCGTCACATTACCTTCGGTCGCCGACTGGCGGGGCTGAGACATCCCCAACCTCGGGGACGCCACCCACACTACAGTGAGGAGTGAATGTATCAGCCGTTCCGGTGCAGGTCAACGCCTTGGGGCGGTGGCCGGCGCATCGGAAGAGGTTGGCCGGGGGGGGCACGGCCTACTTGTCCGGAATCAACCTCGGCTGGATGTTCTCCAGTTCGCGCCGGCGCGTGTGTTCCTTAATCTCCCCGATCACTTCCGCCAGGCTGTCCACATCCTCAAACCGGCGATACACCGAGGCGAAACGCACATACGCCACCGCGTCCATATCCCGCAGCCGTTCCATCACCATGTCGCCGATCCGGCGCGCCGAAATCTCCGACAGACCGGCGTTCAGCACCTCCGACGACACCGAGTCCACCAGTTCCTCAATCTCCTCAACCGCCACCGGCCGATTCAGGCACGCCAGCCGCACCCCTTCGAATATCTTGCTGCGGTTGAACTCCTCGCGCCGGCTGTCGCGCTTGCGCACCAAGAACGCCGCCATGTCCGAGCGCTCCACCGTCGTACAGCGGTGATTGCACTCCAGGCATTCGCGCCGGCGGCGCACCCCGTTCTCGGCCAGCTCGGCCGACAGCACCCGTGATTCCGTCGACGCGCACTGCGGGCAGCGGAACTGCTCCAACCGCTCATAGGTAGTA
>CAZVZW010000083.1:0-8496 GCA_964631365.1 uncultured Chloroflexota bacterium | reverse complement strand
GAATTGTCCGGGCCGGCCGCTAAATCCAGCCGACCCGGTCGGGGCCCCAGTCGGTGGCGAAGACGGTGTCGTCGAGCACCTTCAGCAGCAGGTCCAGCTTGCGGCCGCGGTGGGCCGGATCGTCCCAGAGGTTGGTGAACTCGTCCGGGTCGTTGACCAGGTCGTATAGCTCGCCGAGCCCATGGCCATGATAGACATTCAGCTTCCAGCGACCGTCGCAGATCATGCTGGCGAAGGTGTCGTCGCCAAGGTCGGCGACGGCGGCGCGGTACTCGGACCGGACGTAATCGCGGTGGTGGTCAGGCGGGTCATCATCGGTGAGGATCGGCATCAGCGACATGCCGTGCATGGACTCGGGGACGGTTAGGCCGGCGAATTCGAGCAGGGTCGGGGCGATATCGGTTAGTTCCACCAGCGCGTCGCTGCGGCGGCCCGCCGCCACGGTGCCCGGCAGGGCGAAGACCAGCGGCACCCTCACCATACCCTCCATGAAGCGGCAGCCCTTTTCGATCAGGCCGTGGTCGCCGAGCGATTCGCCGTGATCGCTGGTGAAGATGACCAGCGTGTTCGCTAGTTCGCCGCGCTCATCCATGGCGTCAAGCAGGCGTTGGAATTGGTCGTCGATCAATTCAATCATGGCGTAGTACTGAGCCTGCACGACGTTGGCGTTCATCTTCTCCGGAGTGCTGGGGTAGTTCTGGAAATCGACCCCGGAGTCGGCGAGCTTGCACTGGATCTCGAGGTCGGATTCGCGGAACAGCGGTCCGGGCAGGCTGTCGGGATCGAAGCGCTCGAAATACTCTTGCGGCGGATCGAACGGCGGGTGCGGGTAATACGGGTTTACGCTGAGCAGCCAGGGGCCGTTGCGCGGCTGGTCCAAGAATGCAATACAGGCGTCGGTGGCCCAGGTGGTCTGGTGGTACTCGGCCGGGACGTTGTCGTCGCTGGCGAGCATGGTCTTGAGGTCCTGGCCCCGCTCTTTGAGCCAGTCGACGTAGGCGTGGCCTTCGTCCCAGTCGTCGCGCGGAGCGTGGCTGTAGGCGAAGTAGCGGTAGCCGTCTTCGGCGCGCGGCTCGACGCCGGCTTCGGCCGAGGCCAGATGCAACTTGCCGACCAGGCCGCAGTCGTAACCGGCGTCGGCCAGCAGCTTCGTGACCAGCGGGTAGTCCTCGGGCATGTAGGCGATGCCATTGCCGTTGGCGCGGACCGTCGACGGGTACATACCGGTCAGGAAACTGGCGCGGCTGGGGGTGCAGATGGGGTTCTGGGTGTAGGTGTGGGTGAAGGCGACGCCGCGGGCGGCCAGGGCGTCGACGGCTTTGGTGTGGACGTGCGAATTGCCTAGGGCGCCGATGGTGTCGTATCGCTGCTGATCCGTGCAGTACCAGAGAATGTTGGGTCGGTCGGCCATGGGATTCCTCCTGGCGAAGCTGGCTATAGAACTGGCTTGTTGGCGCGGGCCGATAGCTTGCGCCAACTGCGCGAAAAAAGCCATCCGGGGCGGCCTTTGTAGGCCGCTCCCGGCAGTCGTTTTAGGAGAAGCTGTCGGGGACAGCCCTCGTAGAGTGCGCGGCAGTGCTTCAGGAGCAAGCCCTCGTGGAGGGTAGGCTAGGCCGGTGCAACCAATCGGCAACAAGGACGGGCGCGGCTACCTGCTGATCGTCGGCGGACTGCTGGGCACCGCGCTGGCGTTGATCTCGCTGCCGCTGCCGGCCTACGAGCACCTCTTCGGCGGGCTCTACGCCGCCTCGGTGACCGCTATGTCGTTGCGCAGTCTGGGGCTGCTGGCCGTCTTCGCGGCGCTGCTCCTGTTGGCCCAAGGTCGGGCCTGCGATCCGCTAGAATCAGGGCGACAGGAGGAAGCCATGGCACGGGTTCGCGTCAAATTTTCATACACCGCCGATAAAGTGGGCAAGCCGATCATCGACACGATGTCGAAGCAGTTCGATCTGGTGAGCAGTATTCGCCGGGCGGATGTGCGCGATCACAGCGGGTGGGTGGTTCTGCAACTGGACGGCGAGCAGGACGATATCGACGCCGGGATCGACTGGGTGCGGGAGCAGGGGGTGGACGTGGATCCGGTGGAGGGGGACGTGGTTCAGTAGGGACTGGTTTGGGCCGGGGCGCGGGTTGATGGCCGGATGGAAGTGTACCTGTGGAGTGGTGGCGATGGTGCTGGGATTGGCTTTGCCTACAACCTCGATTCCGCCCGCGCGCGCCGCGATCGAGGCCGTCGAAGTCACCCCACCGGTGGCGATTGAATTTATTGCTGAATACGCCCGGCTCGGCGGCGAGGCCTCGCTGGGGTCGGCGATCTCAAACCCGGACTACATCGGCGACGACCTAGTGCAGTTCTTCAGCCGCGGACGGCTGGACCGGGCGGGACGCCGCTCGGCGGCGCCGTTCGGACGGGTGGTGGTGGCGGAACTGGGAGTGCTGCTGGCCGAGGCGACCGGGCAGGTGGGGCGGGCGGAGTTCGCGCCGCTGGATTACCTTCCGGGACCGGAAGACGCGTCCTACTTCGCCTCTACCGGGCACACGCTGGCGCCGGAGTTCTTTAACTTCTGGCACGGGCGCGGTGGCTGGGAACGGTTTGGGGCGCCAATCGCCGAGGCGATGCCGGTAGCCGGCGGGTCCGTGCAGTGGTTCGCCCGCGGGCGACTGGAGACCCGGGTGTTGGCGGATGGCACGACAGCGATCGTGGCGGCGGATGTGGGGCGCGAGTATCTGGACCTGCCCGCAGCGCGGCGCGATGAACTGGAATACGGGCCGGAATTTGCCGGCTATCCGGACCCGAGCGCCGGGCTGGATGCACCGATTCTCTATTACCACCAGGTGCTGGATGGGGCGCGGTTCGAGGGCCAGGTGATCGGTCTCCTGGAGGCCGGCTTCGAGCCGATTCCGCTGGCGCGACTGGTGCGGGCGCTGGAGGGCCGGGCCGACCTGCCCCAGAAGCCGCTGATATTTACGTTTGATGACGGCTGGGAGAACCATGTGCGAGTGGCGCTGCCGGTGCTGAAGCGCTACCGGATACCGGCGACGTTCTTCGTCATGCCGGGATTTGACGAAAAGGAAACGGGGCATCTGGATCGGGATGGCTTCCAGGAACTGGTGGATGCGGGGATGAGCGTGCAGTCGCACAGCCTGAATCACGCCGATCTGCCCAGGGTGCTGGCCGGCGATGTGGGCGCGGCACAGGCGGAGACGGTGGACTCACGGGAGGCGCTGCTGGAACTTGGCGGGCGCGATTACTTCGCCTATCCCTACGGAGCGGTGAACGACGCGGTGGAGCGGCTGGTGCGCGACTCGGGCTACCGGGCTGCGGTGACGACGGCGATCGGACGGCTGCATTTCCCGGACGATTTGCTGCGCCTGAAACGGGTGCATCTACACCCGGCGGCGGACGTGGCGACGGCGCTGGAGCAGATTGAACGGGCGCTGGAGAGCGACCCGCGGTTTGTGGAAGACGGGTAGGTAGCGAGCGGCTTACGTCTCGCGGGCGGGGAAGGCGATGCCGACGGCGCCGGGTCCGAGGTGGGTGCCGAGGACGGCACCGATCTGGGTATGGAACCAGCGGCCCACTTCGAATTCGGCTTCGATGCGAGTCTGAAGTAAGTCGGCGAGCTCGCGATCGGTGGCGCGCAGGATGCCGACGTAGGCGAGGCGGCCGTCGCCGGCCTCTTCGTGCAGGTAACGCAGGATGCGGTCGGCGGCCTTGCGCGGCGAACGGGCCCGGTCGAGCGGCTCGACGACTCCGTTGACGATGTGGAACACCGGCTTGACCCGCAACAGCGATCCGAGAAACGCCCGTCCGGCGCCGATGCGCCCGCCGCGCCGCAGGTATTCCAGGGTGTCGAGCAGGAAACAGGTGCGGCTGCGGGCGATCCAGCCGTGCAATTCGGCCAGGATTTCGGGCACCGCGACGCCATCGCGCGCGCGTTCGGCGGCCAGCACCACCAGCGAGCCGAGCGCGATGCTGGAGGAGCGGCTGTCGACGACGTGCACCGGCACCGTGACCTCATCACTGGCGCCGGCGCTGGTGGCGGAATCACAGGTGCCGGAAAGCTCGGAGGTGATGTGGATGGAGATGATGTCGTCGGCACCTTCGGAGATCGATTGATAGGCGGTGATGAACTCGCCGGGGCTGGGCTGGGAGGTGGACGGATGGTCGGGATCGACGGTGAGGCGGTGATAGAATTGCGCGTTCGTGATCTCGGTCCCCTCGTGCAGGGCCTCGGAACCGAAGCGCACGATGAGTGGTACGACGGTGATGTTGAATTCTTGGACGAGGTCCGAGGGAAGGTCCGCGGTACTGTCGGTGACGATCCGGATGCCGGCCATGTAGGGTCCTCCTGATGACGTTGGATGCTGGCACAGACATTAGCAAGAACGGTCGGTGACGGTTGGACGCGGTGATTCGGAAGGTGAAGCTCGCATTGCTGGGACTGCTGCTGCTGTTAGTGGTGCTGATCGCGGTGACGACCGTCTTCTGGGGGGTGATGTCGTGGCTGGTGGCGGCGATGTACGTGCTGGCCGGGGTGGTGGCGCTGATCCTGGGCCTGGGCTTTGGGGTCTACGTGGTCGTTCGCGGCCGACGGCGCTGAACGGCCCGCGCGGTGCACTGCCGGCGGCTGGAGTTGGTGGATTTTCGCAATTTCGCCGGCCTCGAACTCGATCTGCCAGCCGGGCCGGTGCTGGTGCTGGGGCGCAACGCCCAGGGTAAGTCGAATCTGCTGGAAGCGGTGCTGGCGCTGGCCTCGGGACGGGGCCGATCGCACCGCACGCTGGCGGAGTTGATTCGTACAATTGACGGAAGGCCGCGGCCGTTCGCGCGCATCCGCACCGAGGTGGTGGCGGAGGATCGGGCCAACCGCCTGGAACTGGTGTTTGGGCTGAATCCCACCGAGGATGGCCAAACGGGCCGGCGGGCCTCACGCCGGGTGGTGGTGGATGGCAAACCGCGGCGAGCGTCGGAGCTGCTGGGGCAATTGAACGCGGTGCACTTTTCGCCGGATGACATCGATCTGCTCGGCGGCGCTCCGGCGGAACGGCGGCGCTTCCTGGACGTGGCTATTTCGCAGGTGGACCGCGACTACGTGCGCGACCTGGTGGACTACGGCCGAGTACTGTCGCAGCGCAATGCCCTGCTGCGCGAACTCCGCGAGCGCGGCGGCGACGGGGCCGGGCTGGAGTTCTGGGACGGCAAATTGGTGGAGTTGGGCGGGCGGATCGTGGCGACGCGACAACGATTTGTGGGTCGACTGAATGATTCGGGGGCGACCTCCTATCGCGAACTGGCCGGTCCGGCGGAGCCCCTGCGGGTCGAATACGTAATGGCCAGCATGATGGACGCCAGACTACCGCTGGATTCGCTGGCGGAGTTGCGGGGGCGGGAAATTCAGCGCGGGCAGACGCTGGTGGGCCCGCATCGGGACGACGTGGCAATCCTGGTGGACGGGCAGCCGGCGGCGGCGTTTGCCTCCCGCGGACAGCAACGGCTGGTAGTGCTGAGTCTGCGGCTGGCGGAGATGGAATGGCTGGGCCGGGCGGCCGGCGAGCCGCCGGTGCTCCTCCTGGATGACATCTTCTCGGAACTGGATCCGGATCACCGGGCGGCGGTGATCGCGCGGATGCCGAAGGGCGCGCAGGTCCTGGTGACGGCGGCCGATGACGCCCAAGCGCCGGAAGCATTTCGGACTGACGCGGCGGTGCTGCGGGTGCGCGCCGGGCACGCGAACTGGGAGGGTTAATGGTGATGGCCCGCCGCCGGCGCAAGAAGTACGACCCCTACGAAGATCCGCAGGCGGCGGACGCCTTCTCGAACCGCGAACGAACCCTGGATGCCCTGGTGGCGAAACTGGTGGCGGACCCGTACGTGAAGAAGGGCCTAGCGCGGGCGGACCTGTTGGATGCCGCCCCGCGGGTGTTGACCGAAGTGCTGGGCATGGAGGCGGCGCAGAACTGCCGGGCGCTGGCGCTGCGCGCGGATGTGCTGATCGTGGAGACGACCGACAGCATCTGGGCGCAGAAGGTGTGGATGGCGGCGGAACGGCTGCTGGCGGGACTGCGGGGAGCGGGGCTGGAGTTGACCGCCACGCGGATCGAGGTCCGCACGCGGGTGGGCTAGGTGCCCGGGTGACAGAGACCGTGACGGGCCGGTACGGCGTGCCGTGACGGGTTATGCTGGCGCGGCGCGATGCGGTGCAGCCTTTCGAGGAGACCGACGTTGAAGATCGAATCGGTGACGGCCGAGATCCTGCGCTACGACCTGAAGCGGCCGATGGCCGACGCGCAGATCGATATCGGGGCGCGGATCATCGTGCTGGTGCGGGTGCGGACGAGTGACGGCATCGAGGGGGTCGGTGAGGCGGGGGCGTTCGGCGGGGCGGAGCAGACGGTCAAGACCATCATCGAGACGCAACTGGCGCCGCTGCTGGTTGGCGAAGACCCACGGATGGTCGAGCGCCTCTGGGCGAAGATGTACCAGGGGACGATTCAACTGGGGCGGCGTGGGGCGATGCTGGCGGCGATCTCGGGGGTGGATATCGCACTGTGGGACGTCCTGGGCAAGTCGTTGAATGCGCCGGTGTACATGCTGCTGGGCGGCAACGCCCGGCAGATGCCGGCGTACGCCAGCGGCGGGTTCTACATGCCGGAGAAGGACGTGGCCGAGGTTGGGGCGGAGTTTGCCGGCTACCGCGAGTTGGGCTACCGGGCCGGCAAGATGAAGATCGCCGGTGCCGATTTTGCGGAGGACGTGGCGCGGGTGCGGGCGGTGCGTGAGGCTCTGGGGCCGGCGGCGGACCTGATGATCGACGCCAACAACCAGTACGGCGCCCGGGAGGCGGTGCGCTTCGCGGCGGCGGTGGAGGACCAGGACATCTTTTGGTTCGAGGAGCCGGTGCCGACCGACGACCTGGCCGGGGCTCGGTTTGTGCGCGAGTCGATCACGATGCCGGTGGCCGGCTATGAGACGGAGACGAGCCGCTGGGGGTTCAAGGCGCTGATCGAAGCGGGCGCGGTGGACATCGTGCAGGCGGACACCGTCTGGGCCGGAGGCATCTCGGAGTGCCGGCGGATCGCTGCCTTCGCCTCGGCCTGGAGCCTGCCGATAGCCCCGCACAACTTCGCGGGGGCGGTATCGGGTTTTGCGAATCTGCACCTGCTGGCGTCGCTGCCCGGGGCGATGTTCTTTGAGATGGACCAGAATCCGAATCCGCTGCGGACCCAGATCGTCGCCAATTGGCCAGTGATCGACACCGCGGGCCGGGTGACGTTGCCGGAAGGGGCGGGGCTAGGGATGCAGATCGACGAGGCGACGGTGGCGCGCTACCGGGTGGTTTAACCGGGCTCGCACTCCCTCAGAATCCGAAGCGACTGCGCCATCGCTCCCACCGGGTCGGCTAGGTTCAGGTGGCCCTCGAATGCGATGGGGCCGGCGTAGGGGGACCGGGCGACGGCGGCCAGGGTGTCGCGGATGACATCCCGGGTCAGGAGGCCGTCGGTCAGGGCCTGGTGCAGGTCGCGTACGCCGTCGTTGTCGTCAATATGGACGTAGCCTAGCCGGTCGCCGCACTGCGCGACAGCGGCTGCCGGGTCTTCGCCGACGATCTGGCAATGGCCGACGTCAAGTAGCACGTAGAGGTCGTCATGGCCGGTCTCGGCGACGAAATCGAGCATGGCAGCGACGCTGTCGATCCCGCTGCCTGGAAAGGGCTCGATGCAGAGACGGAGGTCGAGTTCGGTCGCGGTGGCGGACAGGCGGGCGACCGACTCGTGAAAATGCGCGCGAGGTTCGGTCCCGGGGCTCGGGGCGGCGATGTAGGCGCTCGGGCAGTCGATGGCGGCGGCTTCGCGCAGCCCGGCGGCGACCCGCGCGACGGCCCGCGCCCGCACGTTCTCGTTATCCGCATAGTAGGTTACGCCTTCGGGAAGGCAGTGGCCGGCGGCCAGGCAGGTGATCGGCATAACCGGGTCAGGATCGAGGGCCGCGAAGCCGGGATCGACGTCGACCGTGTCATAGCCAAGCTCGCGCATAGCGCGGGCGTTGGCGGTGGGGTCACCGGGGAGTCCCCAGAGACAGGCGGTGAACTGCATTGTGGGACTCCGGTGGAAGAAGTGCTGGCCTAATCGAGGAGACAGGGAAGCGGATACGGCAGTTTACGAGCTATTCGGTCGGTCTGCCGGACGGTTGGTGGGGAGATGCCGAAAAAACGGCCTATGTGCGGAAGCGGGATGGTGCTAACTATGAGGAGGCGTTTGGCCGCTTCTCCTGATTCCCCTACCCGGTGGTCAGCGCCTACGGAAGGCGTCGTTTCGAGTGGCCCGATCAATCGGGCTTCTCGATCGACGCCTTCCTCTGTGTGAAGGCGGTGACGCAGCGGCGGGCGGCGGGGATGGCGCGGCGTGATTTGCTCTGTTATCGGGAGTAGTCATAGCCCTCGAGGCTAATCGACGCGAGCGGGGAGGGAGTAGCCGAAATCGGCTAGAAGCCCG
>CAZVZW010000082.1:0-8528 GCA_964631365.1 uncultured Chloroflexota bacterium | reverse complement strand
CATCGTGGATGGCTAGATGGGGAGTTTGATGGTTAGGCCGCCGTCGATGACGTAGTTGGCGCCGGTGATGAATCCGGCTTGCTCGCCGCACAGGAAGAGCACCAGCGCGGCCACCTCTTCCGGCTCACCAATGCGCTTGAGCACGTGGCCGGCGGCCGAGCGGGCGTAGTTGGCCTCCGGGTCATCGCCACCGGCCAGCGGAGTGCGGATGGTGCCGGGGGAGATGCTGTTGACGCGGATGCCGTGTGGGGCGAGATCGATGGCGCTGGCGCGGCTCAGGGCGATGATGCCGCCCTTGGAAGTGGCATAGGGACTGACGTCCGACTGGCTCTGCAGGCCCTGCACGGACGCGGTGGCGACGATCGCGCCGCCGCCGCGCTCGATCATGCGCTCGGCGCAGTACTTCATGCTCAGGTAGACGCTGGTGAGGTTGGTGCGCAGGAGGGCGTTCCATTCGTCGGGCTCGGTCGACAAGACGGTGCCGTAGTGCTGTATCCCGGCGTTGGCGAATAGGTAGTCGATGCCACCGAAGTTCTCGACGGCGGCTGCGGCCATGGCGCGGGCTTGGTCGGGATCGCCCACGTCGGCCGTGTGGGCCAGGGCGCGACCGCCGGAGGCGGTGATGGTTGCGGCGACGGCCGCGGCGGCGTTGGCGTCGATGTCGGCGAGCACAACGGCGGCCCCGGCGGTGGCGAAGGCCTTCCCGGCGTCGGCTCCGAGACCTTTGCCGCCGCCGGTGATCACGGCAACCTTGCCGGTGAAATCGCTCATGGCTGCCCCCGGGATGTGGTGAGAACTTGATTCGGTGACACTCGCTGGCCGGAGTCTAACCGCCGGCAGTGGGTGAGTTGGCATCGAGAAGGCGCGGCCGGTGGGTGGATGAGCGCATAATCGGCGAGGATTTCAGTGAGCGTCCGCGAGCGAAAGGGGGACCGGAATGCGACTGGAAGGCAAGATCGCCGGGGTGACCGGGGCGGCCGGTGGAATCGGCCGGGCTACAGCGCTGGCCTTCGCGCGCGAGGGCGCCGATGTTGCCATCTGCGACCTGGATCAGGAAGGGCTGCGGGAGACGGCAACGGCGGTGAGCAAGCTGGGCCGGCGCACCCTCGACCGGGTCCGCGACGTGACCGACAGCGCGGCGCTGCGCGACTTCATTGACGATACGGTCGCCGAACTGGGTGGACTGGATATCTGGATGGGGAATGCTGGCATGGGGGGAACGGCTCCCGCCGAGGAGTTCGCCGAGGATTTCTGGCGACGGGTGGTGGAGCTGAACCAGAACGCCGTTTTCTTCGGGGCGCAGGCGGCCGCGCGGCACATGCTGGAGCGGGGCAGCGGCTCGATCATCAACACGGCGTCGATGTACGGGCTCAGAGCGGCGGCCGGGCGCATTGCCTACTGCACGACCAAGGCGGCGGTGGTGATGATGTCGCAGGTGATGGCCATCGAGTGGGCGGACCGGGGAGTGCGGGTCAACGCCGTCTGCCCGGGGTACGCCGATACCGGGCTGTTCCGTAGCGGCCGTGTGCAGACTCCCGAGGTCATGGCGGGGCTGATGGCCGAGGTGCCAATGGGACGGATGGTGCAGCCGACGGAAATTGCCGAGGCGTGCGTCTTCCTGGCGTCCGACGAGGCCAGTGCGGTGACCGGACTGGCGATGACGGTCGATGCCGGTTGGACGGCGCGCGGCAGCGGCTAGATTCCCAGGGCCTCCCAGTAGGCGTCCACGGCCTGCTGGTCGCGCTCGACGGCGGCATCCATCGCCGGCGTGGGATTGGTGTTGGGCGCACCGGTCAGGACCCCGGCGACCAGGACTGCGCCCGCGCCGGTGGCAGCAAGCCCTAGGAAGCGCTGCCGGCCAAGTGGCCCTCCGGTAGGAGATTGTTGTTGCGGGGAAGGTTGCAAGGGCTACTTTGCCTGCGGTTCCCGATAAAGGGTGCTGAACGATACGGCGAAGAGCGCGGTGGTTGAGGCCAGCGATGTCAGGCACCAGGGACAGAGGGCGCCGATATCGGTGGCGGCGGCAAGGGTGAGATAAACGGAGAAGACCAGTCCGGCGGCGGTGAGGACGACCGCCCCGAGGCGGACGTTGGGACGCAACTCCGCCGGGCCGATGGCATCGACCAGGATGAGGATGGCGAGGCCGCCGTAGTTCAAAGTGCCCAGCAGGGCCACGGGCACCCCGAACAGGGTTGCGTAGGCGCTGGACGTGACCCGATCACAGCTTTCGCCAAAGGCGCAGGCGACCTCGGCGTCGGAGTAGTGGCTGATGGTGAGGTAGAGCGACACGCCGAGGCCGATGGCGACCAGGGCGATACTGGTGGCCAGCCGTCGGGCCCGCGACGCCTCAGGAGTCATTGCGAGATATCGCCACTTGTTCGGCGATCGTGTCGAGGACCAGTTGACCTTGATTTCCAACGATGCGCTCGTTGTTAACGAAGAAGGTCGGAACGTAATTGAGGCCGCGGTCGATGGCTTCCTGGATGTCCGCGTCGATCCGGTCGAGGTACTTCCCCGATTGCAGTTCGGCGGCGAAGGCGTCGGTGTCCAGGCCCAGACCTTCGGCGATCGCGATCAGGTCGTCGTCGGAGTAACCGGATCGGAACAACAGGGGTTGAGAATCCATCAACCGGTGGTGATACCCCCAGAAGTCGCCCAGGGCGCCGGCGGCTTCGGCAGCCTCGCCGGCGCGGACGGCATTGTTGTCGAGCGGCGAATGGCGGAATTCGAACAGGATTAACCCGCTCGCCACGTAAAGTTTGTCGACGATGGGCTCGGTGTCCATGGCGAAGCCGCGGCAGTGGGAGCAGGTATAACTGGAGAAGTCGAGCACGGTGACGGCTGCGTCGGGGTTGCCCTTCTGGGTCGCCCGCAGGCGGGCATCGCGGGGTGTCGGCGCGCCGGCGGCGGGCTCTACCGGCGTGGGGGTCTGGAGCGGGGCGACGGGTTTGACCGCGGCGGAGGTCTGACCGGCCGCCGGAGCGGCTTCGGCCTCGGCGCTGGCGACGGCGGGCAGCGCATCGCCCGGCGGCACAACTATGGCTGGTGCGGAGTTGTCCTGGCGGGAGTCGAGGAACGACAGGCCGGCAAGGGCCCCGCCGCCGACCAGGCCGGCGGCAGCTACGGCAAGGAGTCGGCGTCGGGACACAGCGATGGAAGCCATTGATTGATGGCCCCTTCTGCGGTCTGGCAAGTCGATTTCCCCACTCATGCTGATCGGCGTCGATGGAGACGCCGATCACTATCGATTGTCAGGATACCCATAGCGAGCGGCTAGTGGTCATGAATACCGCCGCCTCCTCCCGCCCGCTTCTGCCTATTCTGTCATGGAGACGGCGGTTCGGCAGCACCTCTTAACGGAGGTGAGGGATCCGAGGTCGGCGACTCAGGTCGGCAGACCGCGGCGACGGGCGAGGTCGGCGGCCTGCTCCGGTCGCCCTTGCTCCCGTAAATAGGCCACGAAATGCGCGGCCTCAAAATCGATGTCGGGTCCGCTGGAGCGCCGTCCGCCGTTGGCGCGGAAGGAACTCTGCAACAGATCGACCATCGGATCGCGGACGCTGCCGGGCCCGGTGCAGTGGGAATGCCACCACTCGGACAGCAGGTGGTCGTGGCCGGCGACCAGGTCGGGCTCGGAATCGGCCAGGTTGTGGCGCTGCCAGGGGTCTTGCTCCAGGTCGAACAGATTCAGGCGATCGATGTTGTAAAGCCCCGGATGCAGGGTGCGGATGAAGAGGTGCCGCCGGGTGCGCACTGCTCGCTGGGCGGTCCAGATGCCCATTCCCCAGATGAGGTGATCGCGCCCGGGCCAGTCGTCACCGCGCAGCGCCGGGGCGAAGGATTCGCCACTCCAGCCGGGCGGAATCTCGTGTCCGAGGAGATCGAGCATGGTTGGCGGAAGGTCCAGGTGATAGAGCAGTCCATCGTTGACGGTGCCGGGGCGGGTGACGCCGGGCCAGCGGATGATCAGCGGGATGTGGGCGGTGCCTTCGCTGGCGTTGGCGTGGGCCCAGTAGACGCCCTGCTCGCCGATGGTCTCGCCATGGTCGGCGGCGATGATGATGGTGGTGTCTTCGGCGATGCCCTGTTCGTCCAGGATCGCCAGCAGGCGGCCGATGCAGTCATCGACGTAGGCGATGCCGGCGTCGTGGCCGTTGCAGAAGTACATGAAGTCGTCCCGGTCGCGGATGGCGGGGCGGATGCCGGGCCATTCCGCGGTGATGCCTGGGTAGAGCGCCTCGGGGCGCCAGTCGCGGGCGGTATGCGGGCCGTAGAAATAGTCGTGGTCGCGGCGGATGGTGGCGTCGTTGGGGAAAGCCGGTTCGGCGCCGTTCTGGATGCGCCGCCGGTATTGCTCCGGGGCGTCGTAGGGAAAGTGCACGTCCCAGTAGTTGACGTGCAGGAACCAGTCGTCGCCGGTGGCGTTTTCGCGCAGCCAGGGCTCGACCAGATCGTTCACCTCAGCGGCGCTCTCGCTGCCGCCGGGGAGCTTGTTGCCGTGGAACTCGGTGAATCCGGCGGTAAACCACCAGGAAGATGCCGCTGGGCGAAGCTGGAGAACGAAACCGTGTTCCACCCCCGTTCTTGCAGGTGGCGCATCCACATCGGCGCGGCCGGATCGTGAAAATGTCCCTCTCCGGCATAGCGCATGTGCTGGGCCCGCCCGACATGCCCGACCACGCCGTTCTGGATCCCGAAACGGGCCGAGAAGAGCGAGGCGCGGCTGGGATTGCAGGGGTTGTCGGAAACGTGGGCGTTGGTGAAGACGGTGCCGGATGCCGCAATCTCGTCGATTACCGGCGAGGTCGGACGGTCGTAGCCGTAGCAGCCCAGGTGGTCGGGGCGGGCGGAATCGATGTCGATGTAGAGGACGCGCATGGTCGCTCCGCGACTCTAGTTTGGGGGACTTCTCGGGGAACCTGTCAGGACTCGACTTCCAGACCACTGCGTCGACGCAGGTCGGCCGCCTGCTCGGGGCGCCCCTGGGCCTCCAGGTATTCCAGGTACTGCTCCGACGAGCAGTAGATGTAGGGGCCGGTCTCCATCATCGATTGGAACGGATCGCGGACGCTGTCCGGCCCGGTGCAGTTCTCGTGCCACCACTCGGAGAGCAGATGGTCGTGCTGCGCGGCGATGGCCGGCTCGGAGTCGACCAGGTTCTCGGTCTGGTTGGGGTCGTTGCGCATGTCGAAAAGGCTGACCGGTTCCACGTTGTAGTTACCGGCGTGGAGGGTGCGGATATAGAGGTGATCCGGGGTGCGGACGCAACGCTGCAGGGTCCAGATGCCGGTGCCGCAGACCAGGTGGTCGCGGCCGGCCCACTCCTCGCCGCGCAGGGCCGGGGCAAAGCTGGCCCCGCTCCAGCCTTCCGGAATCTCGTAGCCCAGCAGATCCAGAGTCGTCGGGGGGAGGTCGAGGTGGTACTGGAGACCGTCGCTGACGGTGCCGGCTTCGGTGACTCCGGGCCAGCAGACGATGAGCGGGATGTGCAGGGTGCCGTCACTGGCATTGCCGTGCTCGAAGTACATGCCCTGTTCGCCGATCGACTCACCGTGGTCGGAGGCGATGATGATGGCCACTTCGTCTTCCACGCCCTGCTCGCGGAGGATGTCGACCAGGCGGCCGATGCAATCGTCGACATAGGCCATCCCGGCGTCGGCGCCATCGATGAACTCCATGAGGGCATCGCGGTCGGGAATATCCTCGCGCATACGCGGGAAGCGGCGCTGCATATCCTTGAAACGCTCCCGGAAACGGGCCGGCGCCAGGTCCAGGGGACCCCAATCGCGGGCGGTGCGGGGCCCGTAGTGGGTCTCGTTGTGTTCCTTGATGGTGGTGTCGTCGGGGAAGTCCGGCCCGTCGCCGCCGGCCTGCACGCGGTCCCAGTACTCATCCGGCGCGCGGTAGGGATGATGCACGTCCCAGTAATTGACGTGCAGGAACCAGTCGTCGTCGGTGGCGTGCTCCTTGAGCCAGGGTTCGACCAGGTCGTTGACGTCGTGGGCCGACTCGAGCCCACCGGGGAGTTTGTTGCCGTAGAACTCGGTGAATCCGGCGGTGAACCACCAGGCGATGTGGCGCTGGGCGAAGCCGGAGAAGGAGACGGTGTTCCAGCCCTTTTCCTGCAGGAAGCGCATCCACATCGGGGCGCGCGGGTCGTGGAAATGGCCCTCGCCGGCGTAGTTCATCCACTGGCCGGGGCCGTTGTGGGTCACGACTCCGTTCTGGACGCCGAAACGGGCCGAAAACAGCGAGGCGCGACTTGGTAAGCAGGGGGCGTCGGAAACGTACACCTGCGTGAAGCGGGCGCCTTCGGCGGCGATCCGGTCGACGTTGGGGGAAGTCGGCCGGTCGTAGCCGTAGCAGCCGAGGTGGTCCGGACGGAGCGAGTCGATATCGAGGTAGAGGATTCGCATGCCGGGCGCTCCGTGTCTATGGGGTGGTGGGATGGCGTCGTGAGGGTTGTCAGTCGTCGAAGTATGGCGTAATCGCGGACGCCGCGAATTTGAGGCCAAAGCCGGGACGGTCGGACGGGATCGCCAGGCCGTTCTCGGGCATAGTGTGGCCGGGGAACTGGTTGGCCTCCGCCAGTGGGACGCCGGGGGCCGAGCCCAGCCAGAACTCGGCATCGGTGATGGCCGGCAGGGCGTAGGCGCAGTGTAGGCCGAAGGGGTTGTTGGCGCCGACGTGGAGGCTGACGGCGATCCCGGCGGCTTCGGCCATCGCGCAGATCTTGACCGTGGTGGTCAGTCCGCCGACCCACAGGATGTCGGGCTGGAGGATATCGACGACGCGATGCTCGATCAGTTGCCGGAAGGCCGGCAGGCCCTGGTGGTTCTCGCCGGTGGCCAGGCGGGCGGAGGGCGCGCGGCGGCGCAGTTCGATGTGCCCTTCGAGGTCCTCGGTGGGCAGCGGCTGCTCGATCCAGGCCAGGTTGTAGGGGCGGAGGCGCTCGGCGACCTGGACGGTGTAGTCGACGTCGAAGCTTTGTACCGGGTTGAAGCCGAGGGAGGTGTCGGGGCCGAGGAAGTTGCGGGCGTTGGCGACGTGGGCTTTCAATTCGCGCAGGCCGCGGTCGCCGTCGATGGGCGACCAGGAGTTGCTGATCTTGAACGATGTGAATCCCAGCTCGCGGGACCAATCGAGATCGTCGGAGGTCGCGTAGCAACGGACGGCCGGGTGAGACGGCCCGCCGAGGAGCCGGTAGACGGGCTGCTCGAGGAGCTTGCCGACAAGGTCCCAAAGGGCGAGATCGACGGCGCTGATGGCGCAGGCGGCCAGGCCGGTGGAGCCGTAGGCGGAGGTGGCGCGCCACATGACATCGTTGGCCAACTGGGTGGCGAAGCAGTCCTGCCCGACCAGCAGCGGCGCCAGGTGCCCGTCGATCACCTTCGCCACCGGGTCGCCGAAACCAGTGAGGCCCAGGCCCCAGGTGCCGTCTTCGGCTTCGATGCACGCCCAGACCGCGTCGCGTGGGGCGCCCACGGTGGCCGGCGAGGGATCGTGGTCGCGGTAGGGGGACATGCGGGTGCCGCGGACGATGGTCTCGTGCCAGGACGGGCGGCGCGGTGGGGTGGCCGGGCCGGGCTCGGGCGCGGCTACGCGGACGGCGCGGACACTTCTTATGCGCATCAGTTCGACCGGCCGCCGGCGCGCCTAAACAACGTTTCCGCCGAGTGGGGTGGAGAAGGGCAGCCCGCGCGGGAACGCCTGTTCGTCGAACATCGCCGTCGCCGGTGGTTCGATGCCCTCCGGTCCGTCGCGGTAGAGCTTGATTACCCAGCCCGGGGCGCGGTTGCAGCGGAAGAATGTCAGCAGCTGCCCGTGGAGTTTCTCCACGACTTCGGGATGGGCATCAGCAACATTGTGCAGCTGACCCGGATCGGTGGCGCGGGGGAATAGCTCGCGCTTCTCCGGTTCCGGGTTGTCGACGAAGAACCAGTCGCGGTTGGTGACGGCCATTGGTGTCCAGCCGGAGCCGCCCAGGGCGTTGGCGTAGAGATGGCCGGGCGGGATGTATGTGGGGTAGGTGCCGCTGACGGTCATGTTGCGCAGCGAGCGCCGCGTGCCGCTCATCAGCGGCAGCCAGGAGTCGCCGTGGATATCCATCTCTTCGGGTACGGAGACGCCGGCTAGGTCCAGCACCGAGGGCACGAAGTCGACCGGCTGAGTGAAGCCGCCGATGCGCTTGCCGGCGCCGATGCCGTCGGGGTGCCGGACCATCTGCACGATGTGGCTGACCTCGTGGTAGAGCGGCCCGGACTTGTTCAGCTGGTTGTGCTCGCCCAGGAAGTAGCCGTGGTCGGACATGACGATGACTGCGGTGTTCTCGCGCAGGCCCAGGCGATCGATGGTGTCGAGCACGCGGCCGAGCCAGCGGTCGACCATCGTCACCTCGCCGGCGTAGAGCGCGCGAATGTGCTTCATCTCGGCCTCGTCGTAGACGCCTTCGGGCCGGCAGTAGGGTGGCCAGACGATGTCGGGGCCTTCGTAGCCCGGATCGTACAGGTCGACATAATGCTGCGGCG
>CAZVZW010000081.1:5503-8647 GCA_964631365.1 uncultured Chloroflexota bacterium | reverse complement strand
TTAACTGAAAGGTGTCGTCATCGCTGCCGTCGTCAACAAGGATGATTTCAGGTGCGGTGGGGGCGTCGTCGTAGTGCGCGGCGAGCGCCGCCAGGGTGCCGGGAAGGCGGGCGGATTCGTTGTAGGCAGGTACGACGATAGAGAGGTCGGCGAGGCCGTTTCCGGGTGTCAAGCGCCCTCCAGCGGGGATGTGGTGGTGCGGTGCCGGGCGCCTCGCGATGAGGCGGATCTTCCAGTGTGATTCTAGCGGGGATCGGGGCCGAACAGGCATCAATGGGGCCCAAGACAATAGATAAGGAGTAAGGGAGGGAGGGGTAAATAGTCGAAAAGGTGGGAGAACGGGCGTAGAGATAGAAGGCGGGTATGGAGGCACTCGCTAGCGTTTACGGAATATTGAGGTCGCTGATGACCCAATTCAATGGTAAACCGGTCGATTCGAGATCGAAGAGCGACCAGCAGGTAGATATTCGATCCGTCTTGGGAACGCTGTGCAGGATGATCCTGGCCCAACGGCTCGTACGTGGATCTCTTGCGAGCGGAGCGCGGAGAGCGAGTCCTGAGGAGCGGAGATCGGCGGATCGGATTCGGGCGGAGCGTCTCTCAGATGAGAGTCGCGCGCTGATCGTATGGACCTGCTAGCGAGGCACCGAGGGTGCCCGGGCAGGAGTGTTGCGCGAGCCGCGGTGGCTGGACCGGTCACGAGGTCGCCGTGGCCGACGGCGGAAGTGTCAAGAGAACGGAGACGCGTTCTGGTAGCGGTGGTGGACTGAATGGCGGAATCAGGGGCAGTTGGCGGTCGAGGGCGGGAATCTCATAGAGATAGAGATCTGCCCTAGCGAGGGTATTTCTGAACTGAGCGAGGGAATCAATGGGCGGCGTTGAACCTGTGGCAGACGCCCCTAACGGTCGGCGGGAGTCTGCGAAGGTAGGGAAATGGCCGCTACGCGGCGGACGGTGGTATTGAAGACAAAGGAACAGGGTCGCGGATGGTTGAATCAGGCTGAAGCAGGGAGGGATAGCACTAGGGAAGGGACGGGGGGCGGCCCTTCCACTCGGCCTCACCGGCGTTGATCTGATCGCGGGCGGCGGCGAGCGCGGCGGCAACGCGATTGGGGGCGGTGCCGCCGACGGAGTTGCGAGCGTTGACCGCCCAGGCCGGATCGAGTCGCTCCAGGGCCTCGGACGTGAAGAGTTTCGAAGTGGCCTGGAGCAGGTCGAGGTCGGCGTCGGCGAGGTTGATGCCGCGGGCTTCGCACTCCCGTACGAGCTGGCCGACTACTTTATGGGATTGGCGGAAGGTGAGGCCGCGCTCGACCAGGTAGTCGGCGAGGTCGGTGGCGGCGGAGTGGCCGGCAGCGGCGAGTTCGCGCATCCGTTCGGGCTGAACAGTGAGGGTGGAGATGAGGCCGGCCATGGTGTGGAGGGCCGGCAGAATGGCGTCTTCGGCGGTGAAGACGGCCTCTTTATCCTCTTGCAGGTCAAGGTTATAGGCGAACGGCAGGCCCTTGGTGGTGGCCAGGAACCCGGTGAGGGCGCCGAGCAGGCGGCCGGCTTTGGCGCGGGCCAGCTCGGCGACATCGGGGTTCTTCTTCTGCGGCATGATGCTGCTGCCGGTGGCATAGACATCATCAATAGTTATCAAACTGTAAGGAGTGGAGTTCCACAAGCAGATCTCCTCGGCGACCCGCGAGAGGTGATTCCCGGTCATGGTTGCGGCGAAGAGGTAGCTGGATACGAAGTCGCGATCGGCGACCGCATCCATGCTGTTTTCGGTCAGCCGGGCGAAGCCGAGGCGCTCGGCGATGTAGCTGGAATCGATCGGATAGGCGACCCCGGCGAGGGCGCCGGCGCCGAGGGGAAGGACGTCAGCCAGGTCGTAGGCGGCGTCGATCAGGGTGGCGTCGCGGGCGAACATGCGCTCCCAGGCCAGCAAATGGTGGGCTAGCAGGACCGGCTGGGCCACCTGGAGGTGGGTGAAACCGGCGGTGATGACCCTGGAGTTGGCCGCGGCGAGGTCGAGAATGGCGCTGCGGAGGGCGCGCACTGCGTCCTGAAGCCGCCCGGCGGCGGCGCGGAGATAGAGGCGGAAGTCGGTGGCGACCTGGTCGTTGCGGCTGCGGGCGGTGTGCAGCGTGCCGGCGACGCTGCCGATGTCGGCCAGCAGTTCGCGCTCGACGAAGGAGAAGATGTCTTCGTCGTCGGCGCTGTCGGGGATGCCGGCGGCGAGCACGCGCTCGCGGAGGCGGCCGAGGGCGTCGACCAGGTGCTCGGATTCGATTTTCTTGATGATGTCGGTGCGGCCGAGCATTTCGGCGTGGGCGATGCTGGCTGAGATGTCCTCGGAGAAGAACCGCCGGTCAAAGCCGAAGGACGCGGTGAAGTCGGTGGCCTTGCTACCGCCGCCGCCGCCGAAGCGCCCGCCCCAGAGGATCATGCGGATTCGTCGTTGTCGGGTCGCGGCAGGACCGGGGCCGGGCCGGAGGCGCCGAGTTGCAGCCGCGCCTGGGTCTGCTGACTGAGTCCGTGCAACTTGATGAAGCCGATGGCGGCCTCGTGGTCGAAGGTGTCGGCTTCGCCGTAAGTGGCCAGCTCTTCGCGATAGAGAGAATCGTCGGACTTGCGGCCGACGACCGCGCAGTCGCCCTTATAGAGCTTGACGCGGACGGAACCGTTGACGTCTTCCTGGTTGACCTGGATGTAGGCGGAAAGCTCGCGATGGAGGCCGGAGAACCAGAGGCCGTCGTAGACCATGCGGGCGTATTCGTGGGAGACCAGGCGCTTGAAGCGCTCTTGTTCGCGGCTGAGGGTCATGGTTTCGAGGGCGCGGTGGGCGGTGTGCAGGATGGCGGCGGCGGGTTGCTCATAGATCTCGCGGGACTTGATGCCGATGAGGCGGTTTTCGACGTGATCCGTCCGGCCGACCCCGTGGACGCCGCCGAGTTCGTGGAGCCGTTGGATCAACGCGATGCCGTTGAGCGGCTGGCCGTCGAGCGTCGTGGGGATGCCGTGTTCGAAGGCGATCTCGACGTAGGCCGGTTTGTCGGGAGCAGTGGCTGGGTCGACGGTCCATTCGTACACATCAGCCGGCGGCTCGTTCCAGGCGTCCTCGAGGATGCCGGCTTCGATGCTGCGGCCCCAGAGATT
>CAZVZW010000081.1:335-5403 GCA_964631365.1 uncultured Chloroflexota bacterium | reverse complement strand
GGCGGGCCAGACGAACTGGTCGACGAACATCTGGCGGGCGTCGGTGACGTGGGCATCAACGGCACCGACATCAAGGGCGCGCTGCCGGATGGGCTCGAGATCGCGTTCCTGGCCGAGGTTGGCCGTGAAGGTGACGACTTCCAGGTTGTACTGGTCGGCGATCCATTTGACGGCGACCGAGGTGTCGAGTCCGCCGGAATAGGCGAGTACCACTTTGTCCAAGAGAGGTCCTTTATGCGGGCGGGAGCGCCCCGCCCCGCCGGCCAGATTCTAGCCGGATTGTTACAGCGTGCCGTCGATGATGGCGATGGCCCCGTCGATTTCGGCGTCTTCGACGTTGAGCGGCGGCACCAGGCGCACCGTGGCGGCGTCAACTTTGACCAGGATCAAGCCGTCTTCGCGGGACTGCGCAACGACGTGATCGGCGGTGTCGGGGGAGTCGAATTGGACGCCGTTGAGCAGGCCGAGGCCGCGGACGTCGACGACCTTGCCAGTGTCGCGCAGGGCTTCGAGTCCGGAGCGCATGCGCATGCCCTTCGCGGTGACGGCGTCGAGGAAGCCGGGCTGTTGGACTGCCTCGACAACAACTTTGGCGGCGACGCACATGAGGGGGCTGCCGCCGAAGGTGTTGCCGTGGTCGCCGGGGCGCAGGGTGCAGGCGGCGTCCTTGAAGAGAGTGGCGCCGATGGGGATGCCGCCGCCGAGGCCCTTGGCCAGGGTGACGATGTCCGGCTCAACGTCGTAGTGCTGGTAGCCGTAGAAGGAGCCGATGCGGCCGATGCCGGTCTGGACTTCGTCGAATATCAGCAGCAGGTTCTTCTCGTCGCAGAGGTCGCGCAGGCCCTCGATGTAGCTCTGATCCCCGGGGAAGATGCCGCCCTCGCCTTGGACCAGCTCGATCATGATGGCGCAGGTGGTGTCGGAGACGGCGGTGCGCATGGCGTCGAGGTCGTTGAATGCAACCTGGGCGAAGCCCTCGGGCATGGGGTCGAAGTTGACCTGGTAGGCGCGGGTGCCGGTGGCGGCGGTGGTGGCCAGGGTGCGGCCGTGGAAGGAACGGTCGGTGGTGATGATCTCGAAGGCGCCGTTGAGGTTGAGTTTGCCGTGTTTGCGGGCGGCCTTGATGGCGGTCTCGGTAGCTTCGCCGCCGCTGTTGACGTAGAAGATGCGGTCCAGGCAGCTGTCGTCGAGCAGCAGTTGGGCTAGCTCGAGTTGGGGGATGGTGTGATAGAGGCTGGAGGTGTGGACCAGGGTGCGGGCCTGGGAGTAGAGGGCGGCGGCGATATCGGGGTGCGCGTGCCCAAGGGTGTTGGTGGCGATGCCGGCGACGAAGTCGAGATATTCCTTGCCGGCGTCGTCCCAGAGGCGGGTGCCCTGGCCGCGCACGAAGGTGACCGGGGCGCGGCCGAAGGTGGGGGCGTAGTACTGCTTTTCGATGGCCGGCCAGTCGGTGTTTGACTGGTTCATGTGATTCCCCTCCTTGTGGGCGAGCGAACGGAGATTGTACCAGTGGCGGATAGCGTTTGAGGCTGCGGATGAGGTGGTTTGCGGTGGCGGGTCAGTCGCGGGCGAAGCGGGTGCCGGCGTGGCCCTGGCCGAGGAGTTGGGCGATGACGGCTCCAGGAGTGCCGCCGTCGACGATATGTACTTCGTCGATGCGGTCGAGGCGCTGGAGGGCGGAGTCGACCTTGGGGATCATGCCGCCGGTGACGGTTCCGTTGGCTCTAAGTTCGGCGGCAGAGTGGGGGGTGACGAGGGGGATGGTGTGGCCGGCGGCGTCGAGGACGCCGGGGACGTTGCTGATGAAGACCAGTCGGGCGGCGCTGAGGGCGGCGGCGACCTCGCCGGCGAGGGTGTCGGCGTTGATGTTGTAGAGAACGCCGTCGTCGTCGCTGGAGATGGGGGCGATGACGGGGACGAAGCCGGCGTCGGTGAGGGTGGTGAGGGAGGCCGGGTCGACGGCATGGACCTGGCCGACGAAGCCGAGTCCGGGAGGTTCGAGTTGCGGTTCGACGGTGGCCAGACGGCCATCGACGCCGGTGAGCCCGACGGCGTTGACGCCGCTGGTGCGGAGTTGGGCGGTGATTGCCGTATTCACCTTGCCGGCGAAGACGCTTACGGCGATCTCGAGGGTTGCGGCGTCGGTGGCGCGGAGCCCGTCGATGAAGCGGGAGTCGAGTCCGGCAGCCTCGAGGGCGGCGGATAGCTCGCGGCCGCCGCCGTGGACGATGGTGACGTGGGCCCCGCTATCGAGCAGGGCCAGGATTTCGGCGGCAATGGCGTCGAGGTCGATCTCGGCCGCGCCGCCTACTTTAAGGACCACGTGCCGGCCGGACAGCCCGGTCATCAGGTGGTGTAGTCGGCGTTGATGGTCACGTATTCGTGGCTGAGGTCGCAGCCCCAGGCGGTGGCGGTGTCGGCGCCGAGGTGCAGGTCGAGGCGGATCAGGGAGCGCGGTTGGGCCATGTGCTCGGAGGCAGCGGACTCGTTGAACGCAACCGGCAGACCGCCGGCGAGGACCTGGAAGTCGCCGATCCAGGCGTCCACGCGGTTCGGGTCGAAACGCGCCCCGCTGTAGCCGGCGGCGCAGAGCATGCGGCCGAAGTTGGGGTCGGCGCCGTGGACGGCGGCCTTCATGAGGCTGGAGGAACTGATGGCGCGGGAGATCAGGTGGGCGTCGGCCTCGGTGGAGGCGCCGTCGACGGTGACCTGGAAGACCCGGGTGGCGCCTTCACCGCCGCGGACGATCTTGACGGCGAGATGGAGGGCGAGGGCGCGGAAGGCGGCGGCGAACTGGTCGAAGTCGGCGGTGCCGGGCTCGAGGGTTACGTCGCCGGCGCCGTTGGCCATCAGGACGACGGTGTCGTTGGTGGAACTGTCGCCGTCGACGGAGATGGTATTGAAAGTACTATCGACGACCGTGCCGGTGAGTTCGCGGAGGGCTTCGAGGGGGACGGCGGCGTCGGTGGTGAAGTAGGCGAGCATGGTGGCCATGTCGGGATGGATCATGCCGGAGCCTTTGCACATGCCGCCGATACGGACTTTCCCGGCGGAGAGGTCAAGTTCGAGGGCGGCCTGTTTGGGGAAGGGGTCGGTGGTGACGAGGGCGGCGGCGGCGGCGGCGCCGCCGTCGCGGGAGACTTCGACGGCTTCGATGCCGGCGGTGATCAGGTCCATGTCCAGGGGCACGCCGATGACGCCAGTCGAGGAGACCAGGACGAGATCGGGATCGATGTTGAGTTTGGCGGCGGCGCCGGCGGCCATGGCGGCCGTGTCCCGGAAACCCTGTTCGCCGGTGGCGGCGTTAGCGTTGCCGCTGTTGTAGACGATGGCACGGGCGATGCCGCGGCCAACGACGGCGCGGTCGTAGCGGACTCCCGGGGAGGCGAAGACGTTGCGGGTGAAGGTGGCGGCGACGGCGCAGTCGCCGTGCTCGGAGAAGACGATGCCGAGGTCGAGGTTGCCGGAGGGCTTGATGCCGCAGGCGACGCCGCCGGCGACGAATCCCTGGGGAGCGGTGACTCCGGACTCAATCTGGTTGTATCCGTCGAGTTCTTTCACGGCGCGATCGCTAGGGACAGAGCGGGGCGACGGCCAGGCCGGCGGTCTCGTCGAGGCCGAGCATCAGGTTAGCGTTCTGGACGCCCTGGCCGGCGGCGCCCTTGACCAGGTTGTCGATGACGCCGAAGGCGACCAGGCGGCGGCCGGTCTGGTCGAGGGTGGCGTGCAGGAAGCTGTGGTTGCTGCCGGCGACCCAACTGGTGCGCGGCGGGGATTTGCTGTAGTGCAGGAAGTGCTGGTCGCGGCAGAAGTCGCGGTAGACGGCTGTGATTTCGTCGCCGGTGGTCGATTGCCGCAGCGTGGCGTAGCAAGTGGCCAGGATGCCGCGGGTCATGGGGATCAGGTGGGGGACGAAGTTGACGGCTACCGGAGCGCCGGCAAGCTCACTGAGCTCCTGGGTCATTTCGGCGCTGTGACGGTGGCCGGCGACGCCGTAGGCATGGACGCTCTCGTTGACCTCGGAGTAGTGGCTGTCGAGTTTCAGGGAACGGCCGGCACCGGAGACGCCGGACTTGGCGTCGACGATGACATCGGGTTCGACGATGCCGGCCTTGAAGGCCGGGGCTAGGGCCAGGAGGGTGGCGGTGGGGTAGCAGCCGGGATTGCCGACGATGGCGGCCTGGCTGATGGCGTCGCGGTAGACCTCGGTGAGCCCGTAGACGGACCGATCGAGCAGCTGG
The DNA here is from genome assembly GCA_964631365.1 of uncultured Chloroflexota bacterium. Lineage (GTDB taxonomy): Bacteria > Chloroflexota > UBA11872 > UBA11872 > VXNJ01 > JASLPR01. The sequence goes on along the minus strand of CAZVZW010000081.1, from coordinate 1,162 downwards.
GGAGCAGGATGGTCGATGTCGTACCAGCGTTTGAATTCGGCGGCGTCGTTGAGGCGGAAGTCGGCGCTGACATCGATGACCGGCACGCCGGCTTCGATGAAGGGTAGGAGGGCCGGGGCGGAGACGGCGTGGGGTAGGCAGGAGAAGACCAGGTCGACGGAGCCTTCGATCTCGGGAGTGGGGGTGAGGGCGGCGACGGTGGGGTCGGAGGCGTGCAGGTGGGGGAAGACCGCGCCGAGCGTCTTGCCGGCTTGGGAGCGGGCGGTGACGGCGCTGACGTGGAGTCCGGGATGCCCGGCGAGCAGGCGGATCAGGTCGATGCCGAAGTAGCTGGTGGCGTTGATGATGCCGACGTTCATGATCCGGTGGAGCCCCTCTTTTTCTTGGGGAGTGTGAAGTATAGCCGCCGATAGAGCGAGAACGTGGGGCGGGGCCCGGGAGTGACGGGGGCCGTAGAATGGCGGACGAATTGAAGGAGGGCGCGATGGTGGCGATCAAGATCACGATGGGCGAACTGGAACTGCTGGCCGACTTGAACGAGTCGGATACGGCGGACGCGATCCTGGCGGCGCTGCCGATTACCGGGTCGGCGAGCACCTGGGGGGATGAGATCTATTTCGGTATCCCGGTGGCGGCCGATGAGGAGGAGGGGGCGCGGGCGGTGGTCGCGAAGGGGGAACTGGCGTACTGGCCGCCGGGCTCGGCGTTCTGCATCTTCTGGGGCGCGACGCCGGCGAGCCGCTCTCCGGACGAGATCCGGGCGGCCAGCGAGGTGAATCCGCTGGGTCAGCTGCGGACGGTGCCGGTGGCGGAACTGCGGGCGGTGG
>CAZVZW010000081.1:0-325 GCA_964631365.1 uncultured Chloroflexota bacterium | reverse complement strand
CGCACCTGGAATGGTGTGCTCGATACGAATGGTCTGATCGAGCTGGTCGAGGAGTAGCCGGGAGCGGGACGAGGAATAGCGCGGAGCGCTAGCCGGCGGTGCCTTCATAGATGCTGAGCGTCCGGTCCATGATGGATTCCCAGGTGAAGGTGGAGGGGGTGCGGGCGCGGACGCGAACACCCCATTCGGCGGCGCGACGTGGGTCCTGCAGGCACTGGGCGATGCCCCAGGCGATGTCTTCGGAGGAGTTGCCGTCGACGTGGATGCCGCACTGCTCGGGGCCGTTGGGGATGACCTGCTCGCGGAACCCGACGAGGCCGCGGGC
>CAZVZW010000080.1:0-8870 GCA_964631365.1 uncultured Chloroflexota bacterium | reverse complement strand
ATCCGAGATGCCTCTCCAGCCCTCGTTTTCTGTAATTCACGTAGTGAAGTTGAATGAGGTCGAGGTAGTCCACCTGCAGCCGAGCGAGCGACTCGTCGATCTGAGCGGCGGCGGCGTCCCGACCCCGCTCGTCCGTCTTGGTGGCGAGGAAGAACTCGTCGTGCCGGTGGCCGATGGCTTCGCCGACTTTGACTTCGGCGTCGCCGTAGCTGCGCGCGGAATCGATGTAGGCCACGCCGCGGTCCAGCGCATGGTTGAGGGCGGCGTTCGTTTCGGACTGGGACAGGTCGGCGAACCACATCGTCCCGCAGCCGAGGACGGATACTCGTTCGCCGGTCTTTCCCAGGGTTGTTTGGCGCACAGTGACTACCGGCCGAGGGGCGCCCGGGTTGTCGACTCGGTGGGGTTCCTGGGCAAGGCGCTGCTCAGGTCGCGCTGGGGGCGCACTGCATCAGGAAGGCCTCGTACAGGGCCAGCCGGCGGGCAGCCTCGGCGGCGTCCTCGCGGGCGGCGGCCTGCTCGGAACTGGCGATCTGCAGATCGTCGCCGGCCCGGGCTTTGTCGTCGTCGGTGGCATCCGCATGCCCCATGGACATCAGGACGAACCAGGCTTCAGCGTAACGGCGATCACATATTTCGGCGAGATCGTGCAAATCCGCAACCCGGACGCGCTCGCGCTGCACGAAATCGGCATAGATGTGGAACGATTGTCCGTCCATTGGCACCGCCCGCATGATGGTTCCGAAATTCCCGCCAGAACACGAATTATAGACGCGGTCCGACCGGGCCGGGGTGTACCAGAGCATCCGTGCCCAACCGGGCGCGGCGCGGCTAGCGGGTTCGGATGATCGGAGCTATCCGCACTCGGAGAAGCCGCAGACTACGCAGGTGACGCAGCCCTCGGAGAAGTACATCTGGCTGGAGCCGCAGGTCGGGCAGGCGCCGCGTTCCTGGGCCACTTCGTATACCGGCACCATCTCGCTGCCGGCGATCATCGACTCTTGCACTGCAACCACTCGCCCCACCGGCTCGGAAGAATCTGTGGCCTCGCCGCCGTTCCCGGATGGGGCTGCCACCGGCAGACCCGACTCGCCCGGTTCGGTGTATGTCCCCTCGCCCTGCGCGTCTACGTAGGGCTGGTAGGTGCCGGTGTTGTCGAGGTACTTGGCCGCGATGGCCTTGGCGATGGCGTCGGCGCACGACAGAGTGCGGTTCGGCCCCATGCCGATCGGGCGGTGGCAAGTGATTCCGCGGAGTTGCCGGTGTACTCGCTCGGCCGACAGGCCACTGCGTAATGAGAGTGAGATTAGGCGGCCGATGGCCTCGGTCTGGGCGGCGGCGCAGCCGCCGGCTTTGCCCAGGGTCGCGAAGGCTTCGAACGGATTGCCGGCTTCGTCGTCGTTCAGGGTGACGAACAGGTCACCGCAGCCGGTGGGTACGGAGGAGGTGGTTCCGGAGACCATCTTCGGCCGCTCGCGGTAGACGGCCGTTCCCGGCTCGGCGACGGGGGCCGGCGTCGCGGCCTCGTCGCTCTCGGTTGCCGAGGTGGTCATTACCTGGAATTGGCGACTGCCGTCGCGATATACGGTCACACCCTTGCAGCCCAGGTCGTAAGCGAGGCGATAGGTACTATCGATGTCGGCGACGGTGGCGCTGTTGGCGAAATTGATGGTCTTGGAGACGGCGTTTTCGGTGCTTCGCTGGAATGCTGCCTGCATCTGGATGTGCGCCTCGGGGGAGACGTCGTGCGCGGTGATGAAGATATCGCGCGCGGACTGCGGAACTCTCTCAAGTACCGCGGCGGCCGCCGCGGGAGTTTCGGGGCCGATGCGGACGCTGCCGTGGTTGGCCTCAATCGCCTCGATGAGGTCCTCTCCGTGGAAGCCGTGCTCGATCGCGTACTCTTCGAAAATTCGGTTGAGGTAGCGGAGCGAGGTCGCCTCGTTATCGGCGTTTCGCATTACGTTCTTCCAGTACACAAGCGCGAATTGCGGCTCGATGCCGCCGGATGCTCCGGCGATCATGGAGATGGTTCCGGTGGGAGCGATGGTGGTCACCGTGGCGTTGCGCCGCGGGCTGTCGCCGCGTTCATGCCAGATGGATTTCTCCCAGTTGGGGAACGGCCCCCGGACGTCGGTGAGCGTCTCGCTGGCGGCCCGGCATTCGTTGTTGACAAACTCCATCACGCGCTCGGCGAGCGCGACCGCCTGGTCGCCGTCGTAAGGGATCCGCAGCTGGAACAGCATGTCCGCCCAGCCCATGATTCCGAGCCCGATCCGCCGGTTGCCTCCCTTGACGATGTCGTCGATCGCCTGCAGCGGGAAGCTGCTGGCTTCGACCATGTCGTCCAGGAAGCGGACGGAGAGGTGCAGATCCTGGCGCAGGAGATTCCAGTCGATCTCGCCGTCTTCGGTGGCATAAGCGCTCAGCTTGATGCTGCCGAGCACGCAGGCCTCATAGGGCAGGAGCGGCTGCTCGCCGCAGGGATTGGTGGTGTTCTGCTCGGCGACCGAAGGGGTTGGATTGGTGTCGCGGATGCGATCGAGGAAGATGATGCCCGGTTCGCCGTTGAGCCAGGCGCTCTCGGTCATTTCATTCCACACTTTGACGGCACTCAGGCGCTGTTCTTCACCGGTGGTGGGCTCGACGTGGACCTTGCCGGTGCGCGGGTTGATGAGATCGTATTCTTCGTCGGCGGAGACGGCCCGCATGAAGTCGTCGGTGACCCCGACGGAGATATTGAAGTTGGAGATCCGGCCGTCCTCGTTCTTGCAATGGATGAACTCGAGGATGTCCGGGTGATCGACGTTGATGATGCCCATGTTGGCGCCACGCCGGGTGCCGCCCTGCTTGACCTCGCCACACGAGTAGTCGATGACTGACATGAAGCTGATGGGGCCGCTGGCGACGCCGCCGGAGCCGCGCACGAAATCGCCACGGGGTCGAATCTTTGAGAAGTTGAAGCCGGTGCCGCCACCGCTCTGGTGGATCAGGGCGGCGTCGAAGTCGGCCTGTTTGATGCTGCGCAGGCTGTCGTCGACCGGCAACACAAAGCAGGCGGCCATCTGGTTGTAACCTTCTGGTTTGCCAGCGTTCATGAGGCAAGGGCTGTTGGGCATGAACCGCAATCCACGGATCAACTGGTAGGCGGATTCCTCCAGGTCTAGGGCTTCTCCGGAAGTCGTCCACCCGGCGTCGACCTCGGCCGTAATGACCCCGTGCGCAACCCGGCGGAAGAACTGCTCGACATCTTCGATGGGGTGGTTGACGGCGTCTTTCAGGAAGTAGCGCTGGCGCAAAACGGCCAGGGCGTTGTCGGTGATTTCTGGCAACAACTCTCTTCGCTCTCTCAATTCCACGTCTTCTTCGTTCCTATTCTCGCGCAAATGACCCCGAAGGCGACAGGGTCGGTAAAACCGTGCACAGAATCGTTCCTCGCCGGGCCTTTAGGCGAAGTGTCGGCGGCCCAGCGCCGGACCGAAGGCGCGGGCAGCGCCTCCTCGAATCGATGATTCGAAGACCCTCCCGTCCTCCTCTACCCCCAGGTCAAGTTTGCGACGCAGCTGGGCGAGCCCGTGCTCGATCAGCGAGTTGCCCTGTTCGAATCGTAGTCCGATGGACGATATCTGGGCGGACACGTCCATCGGGAAGGCGACCCCCATGTGGAAGACTTCGGAGTCCCGCCTTATCTCGAACAACATGACATCGTAGAGGCCGGCTAGGGGCAGCATCTCGCAGGTTTCGATACAGTACGAACGACCGTCGGTCGTGTAGTGAGACTGTCCGAGCAATCGAATCAAGTGACGCTGTTCCCCGCGGATCTCAGGTTGCCAGTGGCCGGGTACTCCCGGACGCTCTTACACGACTACGTCCGGATGATCCAGCCACACCCCACAACATGTAGTGGGCACATGATGCTGTGCCACTAGGTATAGTGTCAAACTGAGCTCAGTTTGACACACCGATAAAGACGTACAGGCGGCGTGAATCGCCCCGGATCAACCGGGGCGGGCCCTCTACTCGATGGTTTCGAGATTGGCGATGGCGGAGTCACGACCCGCGACGACGAAGATGTCGCCGTCTTCCAGCTTCTCGGTAAGGTCCGGCATGATCAGAAGCTGTGAGCCGCGCTTGATGACCAGTACGCTGACATCGAGCCGGGCGCGCAGGTTGGCGCTGGCCAGGGTGTTCCCGACGAAACTTGGCGGGACCCGCACCTCGCCAATGCCGTAGTTCGCGAGCAATTCGAAATAGTCCATCATGTTCGGAGCGACCAGATTGTGGGCGACGCGCACGGCCATTTCCCCTTCCGGGAAGGCGACTTGGTCGGCGCCGATGCGCTCGAGAATCTGCCGGTGCAGGTTGTTGCGTGCCTTGGAGTGGACGCGACGAACCCCGAGTTGCTTCAGCAGCATCGTGATCAGGATGCTGGACTCGATGTCACCCAGCGACACGAAGACGACATCGTATTCGTGGATGCCCAGGTCCTGCAGCACCGCCTCTTCGGTCGCGTCGGCGCGGACGGCGTGGGAAACGTCGTCAGAAATGTTCTGGACTACTCGCTCCGACAGGTCAACGGCCAGCACTTCGTGGCCGAGCTCGGTGAGGGTGCGAGCCAGGTTGCTGCCAAATCGGCCCAGTCCGATTACGGCAATGTTCATCGTTGTTTCAGCACTCCACCGGGGAATCGACGCCGGGGATCATGTTACTACCAGTGCCGCCGGTATCGAACAGACCAAAGAGGGCGCCGCCGCGGCGCTCCATTGGACGAGTGCTACTCGTAGCTGAAGTTGGCCCGGACGGAGACGGTCACGGTGGTTTCGCCAACCTGAACCGGTACGGCGGGGGCCATGCTACTGACCGCAGGGATCATGGCACGCTCCGGCGACATCAGCACGGTGCTGTCTTCTACGATCCAAATAAGACCGCCGAGTCTGCCGCCCAGCGAGTCGGCCATCGCCTCGGCCTTGCGGGCGGCGTCCTGGGCGGCGGCGGCCAGAGCTTCCCGTTGCAGGGGGGTTTCGTCGGCGAGACCGAAACGGACCGATTGGATTACGTTGGCGCCGGCGGCCAGGCTGGCTTCGAGAACATCTGATGCGCGGTCAATTTCGCGGACGGTGATCACGACTGTCGTGGATGCCCGGTATCCGGAAATCGTGGGCTCGGCGCGATCGTCCTCGGGACGATCGTAGACCGGGTTCAGTGAAAGACTTCGGGTCAGGATGTCGGATGCGCCAATCCCGGCGCCCTCGATCGCCGCGACCACAGCGCCCGAAATCGAGGCAAGCTCGGCGGATGCCTCCGAGGCGGAGTCAGCGACTGTTTCCACGCCAACCGTTATGTAGGCGGTGTCGGGGGCAACGGTGACTGAACCTCGCCCCTGGACGGTGATCCCTGTCTGGTCGCTGTCCCCGGCCACCGCCCCACTGCCCACGGAGATCGGTGGTGCCGCCGCCTCGTCCGTCTGCTGGGATTGGATCCAGTAGAAGATCACGGCCGCGATTCCGATGATGGCGGCGAAGACGATGATCACGCGGGCCAGTGGCGGGATTCTCATGATTGTTCGGCGATTCCTTGCTGGTGAAGGCGGCTGGTGTCAACGGGGGGTGCCGCAAATTCGCGGACGCGCTGAAAGTCTAGCGTCTGTTTGGCCACTTGCGCGTCCGAAGCCAGCGAAGGGCGCGGGCTAGGCGGGGCGGACGCTGCGATCGCTGCGCCGCCAGATGGTGCCCAGGTCGGGACGGTGCGCCTCGTCGTCGGCGTCGTGGCTGTCGACAGCGAGGATCCAGACATCGGCGCTGGAGTCGTTGACGAACTGGTGCCCCTCGCCCATATCCGCCGGGAAGGTCATGACGTCGCCTTCGGCCAGCGGGTATATGGAATCGCCGACCCGAACCGAGCACTCGCCCCGGAGGATGTAGAAGAACTCCTCCCATTTGGTGTGCCAGTGAAAGTGGCTCAGGACATCGCCCGGCCCCACAATGAGGATATCTGCGCTCAGCTTGCTACCCCCCGTCGTGTAGCTGAGGGCGATGGAGCGTCCTTTGCCTCCGGGAGGGTCGGTCTGCTCGTAGGTGCGGGCCTCGATGTCGGAGAAGTGCTTGATGAAATTCGGTCGTTCGGGCATTTGGGAGTCCGCTCGCTGAGGGTTTGGCCGTCCACCGAAACCAGATCAGTGGCCGCAGCGGGTCCAAGTGTAGAAGCGCGCCGGGGAAAAGCAATTTCCGACGCCTGCTTGTGACCGCATAGACTTGGCGTCCATTGTCCGGGCGCTGCGGCCCGGAAGATCCAGAACTCTAATCTCCGCCCTAGCGAGGAACTGATGGCCCACGAACTACCGACTCTCGGATATGCCTTCGACGCGCTCGAGCCGCACATCGATGCTCGGACCATGGAAATCCACCACGACAAGCACCACGCGACCTACGTGGGCGGCCTCAACGTGGCGCTGGAATCGCACTCGGACCTGCAGGGCCGATCAGTAGATGCTCTGATTGCCGACATCGACAGCCTCCCGGAGGCGATTCGTACCCCGGTGCGCAACAGCGGCGGCGGTCATTGGAACCACTCGTTCTTCTGGAACATCATGGCCCCGGGTGGCGGTGAACTCGGGGGCGAGCTGCTCGAGGCGATCGAGGGCGCGTTCGGCACCGTAGACGAGATGAAGGCTCAGTTCGCGGCCGCCGCGGCCGGTCGATTCGGGTCTGGCTGGGCGTGGTTGGTCAAGAACGCCGCCGGGGACCTGATCGTGACAAGCACGCCGAACCAGGACAACCCGCTGATGGACGGCTCCGGCGCGCCCATCATCGGCATCGATGTCTGGGAGCACGCCTACTACTTGAACTACCAGAATCGCCGGCCGGACTATGTGGCCGCCTGGTTCAACGTGGTCAATTGGGACGTGGCGGCGCGCAACTTCGCCGGCTGAGCGCGTCTTCCGGATTGCCGATGGCGAAACCGGGAACAGGGCGCGGGCTTCCCTTAGGAATCGGCCCGCGGGACGGACCGGCGCCCCGGCCGTCCGAGATGGCCGGGGCCGAGCGATACCTTGACCCTGTTGGAAGCGGCTCCGTATAATTCCGACTCCGGGACAGAGGGATCCGGCTTTTTGGCCTTGCCCCGTTGCCCCGATCTCGCCGGGAACCGGAAAACGGACCCCGGGGAAGTGTCGGAATTGGTAGACGAGCATGATTTAGGATCATGTGGACGAAGGTCCGTGAGAGTTCGAGTCTCTCCTTCCCCACCCCAAGCGAGGGTGTATCGACAGATCGGTCGCGGCGAAATCGCCGGGACCGGCGCTGGCGGAAGTGGCTCAGTGGTAGAGCATCTCCTTGCCAAGGAGAGGGTCGCGGGTTCGAATCCCGTCTTCCGCTCCAGGCCTTCGCTGCAGTGAGGGCCCGAGGGCTCGAACGCGAGTCCTTTTTTTGTGCAGAACCTCCAGCAAACCACCGCAAACGTGCGAACTCCTGAATGAGGAAATGATCCGACTTTGATTACATCCAGCGAACGCATCGGCAACGGGCTCGCCCGGGTGACCGTCGAACTCTCCGTGGCGGAGCTGAACAAAGAGTACGGCCGGGCCGCGAAACGTATCTCTTCACGAACCCGGATACCGGGTTTCAGGCCGGGGAATGCCCCGATTGGCATTGTGGAGAACATGTTCGGCAAACCGGCGATCATCAGCGAGGCGGTCGAGAAGATCGTCCCGGATTCGTATGCCGATGCCCTGGTCGCGGAGGAACTGGTTGCGATCGACCAGCCGGAGATCAAGTTCGAAGACGAAGAGGAGATGAGCTTCGATTCGCCAGTGGTGTTCACCGCCACGGTCCCGCTGCGACCAACCGTGGAACTGGGCGACGCCGGGACGATCACGCTGGAGGAAGAGCCGGTCGAGGTGGGTGATGAAGACGTCGCGGCGACTCTCCAGCAACTTCAAGAGAGTCGCGCGCAGACCGTTCCGGTGGAGGGGCGCGCGCTGCAAGACGGCGATCTGGCCGGCGCGGTGATCAAGATGCTGGTCGACGATGTCAACCAACTGGGCGACGCGCAGATCTCGGTTGCGGTCGGTGGGAACGGCTTCCCGGAGGGATTCGATGAGCAGGTGATCGGGATGGAGACCGGCGACGTGCGGGAATTCGAACTCCCGTTTGAGGTCGACCATCCGGATGAGACCATGCGCGGCAAGGACGCTCAGTTCCGGGTGGAACTACATGTGGTCAACGAGCGCGAGATTCCCGAGGTGGACGATGCCTTCGCGGCGGAGGTGTCCGGGTTCGATACCGTCAAGGAACTCGAGGACGACATTCGCGAACGGCTCCTGGAGGAGCGCAAGACCGCTGCCCGGCGTGAGCTGGAGGGATCGGCGCTGGGCTTGCTGGCCGACCGAAGCTCATTCGAGATTCCGGAAGTCCTGGTCCACCAACAGGCGCACGCACTTATGGAAGATCAAACCCGGAGGCTCACTACGCAGGGCATGGCGCTGGACAGCTACCTTGGCTCGATCGGCAGCTCGCAGGACGAGTTTCACGATCAGGCCATGGAAGAGGCCGAGCGCCGGATCGGGCAGGCCCTGATGCTGGATGTCCTGGCGGATCGGCGCGAAATTGAAGTGACCGAGGAGGACGTCGAGGCCGAACTGGCGCAGCTTCTGGAAAGATTTCCCGAGCCCGATCGGGCCTCAATGCGCGACATGTATCTCGGCGATGGCGGGCAGGAGCGAATGGAGCTGGGCCTGCGGGAGCGGAAGGCGATGGGGAGCCTGATGGACTCGGTCTTGTCGTCGTCCAAGGAGCCGGCGGAATCCGAGGGGTCGGACGAGGAAGCCGAAACCACGGAAGAAGCCGTAGAAGGCGTCACAGAAGACCAAGGCG
>CAZVZW010000079.1:0-9286 GCA_964631365.1 uncultured Chloroflexota bacterium | reverse complement strand
GGTGCCGGTCGGCCGTCCGGCCGCGGGCGTACCCGTGTCGCCGGGTCAATTCCCATTTCTTCTGGAGACGGTGGCGGCGGCGTCGGCCACTCCTGGGGTTCCAGTTCCCGACGCCGTCCCGAGGAATCCCCGGGACGCGAGCGGCCCCGGCCATCCGAGTCCGATCGCGGCCGTGACGAACGCCCGCCGCGTGATGCCGAACTCCGCGATTGACCCGACCGCGAACGGCGCGAGTCTGGCACCGGACGGTCCGGGCCCCGCGAGCGCTGGGCGCCGCTGCCGGTGCCAAGCACACCTTCGATAGTCGCCGAAGAGTCCCCCGCCGCCGCCAGCGCCTCAGACTCCGGTCCCGGGCAGTTCACAACTTCCACCCGCGCGCCCTTCGCGCGCGCCGCCGCGATGGCCGGGCGCAGACCCCCGTCCCCGCTCACGACGATCAGTACGTCCGCCTCTTCCGCCGCCATCAACATATCCACGGCCAGGGCCACGCTGACCCCCGCGCCCTCCACCGCAACCAGGTGGAATCCGGCCTCGCGGATTCCCCGGGCCCGGTCAGCCCCGCGGCCCGACGATCGTCCCTGCCCCAAGTATGCCGTCGCCCGGTACATGTTGCGGCCCTGGGCCAGCCGCTGCAGCAATTGTCCCAGCTGTTCGGAACCGCCATTCGATCCAACCGCCTGATCGACGGCCGGAAGATCGCAAAATACTGAGAGCTTCTCTCCATTCCTGAAGAGCGAATTGTTCATATAAGTGTCCCCGTTCGAAATGCTTTGCTGGTGTCTACTTCGCCGGCTCCGCGGGCCATCCGTCAACTGAGCAATAGCGGTGCGATGAGCGCCAGAATCATGGCAACCGCCACCGCCAACGTCATCACCATCCACGCTCGCTGAATCGTGACCACCCGCCGGAGCCGCCTGAATCCCCCGGGCTTCTTTCGCCCTTCGGCTCGCGATCCCCGCCGATCGGCCCTTGTTTTCCTACCTTTTCGGGCCATTACCTGGAACTTCGTGGCTGCAACGATATCGTTCGGCGAAGATAATAACCCTCTGGCCGTCTTCGGGCAGACCGATTGCGACGCAATCCGCGATTGGCGCCCTGGCCGTGCAAAGAAGGACAATTCGAACCAATGGACCCGGCAGGAGACATTCCACTGGATACCCGCTACCTCGGCCGGCGTGGCTACCGAGCCGCCGCCCGGGTTCAGGCCGACGCCGTCGCGGCCCGCGCGCGGGGTGATTCCGGCGATACTGCCTTTCTGGTTGAGCATGATCCGGTCGTCACCCTTGGCCGGTCTCCCGGCTACGCGCTCAGTGCCGAGCAAATCGGACGATTGAGCGAGCGCGGCGTCGAGATAGTCGAAACCGATCGTGGCGGCCGCGCCACCTATCACGGCCCCGGCCAGTTGGTCGTTTATCCGGTCGTGAGTCTGCGCGAGCGCGGCAACGACGCCCACGGCTACGTCCGCTCGCTGGAGCGGCTCATCATCGCCTGGCTGGCCACCTTTGGCATCGAGGCCCGGGTCGAAGCCGGCCTCACCGGCGTGTGGACTGACGGCGGCAAGATCGCCGCTGTCGGCGTCGGCGTCCGGCGCGGCGTCGGCTACCATGGATTCGCCGTAAACCTCGCCCCCGACCTCACGGTCTTCGAGTTGTTCGAACCGTGTGGGCTCGACGGCGCTCGGGTAACTAGCATCCTTCGCGAAACGGGTTCCGCGCCGTTGCTGGAAGAGGCGGCCGTCGCGATCGCTCCCTTCATCGAAAGATTCCTCGGGAGATCAACCTTCGACCGGACGGCCGCGGAGGTCCCGGCTCGTGGCTAACGCCGCCCTTCCTTCCAACCAACGCAAGCCCGCGTGGCTGCGTATGAAGCCGCCGCGGCCCTCGGAGGCCGAGTCCGTCCTCAAAACCGTCCAGACCTTTGGCTTGGAGACGGTTTGCCGGGAAGCCCGTTGCCCCAACGCCCTTGACTGCCACGCCCGCGGCACCGCCACCTTCATGATCCTCGGGGCCATTTGCACCCGCGCCTGCCGCTTCTGCAACGTCGCCACCGGCCGGCCCGAGGCGCTCGACGCAACCGAGCCCGCCCGGCTGGCGCTGGCGGTCCAGCGGCTCGGGCTGCGCCACTGCGTCATCACCTCCGTCGACCGCGACGACCTCCCCGATTTCGGTGCCGCCCACTTCGCCGCCTGCATCCGCGCCGTCCGTCACAAGAACCCCGATTGCACCATCGAGGTCCTGACCCCGGACTTCAACGGGCGACTCGCCGCCATCGAAGAAGTCGTCGCTGCCCGGCCCGACGTCTTCAACCACAACCTCGAAACCGTTCCGCGGCTATCGCCCGCCATCCGGCCCAAGGCCGGCTACCGCCAATCCTTGCAGATACTCCAGTTTGTCAAGCGACTCGCCCCGGCGGTGACCACTAAATCCGGCGTCATGGTCGGACTTGGCGAGCGTCCCGACGAGGTCGTCCCGGTCCTGGAAGATATGCGCGCCCACGGGGTGGAAATAGTCACCATCGGGCAATACCTGCGCCCTACCTCCCGCCACGCCGCGGTGGCCCGCTACATCCCACCGGCCGAGTTCGCCGAGTGGGCCCGAATCGCCAGTGAACTCGGCTTCGCCCACGCCTTCTGCGGCCCCCTCGTGCGCAGTTCTTTCCACGCCGACGAGGTCTTTGCCACCGCCCATGCCGCTACCTTGTAACCCTCGACGGAGTTTTCTGACAAAATGGCTACCCTAGAAGTCGTAGTAGTGGCAGCGTGGCACTCTCAGGTAGGAACAATCTAAATGGCGGCCAGAAAACCGAAAGCGGCGGGCACCAGGGCCCGAGGCGCGTCGAAGAGATCCAAACTTCCCGGCAAAGAGATGCTCGAATGGATGTACCGGACGATGGCCCGCATCCGGCGCTTCGAGGAGGCCGCCGATCGCGCCTTTCAGGCAGCCCGCATGCGTGGCGCCCTGCACTTCTACATCGGCGAAGAAGCCTCCGGTACCGGCGTCTGCGCTGCCCTGACCGACGCCGACTACATCACCTCCACCCACCGCGGTCACGGCCACTGCATCGCTAAAGGTGGTCGGCTGGATCTGATGATGGCCGAGCTCTTCGGCAAGGCCACCGGCTACTGCGGCGGCAAGGGCGGCTCGATGCACATCGCCGATCTCGACCTCGGCAACCTGGGCGCCAACGGCATCGTCGGCGGCGGTTTGCCCATCGCCACCGGGGCGGCCCTCGGCAGCAAGCTTCGCGGCGAAGACAAGGTAACCGTCTGCTTTTTCGGTGACGGTGCCGCTCCAAACGGCACATTCCACGAAAGCGTCAACTTTGGCGCCTTGCACGACCTGCCCATCGTCTACGTCTGCGAAAACAACCAGTGGGGTATGGGCACCCACGTATCCAACACCAACGCCGGCAACGGGATCGCCAGTCGCGGAGCCAGCTACGGCATCCCCGGAATTGTGGTCGACGGTAATGACATCTTTGATGTCTTCGCCAAGACCACCATCGCCGTCAAGCGCGCCCGCGCCGGCAAAGGCCCCTCATTGCTAGTCTGCGAGACCTACCGGCACCGTGGCCACACCGTGCACGACCAGGCCGCCTACCGCGACCAGAAGGACGTCGACAAGTGGATGGCCCGTGACCCGATCGAGCGGTTCCGCAAGGCGGTCATCGCCGCGAAGGCGATGAGCAAGAAGAAGCTCGATGTGATTGACGCCGAAGTTCTGCAGGAAGTTGAAGCTGCGGTTGAGTTTGCTGAGGCGAGCCCATTTCCGCAATTAGAGACGCTCTTGCAGGGCGTCTACACGGACGTATAGATATGGGTGTAACGAAGGTCCGAACCGCGGCCAACGGCGAAACCCCCGGCGAGCAGCGCCTCATCTTTTTCAACCAGGCCCTGCGCGAAGCCATCGACGAAGAGATGACCCGCGACGCGACCGTATTCGTCTACGGCGAAGAGGTCGGGGTCTGGGGCGGCGGCTACAACGTCACCCAGGGCCTGCTGGACAAATACGGCCCGCTGCGCGTCATCGACACTCCGATTTCCGAGGCCCTCATTGGCGGCGCCGCTGTCGGCGCCGCCATCACCGGTTCCCGGCCGGTCGTCGATTTCATGTACCAGGACTTCATGGGTATCGCCATGGACCAGATCGTCAACCAGGCCGCCAAGAACCGCTACATGTTCGGTGGCAAGAACGCCCTGCCGATCGTCTACCGGGCCGCCTTTGGTGCCGGTATCGGCAACGCCGCCCAGCACACCCAGAGCCTCGAAGCTTGGTTCGCTCATGTGCCCGGGCTAAAAGTCGTCGCCCCCTCCAACGCCTACGACGCCAAAGGGTTGCTGAAATCAGCCATCCGTGACGACAACGTGGTGCTCTTTTTCGAACACAAGGCTCTCTACCGGGAGCGCGGCGACGTTCCCGCGGGTGAATACCTGGTTCCTCTCGGCGTTTCCGACATCAAGCGCGTCGGCGCCGACGCCACGATCGTCAGTTACGCCCGCCAGGTGCAGTTCGCTCTTCAGGCAGCCGAGCAACTCGCCGGCGAAGGCATCGACGTCGAGGTCGTCGATCTGCGGACCCTGTACCCGCTCGACATCGACCCGGTCCTCGAGTCGGTCAAGAAGACCAACCGGGTCCTGGTCGTGCACGAGGCGGTTCGCTTCGGCGGAATCGGCGGCGAAGTCGCCGCTCAGATCCAGGAACTTGCCTTCGACCACCTTGACGCCCCGGTGAAACGACTCGGCGCGGTGCACTCCCCGGTGCCATTCTCCGAGCCGCTCGAAATGGCTTCCTTCCCCAGCGTTGAATCAATCGCCCAGGGCGTTCACGAACTCACGCAGGGTATCTAGCGAAAGACTCCGCCGAACCGGCGGCCGAGGCACGAAAGGTATTCGATGGCCACGCCAGTACTCATGCCGTTAATGGGCATGACCATGGAAGAGGGAATCATCACGTCTTGGCTCGTCGCCGATGGCGACACCGTCAAGGCGGGCGATCCCATAGCCGAGTTTGAGACTGACAAGATCAACGCCGCCGTCGAATCCCCCGCCGACGGCATCATCGGCGGCATCGCCGCCGCGATCGGCGACTCCATCAAGGTCATGGCGCCGGTCTGCTATCTGTTGGAGCCCGGCGAGTCGGCTCCCACCGGAGACGCTCCGCCCGCGTCCGCTCCGGCACCCGCACCCGCAGCTCCCCCACCCCCCGCCGCGGCGGTTCCGGCCCCGCCGCCGCCCCCCACCGACGGCCGCGTCAAGGCCACCCCGGTGGCCCGCAAGATCGCCGCTGAGCGCGGCATCGACCTGGCTTCCGTCCAGGGCTCCGGCCCCGGCGGCCGGATCGTCGCCGAAGATCTGGACACGCCGCCGCCGCCGACCGTCGTCGCCGTGCCGGTGGCCATCGCCAATGCGGTCGTACAGGTCGCCGGGCGCATCAAGTCCTCGCCCTTC
Source organism: uncultured Chloroflexota bacterium (assembly GCA_964631365.1). Taxonomy (GTDB): domain Bacteria; phylum Chloroflexota; class UBA11872; order UBA11872; family VXNJ01; genus JASLPR01. The sequence goes on along the minus strand of CAZVZW010000079.1, from coordinate 3,840 downwards.
GCCCGCAAGCTCGCCGGCGAAGCCGGAATCGATCTCGCCGGTCTCACCGGCACCGGCCCCGGGGGCCGCATAATCAGCGCCGATGTCACCGTGGCTGCCGCCGCGCCCGCGCCGCTGAGCGCGCCCGTCGCCACCGCCGCCGGGTCCGGCTTGGCCTTCACCGGCGTCCGGCGGCTCATCGCCGACCGCATGGTCGAAAGCCTCGCCACCTCCGCGCAGCTCACCCTGGTGTCCGAGGCTGACGCAACCGCGTTTGTTGGTCTGCGCAGCGAACTGGCCGCCCAGTACGAATCGACCCTCGGATTCCGGCTGGCCTACAACGATCTCTTAGCCCGCATCGCCACCCGCGCCCTCACCGAGCATCCCCACATGAACTCTCGGCTCGACGACGAACACATCGTCCAGTTGCCCTACGTCAACGTCGGCCTCGCCATCGACCAGGAGAACGGCCTAGTCGTGCCCAACGTCAAGAACGCCGATGCAATGCAGCTGATCGAGCTGGCTGTGGCTTTCCGCGAAGTGATCGGCCGGGCCAACGACGGCCAACTCACCCTGGACGACGTCACCGGTGGCACCTTCACCATCACCAGTCTAGGCCCGATGGATGTCGATGCCTTCACACCAGTGCTAAACCCGCCGGAGGCCGCCATTCTCGGTATCGGGCGCATCCAACCCAAGCCGGTGGTCGTTGAAAACGAGGTGACCGTCCGGCAGATGCTCACCCTCAGTCTCACCTTCGACCACCGCCTCAACGACGGTGCCCCGGCGGCCCGCTTTCTGCAACGCATCAAGCAGTTGATCGAGCACCCCTATTTGCTGATCTGACCGGGCTCCGGTAGGCCTTTGGCACGGGCTAGAAAACGTCGCTGTCATAGGTATAGACTTGCCGGACGTTTTGGGGTTACGTAACCGTAGCCATCGACCGGGGCAGATTCGCCGGCGCGCGACTAGCCTTGTCGACAGTGATGACTCAGGAGGGGCGCAATGGCATCGAAGGTATGGACAATGGATCGCCGCAGCCTGTCACCCGACACGGGCTTTGTGCCCCAGACGGGGACGCTTTTTGACGCGGCCGGTTTTGACAAGCTCGTAAAGCCCGGCGATCGCGTCGCCGTCAAGCTTCACTGCGGCGAGTGGAACAACACCGCCTACCTGCGCCCGGTCTACGCGCGCATGATCGTCGACAAGATCAAAGAACTTGGCGGCATCCCGTTCGTCACCGACACCTGCACCATGACCTATTCAATCCGTTCCCCCCGCTCCACCGCCCCCGACCTGATGCTCACCGCCGAGCGCAACGGCTTCAACTCCGGCACCCTCGGCGTACCCTTCATCGCCGCCGACGGCTACGCCGGCACCGATGACGTCGTCATTCCGCTTCCCGAGGGCTACATCCTCCAGGAAGCCTTCGTCGCCAAGGCCATCGCTCTGGCCGATGTCATGATCGTCGTCACCCACTTCAAAGGGCACCCCATGGGTGTCATCGGTGGCTCCATCAAGAACCTCGGTATTGGCTGCCAGTCCAAGCGTGGTAAGTTCAACGTCCACATGGGGCGCCATCCCGAGTACGGCTTCGCCAACCAGGTCACCTATCACCCCGAGAAGGTGCCCGAGTCCTTCCTCGAGCTCATTCCCGGCGCCTGCCCGCACGGTGCCTACACCCGAAACAACGGCACCGCCGACTGGGACCCTGACAGGTGCGACGGCTGCCTGGGCTGTCTGGGCACCATGGTCAACTCCGGCGCCTGGGAAATGTCCACCGAGAACTTCCGGGCCTTCAACGCCGCCTGCGCCGATGGCGCGCTGGCCGTCAACAAGGCCCTCGAAGGCCGCATCGGCTACCTCAACTTGGCCCTCGACGTTTCTCCGCACTGTGACTGCGTCGGGCACGCCGACCTGCCACTCACCCCGCACCTGGGTATCTTCTCCAGCCACGACGCCGTTGCCATCGACATGGCCTGCCTGGATAAAGCCACCCAGACCCCCGGAATGCCCGGATCGGGCGCCGAGGATTGGGGTGTCGACGGCATCGGCGACCACAAGTTTGAGCTCCCCTCGCCGTTGATGCCCGAAGCTGGCGTCACCGAGGAGATCCAACTCCACACCGGCGTCGAAAACGGCCTCGGCAGCCTGGAGTACGACCTGATCGACGTCCCCGGTTCCGGCGATCCCGACGAGTACGGTTTCTCCTTCGACCGCCGCCTCAGCGGCGAAAAGTTCGCCAGCCTCTACGCTAAGGAAAACCCGTTCCCACGGGGGCGCCTCGGTGGCAAAGGCTTCGACCGCAAGGACAAAGTAGACCTGGAGAAGGTCGCCGGACCGCTCCCGGTCCGCGAGTCGTAACCGCTACAAACGGAACGCGGCCGTCACCGCACCGGCTCAGCGCCGGTGCGGCGATAGTCCGCGTGATACGGCAACAGCGTTGCCAGAAAGTCGGGACCGCTAATGAGTAGGGGGCAGGATCAACTGCAGGAAGCCGCCGACAGCTGCACCGCGGCCGTCGCGTCGGCCGAGATCACCGAAGACATCGGCGGTCGGCTAGAGCAGATCGAGGCGACCATCCTGGAACTCAAAGAATCCACCTTCGCGAAGAGTGGCCTCAGCGTTCCGCTCACCGCTGGCATTGGCCGGGCCGCCAAAGCTGTCCTTGGGGCGGTCGGCGCCGACGGCGTTGACGAGAAGGTAGACGCACTGGAGAAGGCGGTCGAAGGCTTCAGCGGCAAAGCCGGCGGTGCCGGCGGCATCGCCATCACCTGAACCCCGACCGCAACCCAGGAGAGCCCCACCCGTGGCCATTCAAACCGACGTCTGCGTAATCGGATCCGGCCCCGGCGGATACATCTCCGCCATTCGCGCCGCCCGTCTGGGCCTCAGCGTGGTCGTCGTCGAAGCCGACCGTCTCGGCGGCGTCTGCACCAACACCGGCTGTATCCCCACTAAGGCGCTGCTGCGCAGCGCCGAGGTCTTCCGCCTGGCCGGCGATGCCGCCTCCTACGGAGTGCAGGCCTCCGACGTCGGGATCGATTTCCCGGCCATGATGAAGCGCAAGGACCGCGTTACCGGCGGGCTCTCGCGGGGAATTCGCACGCTCCTAAAGGACGCCGGCATCCAGGTCGTGAGCGGCTGGGCCCGTCTCGCCGGGTCGGGCACGGTCGAGGCCCTGGGCGAGGACTCCACCGAAACCATCTCCGCCGGCAGCATCATCATCGCCACCGGATCCTCGGCCGCGATCCCGCCGGTCCCCGGGATGGACGCCCCCGGCGTCATTACCAGCGACGGCGCCCTGCAACTCGACAAAGTTCCGGCCTCGCTGGTCGTGGTCGGCGCCGGCGCCGTCGGCGTCGAATGGGCCAGCCTTTTCTCTACTCTCGGTTCCGAGGTGACCGTCGTCGAGATGCTTGACCGACTCGTGCCCAACGAAGACGCCGAGATTTCCGGGCTCCTGCGCAAGTCCTTCATCGGCAGCGGGATCGGGGTTAAGGTCGGAACTGCCGTTCAGCAGGTTACGGGCAGCCCCGGGGCGATGCGGGTGGAGGTCAACGCTGACGGCGCGGTGGAGACGCTGGATCGCGCCACCGTCCTCAACGCCACCGGCCGCCGGCCCAATACCCGCGACCTTGGCCTCGAGGCGGCCGGCGTCACCACCGAACGCGGCGCGATCCCGGTGGACGACGCTATGCGCACCAACGTGCCCAACATCTACGCCATTGGCGACGTGACCGGTCGCGCCATGCTGGCCCACGTCGCCTCGCACCAGGGAGTTGTTGCCGCGGAGAACATCGCCGGCGGCAGCGAGCAAATGGACTACAACGCCATTCCCGCCGCCACGTTCTCCCATCC
>CAZVZW010000078.1:0-9477 GCA_964631365.1 uncultured Chloroflexota bacterium | reverse complement strand
CGCCGCCGCGCTGCTCGGCGTTTTCTTCACCACCATCGTGTTGCTCACCGGCTGCATCTGGGGCTCCGGCGTCTGGGGCGCCTGCTGGAGTTGGGACGCCCGCCTGACTACCACCCTGGTGCTCTGGTTCGTCTATGTCGGCTACCTGATGCTGCGTGGCTACATCGACGAGCGTGAGCGCCGGCGCCGCATCGCCGCGGTGGTCGGCATCTCCGGCGCGGTCATCGTGCCGGTCAACTACCTATCGGTGTACTGGTGGCGGACGCTGCATCCGGAATCGACGCTCATCTCCAACGGTGGCGGCGGACTTGCACCCGAGATGTTGCAGACGCTCATCGTCACCGTTCTGGCCTTCCTATTGCTGTTTGGCGTGCTGGTCCGCCTGCAGGTACGGTTGGAACGCGTCAGCGATCTGACTGAAGATCTGCGCTTGGCCGCCCTCGCGAAGGAGAACGAACTGTGAGTCCCGAAGACAACCGCCTTTTATTGCTCCTGCTCGGTTACGGGATCGTCTGGGGCGGCCTATTCAGTTATCTCGTCTACGCCGTCACCCGGCTCCGCTCGGTGGAGCGAGAGTTGCGCGAACTCAGCGGTGCGGGGAACTCCTCAGTCGCCGCGGTGGAAGCTACCGGCGACGAGTAGCCGGGCTACTTGTCCGGGACGGCGCAGGCATGACAACACCGGGGCCGGGCCGTAATGCTTGACCTGGCCGACCTGGGGCGGATCGCACTGGGGCTGGCGCTCGGCGCGGCGGTCTACGCGACGCTCAGCGGGATGCTCGGTCTGCGGCGTGGGGCAAACGCCCTGGCGCTCAGCGCCCGCAACGCTCTCACCGGCGCGGCGCTGCTGACCGCCATCGCCCTCTTGACCCTGCTGGCCGCCTTTCTCACCCACGACTTCTCGATCGCCTTCGTCGCCGAGAACTCCAGCCTGGCCATGCCCGCCGGGCTCACCGCCGCCGCCATGTGGGGCGGACAGTCCGGATCGCTGCTGACCTGGGCCTCGATGCTCTCCACGCTGGGTGCGATCGCCACCTGGCGGGTGCCGCGCAGCGCCCCCGAACTGGCTCCAGCGATGACTGCCATCCTTGCCCTGCTGCTGACCTTTTTCCTGGGGCTACTGGTCTTCGCTAGCTCGCCCTTCGCGGAACTGACCGTCGTCCCGCCCGACGGCCGCGGATTGAATCCGTTACTGTGGGATACCGCCATGCAGATCCACCCGCCGGTGCTGACCGCCGGCTATGTCAGCTTCGCGATCCCCTTCGCGCTGGCGTTCGCGGCGCTGCTCCGCGGACGCGTCGACCGCACCTGGCTGCGCGCCACCCGTGGCTGGATGTTGCTGGCCTGGTCGTTCCAGGGCGCCGGGCTGATCGTCGGCGCCTGGTGGGCCTACCGGGTGCTCGGCTGGGGCGGCTACTGGGGCTGGGACCCGGTTGAGAACGTGGCCCTGGTGCCCTGGCTGCTGGCCACCGCTTACTTGCACTCGGCCGTAATCCAGGAGCGCCGCGGGCTGCTCAAGACCTGGAATGTCATCCTGGCCCTATCCGCCTTCGTACTCTCGATCTTCGGCACCTTCGTCGTCCGCAGCGGTGTCCTGACCTCGGTCCACTCCTTCGCCACCTCGCTGATCGGACCGTTCTTCTTCGGCTTTCTGGGTCTGCTCACCATTTCCGCCGCCGCGCTGGTGCTGTATCGCCGGCCGCTTCTGCGGGCCGACGGGCGGATCGAATCGGTCAGCTCCCGTGAAGCCGGCTTCCTGGTCAACAACCTGCTGCTGGTCTCGATCGCCGCCGCCACCTTCTGGGGCACGATCTTCCCGATCATGGCGGAGATCCTTCGCGGCACCAAGGTGGCGGTCGGCGCGCCCTTCTACAACCAGGTCAACGGTCCGTTGATGATGGCCCTGCTGGCGCTCATCGGACTCGGCCCGTTGCTGTCCTGGGGGCGGACCCGGGCGCGGCCGGCGCTGCGGCGGCTGGCGGCTCCGCTACTCACCGGGATTGTCGTCAGCGCGCTGTTGGTGGGGCTGGGCATGCGTCAGGGCCTGGCGGTGTTGGCTTTCGGGGCGGCCGCCTTCGTGCTGGTCGCCGTGGTCTTCGAATTCGGCCGTGGCGTGCGCGCCTACGCCCGTCATGCCGGGGTCGGGATAGTGGTCGCGCTGCGCACCGTCGTCGGGGCCAACCGGCGGCGTTACGGCGGCTATATCGTCCACCTGGGCATGACCCTGATTGCGTTTGCCATCATCGGCACTGGCTTTTTCAAGAGCGAGCAGTCGGCGGCACTGGTCAAGGATCAGCCGGTCACGGTGGCCGGCTACGGACTCACCTTCACCGAACTGCGCCTATCTTCCGCTCCTGACGTGAATCTGATCGAAGCCGTCATCACGGTCGTGCGACCCGATGGCGCTACGGTCACCGTCGCGCCCGGCCGTCAGGTGCATCGCGGTTGGGCGAGTCAGCCGATCTCGCGCATCGGCATCGACACCGCGCCGCCGGCTTTGGACGACCTGTATCTGCTGCTGACCGCCTGGGACGAAGACGGCGCCAGCGCAACGCTGCGGGTGATCACGAATCCGCTGGTCGGCTATCTCTGGATCGGCGCGATTGTCGTTTTCGGTGGCGTGTTGGTGCTGGCTTGGCCGGGGCGCGCCGTGCGCCGGCCGGTGGACAGCCGGGCGGTCCGCGCGCTGACTCCCGGAGAGGTGAACGCATGAGGCTTCTGGAGTCGTTGGTGGTCGCGATCTTGATGGTGGTGGCGCTGCCCGCGATCGTGTCTGCCGATGAGTACGAAAACGAGATGTGGGACATCAGCGCGGAACTGGCCTGTCCGGTCTGCTCCGGCCAGAGCATCAAGGACTCCAACGCCCCGCTGGCGCAACAGATACGCGCGCTCATTCTGGAGAAACTCGAGACCGGCGAAGACCGCGCGTCCATCATCGCCTTTGTCGTCGAGCGCTACGGCGAAGGTGTGCAACTGGATCCGCCCAAGACCGGCATCCAACTGGGGGTCTGGCTGGGGCCGGTGGTGATCCTGGCCATCGGGCTGTCGCTGGCCGCGACGATGTTCCTGCGCCGCGCCCGACCGGTGCCGGCGGCCGGGCTGGGCGACTACCTGGCCCGGGTTGACAAAGACCTGGCCGAGCGGGACGACTCATGACCATCCTGCTGGCGTTTGGTCTGCTCGGGGCGGCGTTCGCGGCCATCGCCTGGGCCGCCGAGCCGCTGCTGCGCTCCTCCGAAGACACCGCCGGACCGCCCGAAGGCAAGCCGGGGCAGAACCCGGTGACCGAAGCCACCGCCAGCATCGGCGTGTTGGAACAGGATCTGCTGGAAGGGGCCATTGCCCCCGAAGACTTCGCCGGCCAGCGCGCCGATATTAGTTACGGCGCGGCCGGGGTGCTGGCAGCCGCCGAGCAGCGCGAAGCGCTTCTGGACGCCGCCATCGAGCGTTACGTTGCCGTTCTGGCCGGTTCCGCGCCGCCGGCCGACACCCCGGCCGCGACCCCCGCGGACGAAGCTACCGAAAGTAGCCGCGGGCGCATCTGGCTGGCCGGAACCGTTGCCGCGGTCGTCGTCTTCGTCGGCGTGCTTGCCGCGCTGATTGTGATCTCGAACTCCGCGGCCCGGCTGAGCCCGGTGGCCGAACTGGCGCTGGCGGACTACCGCGCGCTGGCCTCGGCACGGGCTTCGTCGGCGGAACTGATCCTGCTGCACTCGGGCGGGTTGCTGCGCAGTGACGACGGCGGCCAGACCTGGTCCGACAGCACGATGCCGGTGGATATATCTACGGCGGCGGCCACCACCGACGGCTTCCTCGTCGCCGGCGACGGCATAGTTAAGACGGGCCCGGGGGGAGTCGTCGCCATCGACACCGCCGACGCCGGGATGACCACGCCCCTGCTGGCCCTGGCGACCGATCCGGCCGCACCGCAAAGGGCCATCGCCATCGACCTGGTCGGCGGCATTTTTGCCAGCGAAGACGGTGGCCAGACCTGGCAGCGCCTCCCCGAAACCGCCCCACCCGCCACCACCGCCGTCGCCGTCATGCGCGACCAGGCGCTCTTCTTCGTGGCTACGCTCGATCAAGGCCTGCTGGTTGGCGACGGTCGCGACGGCTGGGCCGGGGCCAACGGCTTCGTCAGCGGCGCGCTGCCGGCGGTGCGGATCAACGACATCGGCTACGACCCCAGCAGCGGCGATACCTACGAAGACCCCTCGGGACGGCGCTACCGAGGGGCGTTGTATGTGGCCACCGACCTGGGCCTGTTCAAGAGCGTCGACGCAGGCGGGTCGTGGCGGGCGCTGGCCCTGACCGGCGAGATCGCCGCCCTTGATGTCGCCGTCGGTGAACCGGCCGCGATTGCCGTGGTTGATGCCCGCGGACGGGTCTATCGCAGTCTTGACGGCGGAGTCACATGGCCCGAATCCGACTAGCGCTGCTGGCGCTCGTTCTGCTGCTGGCGCTGCCGGCCACCGTCGGCGCGGTCGGAGCCGAGGGCTTCATCAACGGGCAACTGCAGAACCTGACCGCCGGCGGCGCGGTCCCGGCCGGGGCGGTGGTGACCCTGCGGGCCTTCCGCGACGGGGCGTTGGATCGCGAGGACACCACTATCGCGGCCGCCGACGGTAGTTTCACCTTCGTAGCCCTCGACACCGGCCCCGAGTGGGCCTACCGCCTGCTGGCGGTGCATGGCGGCGGAATCTACGCCGGCGACATCTTCAACTTCGCCGCATCGTCGGTCATCGAAACGACTCTCGGCGTGTACGACCCGGCCGCCGCCGATCCCGGGCTGCGGGCGGTGCAGCACTCCGTCGTCCTGACCCCCGGCGGCAATCGCTCGCTGGGCGCGCTGCACCTGCTGACGCTGGAACTCCCGGGCGACCGGGCTTACATCGCGACTGCGCTCGACTTTGCGTTGCCAGCCGGCTTCTTCGATTTCCGCCCGCTCGGCGGTTTTGAGGCGGCCGACCTGTCCGACACTGACGGCGGTTTTACCGCTGCCCTGACCCTGGCGCCGGGCACCATTGAGTTCACCTATTCGTACATGTTTCCCTGGGCCCCGGGCGGCACCGAAATGACGCTGGCGGCCAGTCCGCCCGGCGAGGCGACGATCGTGCTGGCGCGGGCCGGCGACCTGACCATCACCGGCGCAACCGTACAGATCGGAGAGACGGTGCCCTTTCAGGGTATGACGCTGGAGTCGTGGCGGGTGGCCCCGGTCGCGTCGGGCGCGACGACGGTGCGACTGCGCGACCCCGCCAGTGTCGGCCTGCTGGCGGCTATCGGCCGCGTTCCGGCCGGCGACTGGGGGGGGGCGGGGACGATTCTGTTTGGCCTGCTGCTGGCGGGCGCGATCTGGCGCGGCGGGTACCTCGGAGCAACGCGCAAACCGGCCGACCGGGTCGAAGTTGAACGCCTGATTCAGGAAATGGCCGATCTCGACCGTCGCGCCTCCGAGTCCGGCGAGAGCCTCGGCGACCGCGCCCGCCGTGACCTTGCCAAATCCGCGCTCCTGGACCTGCTCCGCGCCGACGAATCGTTGCTGAATCACCTGGAGCTTGCCGGCCCCGATTGACGCTCCGGCTTGGCGGCGAGCCGCGAACTACGGGATACTGGTGGGCAACGTTGGTGCCAACCGAGCCCCGCCCCCCCCGGGAGTAGCCCCCGATGAGCGCCCCGATCCGAGTGACCGTCTGGAACGAGTTCCGCCACGAACGCGACGACGACGACGTCAATGCGGTCTATCCCGACGGCATCCACAACGTCATCGCCGGCTTCCTGGGCGAGCAAGACGGCGTCACGACCCGTACCGCCACCCTGGACGACCCCGAGCACGGCCTGACGCAGGAAGTCCTAGACAACACCGATGTCCTGACCTGGTGGGGGCACCTGCACCACGACAAGGTTGATGACGAGATCGTCGAGCGCGTACAACATCGGGTCATCAACGGCATGGGACTGATCTGCCTGCACTCGGCCCACCTGTCCAAGATCTTTCGCCGGCTGATGGGTACCGACTGCATGCTGCGCTGGCGCGAAGCCTCGGAACTCGAGCGCGTCTGGGTGCTGGAACCGGGGCACCCGATCGCCCGCGGTCTCGGCTCGTACTTCGAGGTGCCGCAGAGCGAGATGTACGGCGAGCGTTTTGACATCCCGGCCCCCGACGAGTTGATCTTCGCCAGCTGGTTCCAGGGCGGCGACGTGTTCCGCAGCGGCTGTTGTTACCGGCGCTCGCTGGGGCGCATTTTCTACTTCAGTCCTGGCCACGAAACCTTCCCGATCTATTTCCAGGACGAAGTGCAGACGGTCATCAAGAACGCCGTCCAGTGGGCGGCGCCGACCGGGGCTCAGTGGCCGATCGAGGGCAACACGTTGCCGCTGGAAGACCTGCCCGGGTACGAGCCGCCGGATTTCGCGCAAAAGATGTAGCCACAGGGGGGACCTGATGGAAAGACGAACGCTGGGGAAGACCGGCATCGAAGTGACGCGACTGGGATTCGGCGGCGCCCGGATCGGGCTGGACCACGCCACCCAGGAGCAGGCCAACGATCTGCTCAACGGCCTGCTCGACAGCGGGATCAACTTCATCGACACCGCCTCCGGGTACCTGGAGAGCGAGCGCATGATCGGCGAGGCCATCGCCGGCCGGCGCAAGGAGTTCTTCCTCGAAAGCAAGACTCCCACCGATGGCGGCGGCGGTTCCGGGCCGACCTGGTCGGAGGAGTCGATCACGGCGGCCATCGACGGTTCGCTGCGTGACCTGCGGACCGACTACCTGGACATCGTACTGCTGCACAGTTGCGACGCGGCGACCCTGCGCGAGGGTTCGGCAGTCGAGGCGTTGATGGCTGCCCGCGACGCCGGCAAGACCCGCCACGTCGGCTACAGCGGCGACGGTGACAACGCTCTGGCGGCCATTGAAATGGGTGTCTTCGAGGTATTGCAGACGTCCTGCAACGTGGTCGATCAGAGTGGCCTGGATAAGCTGATTCCAGCGGCGCAGGCGGCCGGAATGGGGGTAGTGGCCAAGCGGCCGATCGCCAACGCCGCCTTCGCCAAGGACGAATCTCCCTACGGCTACGCCGACGAGTACTGGTCGCGGGCGCGCTCGTTGGTGGTGCCGGAAGGCGCGCCGGAAGATCGCCTGGAACTCTCGTTGCGCTTCACTCTGTCGATGGACGGCATCGACACGGCGATCGTGGGCACGACCCTGAAAGAGCACGCCCTGAGCAACATCGCGCTCGTCGAAAAAGGACCGCTGCCGGCTTCGGTGGTCGACGACCTGCGGCGGCAGTTCGCCGAGCACGGCGAGGGCTGGCGTCAGCTTACTTAGAGTCGGCATTTGGTCGGTAATAGGTGGTTCGGGTAGTCGGGTCGGTGGATCGCCTTCTTTGAGAAACGATGATTTCGCCGGCGAAATCGAGCGGCGGACAAAGCACAACCGCCGGGGATGCATACGGCCGGCGACCCGGCGCTAGCGACGGCGCGGCCGAGACGGGCGATTCGGGTAGGGACGGAGCACGGGTAGACTCGCGGGGTGTTGCACCGATTGGAGGTCCCCGGTGGCGGAACGATTGCGAGTCGGGCTGGCCGGGTTGATCCATGACCACGTCTGGGGGCTGGCGAAGCAGTGGCGCGAACTGGATGTCGAGGTAGTGGCGGCGGCGGACGCGAATCCCCCGTTGCTGGAGCGGATGCAGAGCGAATACGGGGTGGCGCGCGCCTACGCGGACTACCGGGAGATGCTGGAAAAGGAAGACCTGCAGATCGTGCAGGTGGGACTGGAGAATGCGCGGCACGCCGAGGTTGTGGAAGCGGCGGCGGCGGCCGAGGTGAACTGCCTGGTCGAAAAGCCGATGGCGGCCACCTACCAGCAGGCGGATCGCATGGTCAAAGCGGCGGAGGCGGCCGGGATCGAGTTGATGGTGAACTGGCCGCTGACCTGGAATCCGGCCTACCGCCGGGCCCGCGAACTGGTGGCGGAAGGGGCGATCGGCCGGGTGATCGAGGTGAAGCATCGTGGCGGGCACTCCGGTCCGCTGGACCGGGGGGCCTCGGAGTACTTTCGCGGCTGGCTCTACGATGCCGAGCGCAACGGTGCCGGGGTCTACATGGACTATTCGGGCTACGGCGTGAACGTGGCGTTGGATTACCTGCAAGCGCCACAGGCCGTTTATGCCCACGCCGCCAACCTGGCCCAGGATCACCACGCGGTGGACGACAACAGCATCCTGATCGTGAAGTTCGCCCGGCAGATGGCGGTTGTCGAGGGCACCTGGACGGAGCGCTTCGAGCTGCCCTGGACGACGTTCATTACCGGTGAGAAAGGCGTGCTGATGTCCGACTATCACACCATGGCACTGGTGCGATTCGACGGCGACCACGAGGCCGGCGAGCCGGTGGCGCTGGAACCGGCGCCGGCCGGCGAGCGCAACGGCCCCGAGTATTTTGTGGCCCATCTGCAATCGGGAGCGCCGGTCGACGGCCCGTCCACCGCTCGGCGCGGGCGCGATGTGCAGGAGGTGTTGCAGGCGGGGTTGATTGCGATGGCCGAGGGGCGGGAAGTTCGGCTGCCGCTGGAGGGTTAGGCGGGGGGCAGGAGCAGGCGACGCGGGGGGGATGCCGCCCGGCCGCTGCTAGACTTCTGCGGGCCCCGGAGGGGCGTGGGCAGCGGTAACACGGCATGAGGCGCCGTGGTTGGGGGCGCCCGTTCGATCACCGGATCGAGGCATCGACTGATGGCGACCAGCGCGGCGACCGGCGGATTCCGGGGACGGCTCCGCTTTGGCAATCGCGGCGGCCTGGCGGGCTACTTCTTCGTCGCCCCGTCAATCGCGTTCTTGTTCGTGTTCGTGATCCTGCCGGTGCTGGGTGCGCTGTACTACAGCTTCAATCGCTACGACCTGATGAACTCACCGGAGTTCATAGGGTTCAAAAACTACGCCGGTCTGTTCTCGGACACGCGCTATCCGCGCGCGGTGCTGAATACCCTGCTCTACACCTTCGGGACGGTGCCCAGCGGGACGATCATCTCGCTGCTGCTGGCGATGCTGATCAATCGCCAGATTCGCGGTATGTACACCTTCCGGGCGCTCTTCTATATGCCGGTGGTGAGTTCGTTCGTCTCGGTTTCGCTGATCTGGCTCTGGATGTACGAGCCGCAGTTCGGATTGCTGAACGAAGCGCTGGAGTTGCTCGGGTTGCCGCGTCTGAAATGGCTGCGCAGTCCCGACACGTCGATGCTGGCAATCGTCATTATGAGCGTCTGGAAGAACATGGGACTGAATATGGTGATCTACCTGGCGGGCCTGCAGGGAATAGCGCCGCACCTGTACGAGGCCGCGCAGATCGACGGCGCCGGGCGGGTATCGGCGTTCTTCCGGATCACGCTGCCGATGCTGGCGCCGACCACGTTCTTCGTGGTGATTATGTTCTTCATCCACGCCCTGCAAATGTTCGTGCAGGTGCTGATCATGAC
>CAZVZW010000077.1:0-9555 GCA_964631365.1 uncultured Chloroflexota bacterium | reverse complement strand
ATCCTGCGCCCCGCTGCCCACCGTCACGGTGATGACATCGGATTCCGACGTGGTCCTGACCCGCTGGCTGAACACGCCCTCGCCGTTGCTGGCCACCAGTCCCCTGGCCGAGGCCCTCAGCGCGTCGAGTTTCACAAAGAGGCTGTTCACCGCGCTGGTGACGCCCCCCACGAACGGCGCGGTCCGGTTGCGCAGATCGTTCGCCCGGCGGCGGTCCTGGGTCGGCGACTCAAGATTGCGCGCCAGGCTCCCGGTGGTACCGATCGCGGTATACAAGAAAACCCAGGTTACGCAAATGCGCGCCTGGGAATATGGAGTCTAGAGCCATGATCCTTCATGTTTTCCGGCGCATTCCGTGCCCCGGGGCTAAGGATGTCGGCGTTCCTGCCGATAATTGATAGTAAGTGCCTGCTGTGGCCCGGTCATGGGATTGTTGCGCCCTTCGTGCGGTTGTGGCTGCATTCTTACCCTGTAGTCACCACTCTTCAGGTCGTGCCCGCGCGATTTCGATGCGCTCCCGGCTTCGCGCTACACTGCTGCTCGCCAAACCAAGCAACGGCCGGCAGGGCCACCGGGAGCGCCATTCATGAAGATTCTTATTGACGGGGCACAGATCGCCGAGCAGGTCGATCTGGTCCGCGAAGTCTCTCCCGGTGACGAGGTCGTCTTCACTGCCACTCACGACGAGTACCTGGCCGCCGCCGCCGGGGCCGAAGTCATCTTCGCCGGCGGTTTCGACGCCGACTATCTAGACGCCGCCCCCGATCTCAAGTGGATGCAGAACGGCAGCGCTGGTGTCGACTGGATGCCGCTCGACGCGCTGCGCAGCCGCGGGGTCCTGCTCACCAACGCCGCCGGCAGCCACGCCATCCCGGTCGCCGACACCGCCCTCGCCCTGCTGATGGCTGTCGCCCGCGGCATGAACTGGACCGCCCGCAACCAGGCCGCCCACCTTTGGGGCAACCGACCGGAGGTCTACGAACTGGACGGCAAGACCGGCGGCGTCATTGCTCTCGGCGCCATTGGCATCCAGATTGCCCAGCGCCTCAAGGGGCTCGGCATGCGGGTTATCGGCGTCGACGTCAACACCGACATCCAGTCCGACCTCATCGACGAGGTCCGTCACGTCAAAGAGCTTCCCTGGCTGCTCTCGACCGCCGATGTCGTTATCTGCGCCGCCCCGCTCACCCCCGCCACCCACCACCTGATGAACGCCGAGACCTTCGCTCATTTGCGCGACGACACCATCTTCGTCAACATCTCGCGTGGAGGCCTGGTGGAGACGGCGGCCCTGGTCGACGTCCTCGACTCCGGCCGTCTCTTTGGCGCTGGCGTTGATGTCGTCGAAGAGGAACCCCTCGATCGCGATCACCCGCTCTGGACCCGCCCCGACGTGGTCATTAGCCCTCACATGGGCGGCGTCAGCCCGCTGCGCGGCCAGCGCCTGGCGGAGTTGTTCATCGAGAACCTAGGCCACTACCGGGCCGGCGAGCCACTGCGCAACGTCGTTAATCTCGACGCCGGCTACTAGCCGCCCGGGCCGCGTCCCGCGAATACGCAAGAGCCCCTCCGGCCGCAACGGCCGGAGGGGCTCTTCTAGATTCGGTCGCGTTCGGCGTCTAGCCGATGGACAAACCACCGACTCCTCTTCCGGCGTCGGCAGCGCGTGCCCGTTGGACGACCCGTTCGGCAGCGTCAGATCCGATCCGTTGGATTCTGGAGTCGTCGTGCCGGTCTGATCCAGGTTGAAGCGATCGACCGCGGCCTGCAGCGATTCGGGCAGAGTGGCCAATTCGTCGGCCCGATCCAGCACCTGCGCCAGCCGGGCCAGGTAGGCCGGTTTCAGTCTCCCGGCCGGATCGAACGCCGTGCTGCACCAGGGTTGCGAGGCCGGCCCCGGCACTCCCGCCCAGATTTCCTCGTCCGCCGCCGCGACCCCGATTGCCCGCATCCGTTCCCGGAAGCTCGCTTCCTTGTAGTACCCCGACGGGTTACCAACCTGTAAGTTGACGGTGAACCCGTCCAGGCCGTGCTCCTTTCATCCCGGCATCGCCGCTACGAACTCGTCGGTGTTGTGGTCCGCGTCCCAGCGTCCGGTATCCGGGTATTCCCACAGCCGCCGCGTGATCGGGTTCTCGTCGTCGAACACCGCCTGCACCACACGGCTGTTCAGCGACAGACCTTCCAGCGAGTGGCCCCGGTACAACCGACCGGCCAGCGCCGGTCGACCATCTAGCACCCACTTCTCGCCCTCGATCGTCACCCTGGTCTGCCGATTCGCCACGCGCGCTCCCCTTAGGTGTTGCGCCAGCAGCGCCTTGAACCCGGCCGTTCGCGAGTCCATAGTAGACTGGCCGGCGGACCCGGGCCGGACACGTTAAGCCACTCATATTCCCCGGGTACGGAAGGGCAGGTCGGAGTTGATGGCAGCCGAAACTCGTGTCGCCTACGTCAATGGTGAATTCCGTCCCGAAACCGAAGCCAGCGTGTCCGTCTACGACCTGGGCGTCCTCTACGGTCAGATGGTTTTCGAGTTCTCCCGCACCTACGGGCTCAAGCCGTTCCGCATGGACCACCACCTTCGTCGTCTTTACGCTTCCATGAAGTACTCGGGCATCGACTGCGGCCTGACCATCGAAGAGATGGACGCTGCCACCTGCGAAACCATCGAGCGCAACAAGCACCTCCTGGCCGACGGCGACGACTTCGGCATCTGGCACAACGTCTCGGCTGGGCCGATGCCCTTCCAGGCCCAGGCCACCCGCGACGGGGCCGGGCCCACCGCCATCATCAGTGTCTGGCCCGTTTCCCTCACAAAGCCCGAGCAATGGAAGCACTACGACACCGGCATCCAGGCCATCATCACCGCCCAGCGCTCGGTCCCCGCCCGGCTCATCGACCCGAAAGTCAAGAACCGCAGTCGCATGCACTACCGCATGGCCGATCTGCAGGCCGCCAAGATCCAGGAAGGAGCTTGGGCGCTGCTCACCGATGAGGACGGCTACATCACCGAGGGCAGCGGCGCCAACTTCATGATCGTGCGTGACGGGCAATTGATCTCCCCCGAGCCCCGCAACACCCTCCGCGGCGTCACCCGCGGCGCCATCATCGAGCTGGCCGAATCGCAGGGCATCACATTTGTCGAGGCCAACATCGACGCCTACGACGTCTACAACGCCGCCGAAGCCTTCTACTGTTCCACTTCCTTCGCCATCATGCCGGTGGTCAGCGTGGACGGTCACGAGCTCAGCGACGGAGCCCCCGGCCCCGTCACCCAGCGTCTCACCGACGCCTTCGCCGACGATGCCGGCATCGACTTCGTAGCCCAGGCCAAGACCCTCCACGGCATCGCCTGATCGGGCGCGCCCCCCGGCCTCGGACCGGCTAGTCAGCCTGAGCGGACAGCCGGTCGCGCAACGCCGTCGCGATCGGCACCGCGAACCTAAGATCGTCGGTCCGCGCCGGCGCGGCTTCCCGGTCCGCCGCTAGTCGAACCGCTCGTAGCGTAGTAACTCCAGGTCGAAGCCCGGCTCGTCGCCGCAGATCAGGTCCGCCACGATCTCGCCGGTGACTGGCCCCACCGCCATGCCGACCATCGCGTGCCCGGCGGCGATCACCAGGTTCTCCCACTTCGGCGTCCGGCCGATGATCGGCAGCCCGTCCGGCGTGCAGGGCCGCATGCCCCGCCAGGTCTCGATCGGGTCCAGGTCGTCGAACCCTTCCAGGTACTGCCCGGCCGCCCGCCGCACCGCCGCCACCCGCTGCTGGTTGATCGAAAAGTCCATCCCGGCCAGCTCCAGCGTCCCCGCCACCCGCACCAGCGGCCCGATCGGGTTGATCGCCGCGTGCGCCTCGGCCAGCAACAACGGAATATCCAGGAAGCCCTCCGGCCGGTTGAAGGTCAGGCTGTAGCCCTTGGCCGCCTGGATCGGTAATTTCAGGCGCAGATCGCGCACCACCCCCGGCGACCACGCCCCCGCCGCCAGCACCACTTGGGCCGGTCGAAACTCACCCTTGGTCGTCTCCACGGCGGTGATCCGCCCGCGACTCGTCGCGAATCCGATCGCCTCCGTCCGCTCCAGAAACGTCGCCCCCGCCGCCTCGGCCAGTCCCGCCAGCCCGGTCACAAACTTCGCCGGGTTCACCCGCGCGTCCTCGGCAAACAGCAGCCCCCCGGCCACGCCTCCGCGCAGATTCGGCACCTTCGCGCGTAGCGCGTCGGCGTCCAGCACTTGAAACGGCAAAACGTCCGTCTGGAAATGCCGCGCCATCATCTCCGCCTCGGCCAACCCGGCCCGCGAGCGATAGACGTGGATCACACCCTCCCGCGCGTAGTTACACTCCATTCCCGTCAGCGCCGTCCACCGGTCATAGATCTTGCGGCCGGTCAGCTTCAGCGACCGCAATAGCGGCACCGCCGCGTGGGCCTGCCGCTTGTTGGCGGCGGCCCGGAAGCGCCGCAGCCACGCAATGAGCGCCGGGTCCAGGCGTGGCTTGATGTAGAAGGGGCTGTCCTTGTCCAGCAGCCAGCGCAGGCCCTGGGACAGAACGTTCGGCGCGGCCAGCGGCATACTGGAGCTCGGCGCGATCAGCCCGGCGTTCCCGTACGAGCAACCGGCGCCGACCTCGCCGGCATCGATCGCCACCACCCGCCGTCCCCGCTCCGACAATGCGTAGGCCGTCGCCACTCCCACCACGCCGGCGCCCACCACCAGGACCTCGGGTTCTCGCTCCACAACCATCACCTCGCTCGTTTCGGGACCGGCATCCGCGCGGGCCGAAATATAGCCGATCGACCCGGGTTCCGCCGCGATCGGCCGCCCGCGACGCCGGCCGGAATCCGCCCGCCGATGAGTATCGGGATATGTGCGACTCTTCCACCATCAAGCCCTGGGCGAATTACGACGACGACCTTTCCTTTGGCGTGCGATTTCCCGGCGGCGCGTCCGCCGCTACCCTTCCACCCGGTTGGCATCGATGTAGTCCCAATTCAACTCGATTCCGAGCCCCGGTCCTTGCGGGATCTGCACGTAGCCTTCCTTGTCCATCGGGTCGCAAGGCGCCAGCAGGTAGGGTGGCGTGGCGTCACGGTCGACCCCGGGAATCGTCAGCCCGCGCTCGTAGTACTCGCAGGTCTCCTCGGTCGTCGCCCCTAGCACCGCCAGGTTGCCGAACCCGCCCACGTGGATCTCGCACTGCTGCCCGAACGCCTCGTACAGGTGCACGGTCTTCATGGTCGCCGTTATCCCGCCCAGCCCCACGTCCATCCGCCCCATGTCCGCCGCTCCCGCCCTGATCCACGATGACCGCGTGAATGGCCCGCCCTCCTCCAGTTCCGGTGCCAGGATCGCAATATCCAGCGCCCGGGTCAGCTCCACATACGCCTCCATCCGCCGTTCTTCCATCGGTTGTTCCAGCCAGTAGTAGCCCAGCTTTTCCAGTTCGCGACCCGCCCACAGCGATTCCTGCAGCGTGTAGACGCCCCACGGATCATGCATCAGCACCATCTCGTCGCCGACCGCCGCGCGCACCGCCCGGCAGATCTCGATGTCTTCCTTCGGGAACGCTGGCTTGCCCGGTGCTGGCCCCCGCTTGTGCGGGTCCCAGAAGATGTTGGCGTGCACCTTGAAGGCCTTGTACCCGCGCTCCTTCGCCTCCAGCGCATGCTTGGCATACACCTCCGGCCCGCCTAGGTTCGGCGCGGTGCTGCAATAGGCCAGCACCCGGTCGCGATATCCGCCCAGCAGCTTGTACACCGGCAGACCGCTCAACCTTCCCAGCAGATCCCACAAAGCCATGTCCACGCTGGAGGTCATTCGCTCGGCGAAGCCGATGTGCGCGGTCATCCAATGCCACAGTCGTTCGCGGTTCAGCGGGTCCTCGCCCAGCAAGAGCGGCTTCAGCAGCGCGTCCACCACCGCCGGTTCCGGCGCCGGGAAATAGGCCCCGTAGCCGCCCACCGCGTAGCCCTCCGCGCCCTCGTCGGTCCCGATCCGCAGGATTCGCGTCGTCGTGTCGCATTCCGCGCCGTCGCGTTCTCCGTATCCCCAGCGGGTCCGGTGGGTGTCCGTCGGCACCGTGAACGCGATCGACTCCACCTCGGTTATCCGCATCTCGTCCCCATTTCTCTCGGTCGGACCGCCGGCCCGGGAACCATATCAGGCGCTGGTCGCCCGTTCCTCCGGCCGGTCCACCCGTCCCCGGAAGGAAGACAGCCCCGCCGCCAGCAGCAACATCCCGGCGGCGCTCAGATAGACCGCCCGGAAGCCCTGCTCTAGGAACTGTGTATCCGCCTCCAGCGCCACCGGGACGCCCGAGGCCGAGATTACCACCACCGCGAAGATCGCCCCCCAGGTCGCCTGCCCCACCGACACCCCGAAGGTCCGCGACCAGGCCTGGAAGCCGCCCGCCACCGCCAGCTTACTGCGCGGCAGCGAGCCCATGATCGAACTCGAGTTCGGCGAGATAAACAGCCCCTGCCCCGCCCCCACCACCAGCAGGCGCGCGCCCACGTTCACTAGGCTGGTGGTGCTTTCCACGAAGCCCAGACTGGCGATCCCGACGGCCATGAACAGCAGCCCCAGCGTCGACGGCAGCCGCGGCCCCCAGTAGTCCGCTGCCGCCCCGCCCACGAAAGCCAGCAGTACCCCGCCAAGCGGCACCAGGGCCATCATGAAACCCACCTGTCCCACCGGGATCCCCAGCAGCAATTGCAGCAGGAACGGGGTCAGCAGCGTGCTGCCGGCTCGCGCCGTGCTGGTCATCAGCGCGATTCCCACTGCCAGGCTGAACTCTCTTACCTTGAAGATCGCCAGGTCCACGATCGGCTGCACCCGCCGCCGCTGCACGTAGAAGAAACTCATCGCCGCGATCGCGAACAGCGCCCCGCTGGCCACGACCCGCGGGCTGTTCCAGCCGACCCGCTGCCCCTGGTTCAGCAGGAAGATCAGCGGCGCGATCCAAAGTGCCAGCAGCACCCCGCCCAGGTAGTCGAACGATTCACCGCGCGCCCCCCGCGCCTCGCGCAGGATTCGCCCGCCGACGATCAGCCCGAACAGCGCCACCGGCATCCCCACCAGGAAGTTCGCCCGCCAGCCCGCCACCTCCGTCAACAACCCCCCGATCACCGGTCCCATCAGGATGCCGGTTGAGACAAGACTGCCGATGATGCCTATCGCGCGCCCGCGCTGCGACGCCGGAAACGCCGCCACCAGCAGCGCCGCGCCGGTCGATTCCAGCATCGCCGCGCCGATGCCCTGGAAGACCCGCGCGGCGATGATCAGGTACACGTCCGGCATCAGGCTGCAGAGCACCGCCCCGGCCCCGAAGATCGTGTAGCCGATCAGGTACATCCGCCGCCGACCCACGATGTCCGCCAGTCTGGCCATTGATAGCAACAGACTGGTCATCCCCAGTCCGTAGCCCAGCGACAGCCACTGCACGGTCGTCAGGTCCACCCCGAACTCGCGGGCGATGGTCGGCATGGCCACGTTCAGTCTGCCCTGGCTCAGCGTGGACATGAACACCCCGGAGCCCACGATCGCCGCCACCAGCCACTTATAGTTCGGGCGCTGCTCCGTCGGTTCCGCGCTCAGTTCCGAATCGCTCACTCGCCCTGCGTCCCGCCCAGTTCCACTCCCGCCGCTTCCTCGTACAGCCGCAGCACCGAGCTGGTATCGGCATCCGCGTAGCCGCGCATCCCGGCCTGGGCCAGCATCGCGTGGGCCGCCACTCCCAGCGGCGCCAGCGCTCCGAACTCCGACGCGAATGTCGTCGCCAGCCGCAGGTCCTTCTGCTCCAGCCGCACCATGAAGCCCGGCGCGAACTCCCTTGATTTCACCGCCTGCCGCTCGACCGTCCCTGCGACGCGTTGTTCGCCGCCGTGCCCACCGGACCGCAGTGGACGATGTCCGAGCCCATGCAATCCAGCAACGGCCGCGCCGCTTCCACGTCCTCCTCTACCCCGCCCACCGCGTGCCCGCTCTTCAGCAGGTTCTGCACCATCGGCGGTCCCATCAATCCCAACCCCACGAAGTCCACGGTCAGTACCGCCATATTTCGCCCTTCGCTAATTCCGGCAGCCGTCCGTGATTCTATTCTTCCTGTTATTCCGACCCCCGGCTGACAAGCGCCGGTCGCCGCAGTACCCTACTTTCGGCCTCGCGTCATCGCCACGCCCCCTCAGGAACTCTCCCAATTAGCCCTCCGATTCCCCCCCGCCTTTGAGCGCCCTCCCGCCAACTATTTCGTCACCCGCGGACCCCGGGCGCGCCTTCCTGCCGGTTCTGCTGCTGGGCACCTACGCCACCGTAATCCTGCGGCGCATTACGGGCCGATCCCGCACCTGATCGCCGCAGACTTCGACATCTCCCTCGGTCTCGTCGCCCAGATGATGAGTATCGAGACACTGCTCTCCATCGTGGCCGCGGTCTTGCTGGCGCCGCTTTCCGACCGCCTCGGCCGGCGCCGCGCCGCTGTCGCCGCCATCTGGATCCGCGTCGCCGGGTCCGCCATCGTCGTCCTGGCCCCCAACTTCGCCATCCTCGCCTTCGGCACCGCGATCCTCGGCATTGGCAACGGCATCATCTTTCCACAGCTGTTCAGCGCCATCGCCGACATCTACCCACCCCCGCTCCGCGACCGCCGCATGGCCGTGCTCAACACCACTTCCCGCTTCGGCTTCATCACCGCTCCGCTGCTTGGCGGTTTCATTGCCGGGGCCTACGACTGGCGCGCGGCCTTCGCCGCCGGCGCAGCCATCACCCTGGCCGCCGCCATCGTCATGACCCTGCTGTTGCCCGAGGTCCACCGCCGCGACGTCCGCCGGGTCTCCTTTTACGAAATGGTCTTCGCCGGCACCGTCCGGGCTTTGCGCAACCGCTTCATCGTGCTCATCCTCGTCGCCAACTTCATCTTCGTCACCGGCGGCTACGGTATTGATTCCTTCATCGGCGCGTTCACCGCCGACGCCTACGGACTCGACCCCGCCACGGTCGGCCTGCTTGTTGCCGTCGGGCCCATCACAAGTCTCTTCGGCGTCGCTCTCGGTGGCCGTCTCGCCGCTGCCCGCCGGCGGTCCGTCCTGGCGACCAGTTCCATCCTCTTCGCCGTGCCCGCCTTCCTGCTCTTCACCTTCCCTCTCAGCCCGCTGTTCATGGCGTTGATGTCCGGCATCTGGGGATTCGGCAATGGGCTGCGGGTCACCGCCGTCTGGTCGCTGCTCATTGACAGCGCCGGCGACGACCGCGGCGCGGTCACCGGCCTGGCCCAGGTCAGTTTCTCCAGCGGTATCATGTTCGGCTCCGCCGCCGGCGGGCTCATCCTGAACACGGCCGGTTTTGCGGCGCTGGGCTGGTTCCTGGCCGCCGCCGCCGCCGCCAGCGCGGTGATGTTCCTGCTGCTCGCCCGTCGCCCGGCCGCTGCTCTCTAGACGCTCGCCCGCCTACTTCTGCTTTGCCGCCCGAGCCAGCGCCACCGGCTCCTCCACCAACCGGTGCAGACGCGACTCATCTCCAACGCCGCCTCCGACACCCGGTAGGGCATCAAGCCGAACCC
>CAZVZW010000076.1:8816-9570 GCA_964631365.1 uncultured Chloroflexota bacterium | reverse complement strand
GCCAACGAATGGCTGGCGCCGGAGGAACTGCACTCTGATTTCTTCGTCGGCGACGCCGCGCTGGAATGGCTCGGGCGGAATCCGTCGCTGGACAAGCCGCTGTTCATGGAAATCGGCTTCCCGGGGCCGCATCCGCCCTACGACCCGGTGGAACGCTACGTCGGCGAGTACCTGGAGAAGGACCTGCCGATTCAAGACGCGAGTGAGGAAGAGCGCGACCGCCAGCCGCGGGCCCTGAAGGCGCTGCGCGAGCGGATGGAGGACGTGTTCATCGATTCGCTTTCGTTCAACTCGCGGGCCACCCCGGAACAACGGCACCGGCAAAGGGCCTACTACCTGGCCAACGTGACGATGATCGACGAGAAGGTCGGCGAGATCTTTGAGTCGCTGCGCCAGAACGGCTATCTCGAAAACGCGGTGGTGATCTTCACTTCGGACCACGGTGACTGCCTGGGCGATCATGGTCTAGGGCAGAAATGGAATATGTACGACACGATCGTACGGGTGCCGACGGCGATCTGGTCGTCGGGCGAATTCGCCGGCGGGCGGGTGGTGGACGACCTGTACCAGTGGTTCGACCTGGGCCCGACGATGCTGGAACTGGCGGGACTGGAAGTGCCGGAACGCTTCGAGGCGATCTCGATGCTGCCGGCGCTGCGTGACGATGCCGATGCGGCGGGACGCGAGTATGTGTTCTGCGAGCACGCCCGCGACCGCATCATGCGGTCGACGGCGGTGGGGGTGGTGATCCGCG
>CAZVZW010000076.1:0-8806 GCA_964631365.1 uncultured Chloroflexota bacterium | reverse complement strand
CCTCAACGCCGACCCGGCCGAGGAGAATGACCTCTGGGGCGAACCGGCGCAGACGGCGCGGAAGCAGGAGTTGCTGCGCGAGATGCAGCGCTGGTTCATGGCCAGCACGATCGCCGGCGCGGAGGGCGCGATGAGCGAGGAGTGGGCGGTGCTCCGGGAAGAAGTCGGCTGAGATGCGCGCGGTGAGGTTTGACAAGCGGTATCAGGAAACAATCCGAAGGAGCGCGGCCCGTGGCTGATCGACCGAACATCATCTTTATCAATACCGACCAGCAGCGCTATGAGACCATCAACGCGCTGGGTTTCGACTATGTCGATACGCCGAACCTGGACCGGCTGGTAAACGAGGGGGTCAACTTCTCGAAGTGCTACGTGAACTCGCCGGTGTGCGGGCCGACGCGGGCCTCGCTGTTCTCGGGGCTATCTCCGCACAACAGCGGGGCGCTGCACAACGGCTCGCGGTGGAACGATAGCTGGGTGACGCTGCTGGCCGATGCCGGCTACCACTGCGTCAACGTCGGCAAGATGCACACCGGTCCGATGGGCGCGCCGTGGGGGTTCCACGAGCGCTACATCGTCGAAAACAAAGACCGCTCGGCGATGCCGGTGAAGTACCTAGACGAACTTGACAAGGCGATCCTGGCGCACCGGCTCGAAAAACCTACCGGCACCAGCTACGCCCGTGATTTCCCCAACTACGAGGAGCGCGAAGGTGCCTACGAATGGCCGCTGCCGGATCACCTGCACCCGGACATCTTCGTTGGCGAGACGGCGGTGCGTTGGCTGGATCTCAGCTACGGCCAGTACTCGATCGACAAGCCGCTGTTCCTGGAGATCGGCTTCCCGGGGCCGCACCCGCCCTACGACCCGACGGCGGAGTACGCGGAGAAGTACTTGGAGCGCAAGTATCCGATCCTGCCGGTGACCCAGGAGGATATGGACTCGCAGCCGCGCGGCCTGCAGGGGTTCCGTCAGGGGCACCGGGATCAGGATTTCGACAGCGTGTCGTTCAATCCGCACGCCTCGCACGAGAATCGCCACCGCCAGCGGGCGTACTACATGGCGAACATGGAGATGATCGACGCCCAGGTCGGCGATATCCTGGATTCGCTGGAGCGGAACGGCCTGCTGGAGAACTCGGTGGTGATCTTCACCTCCGACCACGGCGACAATCTGGGCGATCACGGCATCAGCCAGAAATGGAACATGTACGAGCAGTCGGTCCACATCCCGGCGGTGGTCTGGTCGCCGGGGCGGTTTGCGGGCGGGCGCGACGTGGCCGACTTCTACCAGTGGTTCGACTTCGGCCCGACGATGCTGGAGCTGGCCGGGGTGAAGGCGCCGCGGCACTACGAGGCGATCTCGATGCTGCCGGCGCTGGACGGCGAGGCGGAGGCGAGCGGCCGCACGCGGGTGTTCGCCGAGATCGCCCGCGACCAGGTGATGCAGTCGATTGAGTACGCGATCATGGTTCGCGACGAGCGCTGGAAATGCGTCGAATACCTGGGCGACAACATCGGTCAGCTGTTCGACCTGGAGAACGATCCGGACGAACTGCAAAACCTCTGGGACGACCCGGAGCACGCCGCGATTCAGCGAGAACTACTGGACGCGATCCATGTCTGGTACGTGCGCAGCAGTGTCCGGGCCAGCCTGAAGAACGCGGCCCCCACGATCCGGAGCGACCTTCATGTCTGAGAGCCCCGCCGGCCCGCCGAACATCATCCTGATCATCACGGATCAGCAGCGCTTCGACACGATCAACGCGCTGGGCTTCGACTACATGGACACGCCGAATATCGACCGCCTGGTCCGCGAGGGCGTGAGTCTGAATAACTGCTTCATCAACGCCTCGGTTTGCGCGCCGGCGCGGGCGAGCCTGTTCAGCGGCTACTGGCCGCACAACACCGGGGTGATGCGCAACGGCGAGGTCTGGTCGCACACCTGGGTCGAGGACCTGGCGGCGGCCGGCTACTACAACGTGAACATCGGCAAGATGCACACTGGTCCCTATGAGGGTGAGTTTGGCTTTCACGAGCGCTACGTTGTCGAGAACAAGGACCGGGTGCGCGATCCATTCCGCTTCTACGACGAGTTGGACAAGGCATTGCTGGCGCAGGGGATTCGCAAGCCGGGGCGCGACGTGTATAGCGAGCGCGATGACTACAAGGACTCGCTGGGCGCGTTTGTGTGGCCGGTGGACGAAGACATGCACCCGGACTTCTTTGTCGGCAACGCGGCACTGTGGTGGCTGGAGAAGGCCCCCCCGCCGACCAGCCCGCTGTTCCTGGAGATCGGCTTTCCAGGGCCGCATCCGCCCTATGACCCGGTGGAGCGCTACATCGAGCCGTACATGGAAAAGGACATGGGAATCCTGCCGGCGACCGAGCCCGAGATGGAGGCCCAGCCGGACGGGCTGAAGAAGCTGCGCGGCAACTTCGTCCAGCGCGAGCACGACGCGGTGGCGTTTGACCCGAATGCCTCGGACGAGCGTCGCCAGCGCCAGCGGGCTTTCTACATGGCCAACGTGACGATGATCGACGAGAAGGTCGGCGAGATCATGGAGTCGCTGGAGGCGAAGGGCTACCTGGAGAACTCGGTGGTGATCTTCACTTCGGACCACGGCGACTGCCTGGGCGACCATGGGCTGAACCAGAAGTGGAGCATGTACGACATCGTCACCCGGGTGCCGGCGATTGTCTGGTCGCCGGGCCGGTTCGAGGCCGGGAAGAAGATTGAGGACCTATGCCAGTGGTTCGACCTGGGCCCGACGATCCTGGAACTGGCCGGCGTGGAGCCGGCGAAGACCATGGAGGCGGAGTCGCTGCTGCCGCTGCTGGAGGGTGATCCCGACGCCACCGGGCGGGAATTCGTGTTCACCGAACTGGCCCGCGACGGCGTCCTGCGGCACAGCGAATTCGTGATGTGCGCCCGCAATGACGAATGGAAGATCGTGGAGTTCGTCGGCGACTCGGGCGGGCAGCTCTATAACTTGATCGACGACCCGGACGAGGTGAACAATCTCTGGGACGACCCGGAACTGGCCGACCACCGGGCGGTGCTGCTGGGAGTGATCCATCGCTGGTTCGTGCGTAGCGTGGCGCAGGGACGGACGTGGCGGAATCACCTGCGCTCGCCGTGGGTCAGTTTGGACGGGACAGTCAGCGGCAACCCGGGGGCGCTGCCCGGTGACGGCGACGGCGACTGATGGGGGCTGATCGTCCGAACATCGTCTTCATCCATACGGACCAGCAGCGATTCGACACTATCGCTGCGCTGGGGTTCGACTACATGGACACGCCCAACCTGGACCGGCTGGTCGAGGAAGGGGTGGCGTTTACGCGCAGTTTCGTGTCGGCGCCGTCGTGCGCGCCGTCGCGGGCCAGCATCTTCACCGGCTACTTCCCGCACACGACCGGCGTGCTCGAAAACATGGATGTCTGGACGCATTCGTGGGTCGAGCAACTGGCCGATGTCGGCTACCACTGCGTGAACGTCGGCAAGATGCACACCATGCCCTGGGAGACGCCGCTGGGCTTTCACGAGCGCTACGTGGTGGAGAACAAGGACCGATATCGCGGCGATCGCTGGTACGTGGACGAGTGGGACAAGGTGCTGCGGGCGCGCGGGCTGACCAAGCCGAGCCGGGCCACGTACGCCGAGTGGCCGGACTGGCAGGAGCGCCTCGGCGCCTACGAATGGTCGCTGCCCGAGGACATGCACCCGGACAACTTTGTGGGCGACCTGGCGATCTGGTGGCTGGACTACCAGCCGAAGACGGTGCCGCTGTTCATGTCGCTGGGCTTCCCCGGGCCGCACCCGCCCTACGACCCGGTGGAAAGCTACGCTGCGCCGTACCTGGGGAAGGATCTGCCGATCCAGGACTTCACCGAGGCGGAGATCGCTTCGCAGCCGGCGACCTACCGGGCCACCCGCAAGAAGATGCTGGGCTACAACCCGGATGCGGTGTGCCACCTGGAAAACCCGGACCGCGAGCAGCGCCATCGCCAGCGCGCCTACTACCTGGCGAACGTGACGATGATCGACGAGAAGATCGGCGAGCTGATCGACGCCCTGGAGCGCAACGACTACCTAGACAACACCGTCATCATCTTCATCTCGGATCACGGCGACAACCTGGGCGATCACGGCCACAGCCAGAAGTTCACCTTCTACGAGCCGGTGGTGCGCACGCCCTGCATCGTCTGGGCGCCGGGGCGCTTTGTCGGCGGGCGGCAACTGGACGACCTGGTGCAGACGATGGATGTGGGGCCGACGATCCTGGAGCTGGCCGGGCTGGAACCGGACGAGTCGGTGGAGGCGCAGTCGCTAATGCCGTTGCTGGACGGCGAAGTCGGCGCCGGCGGGCGCGAGTATGTCTTCAGTGAGCATGGCCGCGATTTCTACGTGACCAATACCGATTTCGCGACGATGATTCGCGATAAGTCCTGGAAGCTGGTGCACTTCCTGGGTCATAAGGACGGCGTGCTGACCGACCTGGAAAACGACCCGGAGGAGATCGAAAACCTCTGGGACGACCCGGCCCACGCGGCGACCAAAGATCGGCTGCTGGGAGCGCTGCGGGACTGGCTGATCGGGTCGAATCACCACACTCGGAACCGGACGGCCGATTCGCGGTAGGCGGTGGGAAGCCCGCGCCTAGTTGCGGATCCAGGTTTCGGAGAAGGCCAGGAGGGCGCTGGTGACGTCGCGTCCGACGACGCTCCGGGGCATCGGCTTGCCGGGCAGTTTCTCGCCGTTGACCAGGATTTCCGCGTCGCCGGCGTCCACGAAGATTGATAGCAGGTGATGTATCCCGGTCGGGGTGTCATCGGGCTGGTTGTCGACCAGGGAGGGCTCGAAATGGCGCAGGAAGTGCTCCTGCAACCAGGCGGCGAGTTCCGGGTTGTCGGTGTAGCAGGCGTTGCCGGTGCCCGGCGTTTGCGGGTTGCGCAGCAGGAGGGTGTCGTGGCCGTAACCATACGGCGAGCGGACCACCCGGAAGAGGCTGGCCAGGGTGGTGGTGGGGCTGTCGTCGCCCTCGCGGAGGAGCAATCCGGGGTTTTCGCCGGTCCAGTCGATGGTCGCCATGGGGTCCTGCTTTCGGTGGCGGCTGGTTGGGGCCATGCAACCATAGCGGGCGAGTCGGCGGCTGGCCGGGGTGACTTTCCGGGGGGCTAGTTGAGTAGGGGCTTCAGTGCGGTAACGAGTTCATCGGCGCCGAACAGGCCCTCGAACCGCGCCCGCACGATCCCGTCAGCGCCGACCACGAAGACCCAAGGCTCGGTGGGTAGGCGCCATTCGTTGGCGGCGGTGGTCAGTTTCAGGCGGCCGGTGGTGCGGGCGGATTCCAGGTCGTAAGGCTCGACGTGGACGAACCGGGTGCGGTCGCCGTAGTCGCGGTGGACCGCGGCGACGACGTCCATGACCGGGCCGCACATGCGGCTGACGCAGAAGGCGGGGGTGGCGAAGGCGACGACGAGTGGGCGGCCGGTGGCCAGGGCCTCGGCGACGGTTTGTTCGTAGAAGGCGGGGACCGGTTCGAGCATTGTGGAGACGGCGTCGAGGGTGGCTCCGTAATTCGTGGTGGGGGTCTGGCTTGCTGGGGCCGGTTCGCCGACGGCGACGGCGGCCGGTTCGGCGCGCACTTCGAGCGCCAGGGCCGGGTGTTCGAGGGCGCCGGTGGCGGGCATGGTGACTTCCATGCGCGCACCCCAGATGCCGGGTGCGTCGAACTGCGCCGCATCGACGACGTAGACGCCGGTGGCCTCCTGGTGGAGGTGATCTTCGCCGTCGTCGTGGAAGTGGCGGGTCTCGGCGACGGTCTCGCGGTAGACGGCGGGCGCCGAGGAACGCAGGACCGGCTCGCCGGTGTCGAGTTGGTAGAAGTCGACCTGGACGGTGGCTCCGGGAATGAAAACGTTGTCGTGGCTGAAGAGCCCGAAGGAGAAGCGGTTCTCGCCGACGACGTATTCGGCGCCGGTGGCGAAGACGACGATTTCGGTGGGAGTCGCCTCGATTACGGTGGTGGTGTCAGCAGTGGTGCCGACGCCCGGGCCGCAACCAGCGAGCACGAACGTGCCGACGGCCAGAGCGGCCAGCAGGCAGCGCCGGCCGAAGGTGGCGGCGAGGGGAGATGCGGAATGGCCGGATGGCGTCAGCGGGTGCCTGCTCTTTCGTGGGTTTGTTTGCCGGGGAGGGCGTTCCCAAGTCTGCACTGCCGGCGGCGTGGCGCAAACCATTTGGGCGGAATGTGCGGCGGCTACCCGGTCGAGGCGTCGTCGTCGGGTCGGCCCGGGTGCTCCATGACCCCGACCAGTTGATAGCGGGTGTCGTCGAGGCGGGCGGCGGTCATGCGACCGATAGCGGTGAGCAGGGCTACGGCGAGGACGGCGTAGAAGATCAGCGCCGGGCCGCGCCAGTGGGGGAAGGAACTGAACTACGACGAGGAAGTGCAGGCGCGGGCGCGACCTCTTACCACCGCTAGGCGGGTTGGTTGTCGGCGTTGCGCAGTTCGGCGCGGCGTTCACGCGTGGCGGGTTCGTCGATCTCGAGTCCGTCGCCCGTGAAGACGACGCCGTAGACATCGCGGGCAGTCTCGCGGCCGATCAGTTCGTTGCGCACATCGGCGGCCACGCGGATCGGGTCGCGGCCGAGGGGATCGCCGTAGCCGCCGCCGCCCGGGGTATAGAGGCGGATCAGGTCGCCGGGGTCCAGGCGGATGCCGCTGTCTTTGATCCCGTGGCGCGGGATGTAGACCTGGTCGCCGCGGATGAACTCGATACGACAGTTGGCGGCGTCGCCGCCGCCGTGGATGCCGCGGGGGGAGAAGACGCCGCGATCGCCGATGACCGAGGCGGTGCCGACGCCGCGGGTGAACTCGGTTTCGATGATGGCGCCGAAGCCGCCGCGGTACTCACCGGCTCCGGCGGACTCTTCGCGGATGGCGAACTTGCGAATGCGCACCGGGTAGCGCTGCTCGTATAGCTCTACGGGCTGCGAGCGGGCGACGCTGATGATCGGGGCGCCGTAGATGAGGCCGTCGCCTTCGTGATGACCGCCGTAGCCGCCGCCGTTGAACATGTACATGACGTAGGGGCCGACCTGCTCGTCGATGCCGCCGATGGATTGATTGGTGATGGTGCCGAAGATACCGGCTCCGCCGCGCTCGGGAACCGCCAGCTCGAGGGCGCCCATGACGACATCGCCGACGCGCTGCGAGACCTCGGAAGAGCAGCCGGCGACCGGGGCCGGTAGTTGGGCGTTGAGGAAGGTCGATTCGGGGATGTCGATGGTGAGCGGCTTGAAGCAGCCGGCGTTGACCGGGACCTCGGGGAAGATGTGCCGGAAGCCCAGGTAGCAGGCGGAGGTGGCGGCGCTGACGACGCTGTTCATCGGCCCCTGGCAGGGCGGTGAGCTGCCGGAGAAATCCAGGTGGGCGTCGCTGCCGCTGACGGTCATCTTGAGGTTGATGCGTAGCGGTTCGTGGCCGATTCCGTCGTTGTCCAGGTGGTCGGTGTACTCGTAGAGCCCGTCGGGGATCTCGTCGAGATAGGAGCGCATCTGGGTCTCGGAGCGGTCCTTCAGTTCGGCGATGCAGGTGCGGATGGTGTCGGGTCCGTAGCGATCCAGGAGCTTGCGCAGGCGACGCTCGCCGACCTCGAACGCGGCCAAGTGGGCCTGGATGTCGCCGCGGCGTTCGCGGGGCACGCGGATGTTGGCGAGGACAAACTTGAGGAGATCTTCGTTGAGGATACCGCGATTGAAGAGCTTGACCGGCGGGATGCGCAGTCCTTCCTGGTAGACCTCGGTGGTGCTGCTGGCGAAGCCGCCGGGGACCATGCCGCCGATGTCGGGCCAGTGGCCGCGATTGGAGAGGAAAACGAAAACCTCACCATCGTGGAAGAACGGCTTGACCATGCCGACGTCCATCAGGTGGGTGCCGCCGGAATAGGGATCGTTGACGAAGAAGATATCGCCCTCGTGGATGTCGTCGCGGTCGACGGTGCGCAGGACGGCCTGAGTGGTGAACTGCATGACGCCGATGAAGAGCGCCAGTCCCCAGCGTCCCTGGGCGACGACCTCGCCGTTGTCGGCCTCATAGATGCCGTTGGCGAAGTCGTTGGCCTCGGAGATCACCGGCGAGAAGGCGGTCCGCTGCATGGTCAGGTCCATCTCTTCGGCGATCTGTTCGAGTCCGCCGCGCACGACCGCCAGGGTCAGGGGATCGACGCTCATGGGGCCCCCTCGATGATCAGGCAGCCGTTGGAGTGGACGCGGGCGACGGTGCCGGGTTCGAGGACGGTGGTGGCGTCGGACTGCTCAATGACGGCCGGTCCGGTCATTTCGGCCCCGGCGGGGAGTTGGTTGCGTTCGTAGATTGGCGTATCAAGGAAGCCGCCTTCGAAATAGACCGGGCGGGTCTCTTTGCGGGCGGTGTTGAGGGAGCCGCCGGAAGGCGCGGCGCCGGGCAGGTTGAATCCGGGCCGCAGGCCGATGACGGCGGTGCGCAGGGTGCGGATGCGGACGGGGCCTTCGTTGAGGTTGTCGCCGTACTGGCGGGTGTAGGCACGCTCGAAGGCGGCGCGGATGGCGGCGCGGTCGGTGGCCCCGGCGGGCAGCGCGGTGAGCACTTCGTGGACCTGCCCGTCGTAGACCATGTCGGCCTCGTAGCGGACTTCGATGTCGGACAGGTCGATCGCTTCGCGCTTGAGCATCGCGCGGCCCTCGGCTTCGTGGTCGGCGAAGATCCGGTAGACGGCCTTCATTTCGAGGTCTTCGAGCTTGTCGTTGAGGGTCTGGACAA
>CAZVZW010000075.1:0-9697 GCA_964631365.1 uncultured Chloroflexota bacterium | reverse complement strand
GGACGATGGCGGCACCGTCGTTGAGCCCGGAAGAGTTGCCGGCGGTGACGCTGCCGTCGGGCTGGAAGGCGGGGGCGAGATTGGCGAGCTTTTCAGGCGAGGTGCGCCGCGGGTGCTCGTCCTCAGAGAAGGGGCCGGCCGCGGCATCGATGGGCAGGATTTCGTCGGCGAGGGATTCGCGGGCGTCCCAGTAGCGGGACTGGCTCTCGGCGGCGTAGGCGTCCTGCGCCTCCCGGCTGATGGCGAAATCGGCGGCCAGGCGCTCGGCGGTGATGCCCATGTGGATGCCCTCGAAGCTGTCGAGGAGGCCGTCGCGGTAGAGGCTGTCAAGGAGGGTGGTGTCGGAGTATTGCCCGCCGCGCCAACCCTGCAGGAGAAAAGGCGCGCGGCTCATGCTCTCGATGCCGCCGGCAAGGACCAGATCGGCCTCACCGAGGCGTATCTGCTGAGCAGCAAGTTCAACGCTCTTGAGTCCGCTGCCGCAGACTTGGTTGATGGTAAAGGCCGGCCGGGAATCGGAGATCCCGGCGGCAATGGCGACCTGGCGGGCGACGTTCATACCCTGGCCGGCCGGCAGGACGCAGCCGAGGATCGTTTGCTGGACGGCGGCGGGATCGACGCCGGCCGCGGCCATAGTCTGGCGGGTCAGTTGCTCGCCGAGATCGACGGCGGACAGGTCGCCGAGACCGCCCAGGAGGCGGCCGATGGCGGCGCGTTTGGCAAGGATGATTACAGGCTCACGGGCCATCTATTGCTGCACTTTCAGGAGAGTTCCGCGGGCGGCGGCGAATTCGTCCAGACATTCGGGGTTTGCCAGGGCGGCGCGGTTGTCGGCGGGATCGCCACGCAGGACCCGGGTAACAGCGGTCTCGGCGATCTTGCCGTTGTGGGTGCGAGGGATATCGGTCACCGGCAATACGTGGCGCGGAACATGTCGGGGTGAGGCTTCGCGGCGAATCGTGGCTCGGATCTCATCGACCCGAGCGTCGGTCAGGTCCTCGCCAGCGGAGAGTTGCACGAAGAGGGCGATCTGGTCGCCGCGGTCTTCGGCGATGGCGCTGGCGACGGCGCCGGTTATCCACGGGAAGCGCTGGAGCGGGCGGTAGATTTCGGCGGTGCCGATGCGGACACCGCTGGGCTTGAGAGTGGCGTCGCTGCGGCCGTAGATGATGACGGTGCCGCGCTCGGTGATCTCGACGAAGTCGCCGTGGCGCCACATTCCCGGATATTCGGTGAAATAGGCGTCGCGGTAGTTGCTGCCGTCGGGATCGTTCCAGAATGCGATCGGCATGGCCGGGAACGGCCGCCGGCAGACAAGTTCGCCCTTTTCGCCGATTACTTCGCGGCCGTCCTCGTCCAGAGCGACGACGTCGATGCCGAGTCCGACGCACTGGATCTCGCCTTCGTAGACCGGTAGCAACGGATTACCGAGGACGAAGCAGGAGACGATATCGGTTCCACCGGAGATGGAGGCCATCTGGACGTGCTCGCCGAGGTGCTCGTGGGTCCAGCGGAACCCGGCCGGGGACAGCGGCGCGCCGGTGGAAAGGACGGCGCGCAGGCGGGAGAGATCGGTGTTGTCGCGCGGCGAGAGGCCGACGCGCAGGCCGGCTTCGATGAATGGGGCACTGGTGCCGAAAACGGTGACACCGAGTTCGGCGGCCAGACGCCACAGGGCCTCGAGGTCCGGGTGCCCGGGACTGCCGTCGTAGAGGACGACGGTCGTCCCGCCGGCAAGGGCCGAGACGAGCCAATTCCACATCATCCAGCCACAGGTAGTTATGTAAAGCAGCGCATCGTCTTCATGGAGGTCGGTGTGCAGTTGATGCTCTTTGCGGTGCTGGATTAGGCTGCCGCCGGCGCCATGGACCATGCACTTAGGCGGTCCGGTAGTGCCGGAGGAGTAGAGGATGTACAGGGGGTGATCGAAGGGGAGGGGGGCGAAGTCGATTTCCGCCATCGCACGGTCCGTAAAATCACCCCAGGCGCGCCAGCCGGGCTCGGGGGTGGTGCCGGTGGCGGAATCGTAGGGCACGAGGATGGCGGTTTCGACGGTAGGCATGGCCGCGAGCAGGGTCCTCAGCGTGGGACGGCAGTCGAATTCCTTGCCGCCGTAGAGGTAGCGGTCGTTGGCAAAGAGCACTCTTGGTTCGATCTGTCCGAGGCGATCGGCGGCGGCGGCAGCACCGAAGTCGGGTGAGCAGCAACTCCAGATGGCGCCGATGGAGGCGGTGGAGAGGAAGGCGATGACGGTCTCGGGGACGTTGGCCATGAACGCGGCGACGCGGTCGCCCTCCGCGACGCCGGCTTCGCGCAGCGCGGCGGCGCAGGTGGCGACTTCGTCGTAAAGGTCGGCGTAGGTGAGGGTGCGGGTGGCGCCGGATTCGTCGCGGGCGATGATGGCCGGGTGGTCGTCCCGCCGCTGCAAAAGATTGGCAGCGTAGTTGAGGCGGGCGCCGGGGAACCACTCGGTGCCGGGCATGCGGTCCGGGCCCCGGGTGCGGTCCGCGGGGGTAGTAAATTCGATGCCGGCGAATTCGGCGTAGAGCCCCCAGAAGGCCTCGCGGTCGTTGATGGACCAGCGGTGCAGCCGGGCGTAGTCGGGAAGGTCTTGCCCGGAGTGCTGTTCGGCGAGATCCCAGAATTTCCCCAGGTGGGTGCGCTCGCGAGCGTCGGCATCGGGACGCCAGAGGATGGTGGGGGCGGGGCTGCCCGGGTTGGTGGAACTCATGGAATCCATGATAACTAGGCGAGCGGGTGGCTCGAACACCAGGATGGTCGGAAGGGAGGGCTCCCTACGAGTCGAGCGCGACAATGGCGTCGGCGAGATCGAGTTCGGGGGCTTCTTCGTCGGGGGCGAACCCGGTATCAACCAGGCGGAACACGTCGGCGGCACCGCGGTGGAAGTGCTGCGCCAGGACGGCTGGGGCTTCGACGGGGTGCTTGAGCGGGTCAGGTATCGCTGCGCGCAGTGTCGCGGCCTGAGCTAGGCGGCTGGAACGGGAGGCAGCGGTCGGGGGCGTGGGTGACCGTGTGGGAGAAGCGCTGGACTGAGGCGACCGGCTCGGATCCGTAGCTAGCCGGCAAACTCGCGATCGATGTATTGCGCCAGGCTGTGGGCGGCGCGATCCAGGAAGGCTTCGCCGAGTTCGGCGTTGGCGTGGACCGAGTCATCGGAGAAACCGAGGGTGGGTTTGGCGGCGGGTCCGGCTACCCCGAAGCCGGGGGTTTCGCCGTCGATTGTTGCGGCCATGGCTGCATCCAGCAGGGTCCGGTAATCGGAGCGGACGGAGTCGGGATCGACGGCAAGCATGCAGGAGGTCTCGAAATCGGCGGCGTGGCCAGGCAGGGAGCCGAACTCGGCCGGCGCGACCGCCGCCAGCGCCTCCCGGTTGATGTCCCAGTAGGAATGGGATTCGATGCGGATATCGAGGCGATTGGCGACGTCGCGGGTGGCGACCTTGTTGGGGGCGTCATTGCCGCCGTGGCCGTTGATCAGGAGGAGGCGGCGGAACCCGTTGAGGTGCAGAGATTCGCAAATATCGCGGACGACGCGCATGTAGGTTTCCAGTTTTAGCGAAAGCGTCCCGGACCAGGGACGGTGGTGATCGGAGGCGCCGAAGACGAGCGGCGGGATGAGCACGATGGGGCGGGCGATGGAAACGTGGCGCATGGCGTGATCGACGACTTCGCCAACCAGTCGCGCGTCGACGCGGACGGCGAGGTGGGGACCGTGCTGCTCGGTGGAGGAGGTGGGGAAGACGGCAAGGGCACCGGGGGCGATGCGGGCGGTCTCGTCGCGGGTCAGGTCCTGCAGGTGGTGGATGGTGGTCGCGTCGGCCATGGGTCGCTGCCTTCCGCTGTTTGGAGATTGTCCCGAGCCCGCCGTCCGGGAGGACGCCCCGTCATGGTAGCTCTCCGGGGCAGGCGGACGTCAGCCAGATGGCGGGATCAGGAACCGGCGAGGGCGGCCTTCTTGGACCGGCGGCTGCGGGTCTGGACATCGAGGATCGCCTTGCGCATGCGCAGGGAGCGCGGGGTGACTTCGACACACTCGCCGACACCCAGGAAACCGAGAGTCTGCTCGAGGGACAGCCGGGTGTAGGGAGTGAGGTCCTCGGCGCTGTCGGAGCCGGTCTTGCGCATGTTGGTGAGCTTCTTTTCCCGCGTGGGGTTGACGTCCATGTCTTCGGAGTGGGTGTTCTCGCCGACGATCATACCTTCGTAGACCGGGACCCCAGGCGGGATATACATGCTGCCGCGCTTCTGCAGGCTGAAGAGCGCGTGGCCGGTGGACGCCCCGGCCCGGTCGGCGACCAGACTGCCGGTAGCACGGGTACGGATCTCGCCGAGCCACGGCTGATAACGGGCGAAGGTGCGGTTCATGATTCCGGTGCCGCTGGTGCAGGTCATGAAGTCGGTGTGAAAGCCGAACAATCCGCGCACCGGGACTTCGAATTCCAGGTAGGCGCCACCGTTACGGTGGTTGGTCATGTGCCGCATCTGGCCCTTCCGGGCGGCCAGGCTCTGACTGACGGCGCCGACAAAATCCTGCGGAACTTCAATGAAGACATTGTCGATTGGCTCGTGGAGGGCGCCGTCGACCTCCCGGGTGAGGACTTCGGGTTTGCCGACGGTCAACTCGAAGCCTTCGCGGCGCATGGTCTCGACGAGCACGGCAAGTTGCAGTTCACCGCGGCCCTCGACGATCCAGGCGTCGGAACTCTGGGAGCGACTGATGCGGATAGAGACGTTGCCGACGACTTCGGCTTCGAGGCGATTTTGTAGCAGCCGGGAAGTGAGTTTCTTGCCTTCGCGTCCCGCCAGCGGCGAGGTGTTGATGCCGAGGGTCATGGACATGGTCGGTTCGTCGATGTCGATGCCGGGCAGCGGCTCGGGGGTTTCTGGATCGGCCAGGGTCTCGCCGATGGTTATGTCGGCGATCCCGGCGACGATGATGATGTCGCCGGGCGCGGCGCGCTCGACTTTGACCCGCTCGAGTCCCTCGGTGATCCAGAGGGCGGTGATCTTGGCGGACTCGACGCTACCGTCGCGCCGGCAGTGGGCCACGCGCCGGCCGAGGGCGATTTCGCCCTCTATCACCCGGCAGACGGCGAGGCGGCCGAGGTGGGCGGAGGCGTCCAGGTTGGTGACAAGGGCCTGGAGCCGCCCGGTGCCCTCGTAGGTGGGCGCCGGGATGTGCTCGGCCATGAGCCGAAAAAGCGGGGCCAGGTCGGCGCCGCGGGAGTCAGCCTCCAGCGAGGCGGTGCCGTCCCGAGCGACGCAGTAGACGATCGGAAAGTCGATCTGGCCCTCCTCGGCCCCGAGATCGAAGAACAGTTCGTAGACCTCGTCGACAACCTCGGAGATGCGAGTGTCGGGCCGGTCGACCTTGTTGATGACGAGGATTATCTGGAGGTCGCTCTCGAGAGCCTTCTTCAGCACGAAGCGAGTCTGGGGCAGGGGGCCTTCGCTGGCGTCGACGAGCAGGAGAGCGCCGTCGGCCATAGCGAGACCGCGCTCGACTTCGCCGCCGAAGTCGACGTGGCCGGGAGTGTCGATGATGTTGAACTTGATCCCGGCATGGGTGACGGCGGTGTTCTTGGCCAGGATCGTGATGCCTTTTTCTTTTTCGAGGTCCATGGAGTCCATGACGCGATCGACGAGCTGGCTCGCGCGCTCGACCGCGCCGGCCTGGCGCAGCATCGCGTCGACCAGGGTGGTCTTACCGTGATCGACGTGGGCGATGATCGCCAGGTTCCTGATGTCTTCGCGAACCGCCATGGGAGGCTCCTGTGATTTGGGTGAGGTCGGGATCGCTACGGTCCCCCGGAAGGCCAACGAGAATTGTTGCATCCGCGTAGGACGTGCGGCAACCAGAAAACCGATTTCGCGGCGCCACGCCGTACAAGGGCGGAGCGGATCGGAGCCCACATCCGGAGTTGAACCGAAGGCCTCGTTCGTTACCAAGTATTCCGGCCCCTGCGTTCTGGCGCACAGAGGCGCACTATGTCAGGAACCTGTTCACGTATAGTGTCATCGGCGGTGCATCCACGAGTACCTTTTGAGCATGACATTTGGACATGTCAAGCCCTGTAGTTCAGTTGAAAAAGCAACGGGCTTCCAGTCCGTAAACAGTCGTGCCAAGCCGTGTCGTCCCGCGCCCGGAGGCCGCCTTCGCTCCTATGGGGCGGCAAGCCGCGTGGCAACAGCTGGTCGCCTCTATCCTCTGGTGGCCGGAGTTTCATTGGCAACGGGTCCGCAGGTCACCTGCCAACTCGACCGGGCCGGCCAACCCCACGCATGTCGAGCCCCAATGACCTTCTTCAGTTAGCTAACGATGAGCCTCACTAGGTCTTGTAGTTTTCGCTTGAGCTTCCACGCTGACGGTTCGAGTTGGACAGTAGTCGGTCTAGATCAGGTGCATCCACCACAGCCGCATTCTGCGCGGCAACTGCAGGTTCGGGAGTATCGGTCTCCGGTCGGCCAGTCACTATTCTGGGCGGTCGCGCCGACTACGTCAGCCGGATGTATTCGAATGACGCCTGGGCAACTGTGCCGCCGGTTCGTCCATGTATGCCAACTCGCCGCCGGCCAAGAGGTCGGCTATTGCGCTGTGGGGATCGTCCCGGAGCGGCTACCCATGCCCATCAAAGACGACGTTGAAGGACTTGTTCAGGACGCGGCAGAATCGATCTCGGAATATCTCTGGCGCCGGGTCCCCGTACATTTGCAGCGACACCTGCCAGTCGTTGCCCGGTATCGGTCCCTCAATGGCGTCGCCGGTGAACAGCGCCCTCTCCCCGTCCGCTGCATCCAGCAAGAACGCCGCCTCGCCCACGAACGACTTGGCGATCTGCACTGCCCGCAGCCCACCCAGTAGCGAATCGACGTCGTCGAAGAAGTGATCCGGTGCGCCCGCGTTCTGCCCGGCGCCGGCCCGCGACGCCCAGACCGGCGTCCCGTAAAGCTGGCGAAACACATAGGCGTCGCGCTCGGCCAGGTGCTGGTCAGCAGCGTCGCCACCGGGCGCTCGTCGGTATTTCCCGTCACAGCGCCCCCGATATCAACCGCCATCGGACCGGTGCCTTCCGTCCCTCGTGGGTTCTAAGGTCCACGCCGCCGCACCGGTGATTCCTCCTTAGCCTCTGCACCAAGAGCTATTGATGCCCCGGACAAGCGGAAGATTGACGGCGCGGGCTTCACAGCCATCGGGATTAGAGGCTTCCGCGACCGCACGCGTACAAGGGAGAGCTAGTCAGGCCCGGGGGAATCGCACCCGGGCGGCGCCGCCTCCGACCCGCGGAAGGTATATCAAGCCTCCTTTGCCTTTTACGTATTCGTCGTCGCGGAGATCGGTTCCGGCCGCCGAAGGCTCTCAGGACCCCAGACGCATGTCGAAGGTATCGCCGGCGTTGACGACGGTGGGGGAGTCGAATGTGACCTCGCCGACGCCGGTGAGGGCGAAATGGGAAAGCTCGACGTAACCACCGAGCACTTCGAGTTCCACAGCGGTGGAACCGTTCGGTGACGACTGCCGGCAGACGCCCCAGGCGGAGCCGTTAGACCAGAAGTGGGAACCGGGATGGGCAGCGAAGGTCATCGACTTGCTCACGCCGGAATATTGGAAACCGGTGAGGGCGAGGACGGCGGCCCAGGCGATCATGGCCCGAGCGTAGTGGTGACCACACTCTGCCTCGTCGAAGGGACTGCGGCGGAGTCCGTCGTAGCGCTCGCGGACGGCCTCGATGACCCGCAGACCGTCCTTGTGCTGCCCCTCGTAGAGCATGCCGATGGCGGCGGTGTACTCGAAGCCCGTCATGACTTCGTTGTAGTAGGGGAAGGGGCGCTCGGGCCGATCGTGGGGGTAGCTGGCCATGAGCAGGGCGGCCTCGTCACCGAGGGCGAAGTCGCGCATGTGATTGAAGTGGGAGCTGAGGCTGTCACGGAAGTTGTATTTCATGATCGCCTGCAGCGTGGCGTCGATCTTCTCGGGATCGTGCAGGTAGCCAAGCCCGGCAACGAAGGCGAAGGACTGGCCGACCAGCTGGTCGACGAGACATCCGGAGGCTAGCTGCAGTTCGGGGGCGTTCATGTCTCGCGCGCCCATAGTCTCGTGGCGGAGTCCGGGGGCTATCTTCGTGAGGTCAGGCTGGGGACGGACTTCGTGTTCGTAGTATTCGCCGTTGAACAGGTTGGCGTCCATCCAGTCGCGGCCGCTCTCGAAAAGCCGGCGGCACTTTTCGGCCAGCTCATCTTCGCCGAGGTGGCGGGCCATTTCTTCAGCCGAGCGGAGCGCGCCCAGGTACCAGCCGGTCATCTGCGGATTCGGCCCGTAGTACTCGACGTCCATGGTGTTGTGTTGGCAGCCTTCCATCACGCCGTCCTGGTCGGCATCCCAGCCACCGTCGATCCAACAGAACTCGAGCGCCCGGCGGGCCCCCGGCCACTGAGCGCGTAAGAAGTCGTCGTCGCCACAGAGTTGCCAGTCGCGGTATAACTTCATGATGCAGCCCATCTGACCGTCGGCCGCGGCGAACCCCCAGTTGTGGGATCGCTCTGTGAGCGGGAGGTCGATGCGGAAAGACATCAGGCCGGCGTCGTTGGTGGCGTGGCTGAATTCAACGTCGCGCATAGTGCGTGAGAGATCGCCGAAGAGGAACGCCGTGGACTGCTCATAGTTCCATACGTGGGTGCAGGATCCCAGGCAGCAACCCATGTCGTCGAAGGTGCCTTCCCAGCCGTAGAAGCGTCCATCGGGGGTACGAAAACAGGTCTGTGTTCGCAGCGTGCTGAGGTTGAAGAGGGCGGCTTCTTTGACGACATCGGGCAGATCGCTGTCCACGAAGGCCCTGACGAAGGCAATGGTGCGATCTTCCAGATCTTCCAGGGTGTTGGCGGTGCGGGAGGCGACGTCCCAGGCGTCGGCGTACTGAGTCGTGTAGTAGTTGCCAATGAAGTCCTTACTGACTTCGTCATCACCGCAATCGCAGTCGCCGTCGGGTCCGCATTCACGAGTCTGATCCCAGGTGAGTCGGTTGGGGAAATGCCAGCTAAGGAGGAAGGTGATTTCGACGGAATCGCTGGCAGGGACGGTGACGGAAGCGGAGAGGGAACCGATCGGGGAGTCGGCGGCGCCCTTTTCAAACTCCATCAGGGGGCGGTCTTCGGCGGGGGCGGCGGAGCGGGGCTCGAGGCGGCCGTCATCGGAAAAGTCATCCCAGAAGTCGAGTAGCGTATCCCCCCATGTCAGGATCGGCCAGACGGTGCGATAGGTGAC
Source organism: uncultured Chloroflexota bacterium (assembly GCA_964631365.1). Classification (GTDB taxonomy): domain Bacteria; phylum Chloroflexota; class UBA11872; order UBA11872; family VXNJ01; genus JASLPR01. The sequence continues at coordinate 417 of CAZVZW010000075.1, read as the reverse complement.
ATCGGTGGCGGTGGTCGTGAGGGCCATGGTGCCCCACTGCTCGCTGTTCTTCGGGACATCGCCTCCCTGCATGAAGATGCCGCGCACAACGTCGTCACGGAATTCATTTGTGTTGTTGGAAGGTTCGCCGAGGAAGCCATCGGTGCCGATGAAGTTCTCCAGATTCCCGCAGACGGCGGCTTCAACCGGGACGGAGCCGGGGTTGGAAAGGACGAAGCGAAACACGGCCGCCGGAATGCTGCTGGCGTCGGTGTCGCCGGGGATGAATGGATTGAATGCTTCGAGGCGGACGTCCAGGGGAACGTTGGGGTCCGTGAGCGTCACCTGGCCGAGGGGGTACGCGGCGTGGAATTCGCAGTTGCCGAAACGGGGCAGGCGGCTGTTGGTGGCGCGGGCACCGTGGGAGCCTTCGTATTC
>CAZVZW010000074.1:6894-9995 GCA_964631365.1 uncultured Chloroflexota bacterium | reverse complement strand
ATCCGACTCACTCGTCCCATACTCCACCTTCAAAGGCCCTTCCTCGGCGCGCACCGCCACCATCTCCTCCCGCACCTCCGCACTCAACGGCCGCTCCGCGGCTTCCGCCGCCACCCGCGCACCCTGGCCCCGACTAACCTTCCCCTCCCGCACCCGCGCCGCCAGTTCCTTTAGCCCATCCGCCGTCAGCACCCCCACCGCCGCCAGCGCCCGTCGGTAGAACTCCATCCCTCGAAACTCCGTCGAGTGCCCGGTCGCCGCGAAATCCATCTTCGCCTGCACCATCCGTCCCGCCGGCCGCAGTTCCGCCGTCTCCAGCAGTTCCCCCGCCAGCCCCGGCAGTTCATCGCCGATTTGCGCCGGGGCATACGCGTGAATCCGCCACAGCGCATCGCGGCGCTCCAGTCCAAAACATTCAAACGCCCCCGCCGTCGCCAGTTCTTCCAGTACGTTCGCCGGCAGCCGCGTCCGCTGGCAGAAGTCCTCCAGCGACCCGAACTCTCCGGCAGCGATCTCCGCATCCAATCTTTCCTGGTACGCCTCACCCAGCCCCTCCACGTAGCGATAGCCCACCCTGACCGCCCCATCCGCCTCCATCTTGCAGTCGTAGCGGCTGTGCTGCACGTCCACCGGCCGTACTGTCACCCCGTGCCGTTGCGCGTCGCCGATCAGGGTATGCGCGTGATAAAACCCCATCGGCTGCGAATTCAAAATCGCGCAGGTGAACTCGGCGTGGTAGTAGACCTTCAGCCACGTCGACACGTACACCAGCAGCGCGAAGGCGCACGAATGCGCTTCCGGGAATCCGTAGCCCGCATAGCCCTCGATCTGGGTATAGATATCTGTCTGCACGTGCTCCGGCACCCCATTCGCCGTCATCCCCGCCACCAGGTCGTCGCGTAGCAACTGGATGTGTTCCGGCGAGCGCTTCCGGCTCATCGCCTGCCGCAGTGCATCCGCCTTCTCCGCGCTGAACCCGGCCACCGCCATCGCCATCTGCATGCACTGTTCCTGGAAGATCGGCAGCCCCAGCGTCCGCTCCAGCACCGGCTCCAGTGACGGCGCCAGGTACGTCACCGGCTCCTGTCCCAGCCGGCGCAGGATCCAACGACGGTGCATCTTGGTGCTCATCGGTCCCGGCCGGATGATCGCGATCTCCACCACCAGGTCATAGAAGTTTCGCGGCCGTGTCCGAGGCAGCGTACTGATCTGCGCCCGGCTCTCGATCTGGAACACCCCCAGCGTGTCCGCCTCGCACGCGCAGTCATAGACCTTCGGGTCGTCAAACGTGAACCCGGCCAGTTCCAGCCGCCGCCCGTGGCGGGACTCGATCAGCCGGAACGCCCGGTGAATCAGCGTCATCATCCCCAGCCCCAGCAGGTCGATCTTTATCAGCCCGGCGTCCGAGCAATCATCTTTATCCCACTGCACCACCGTCCGGTCCGCCATCGTCGCTGGCTCCACCGGCACCGCCTCCGCCAGCGGCCGCGACGAGATGATCATTCCACCGCTGTGAATTCCCAGGTGTCGCGGGAAATTGCGAATCTCGTTCGTCAGCGCGATCAGGTCCTCCGCCACCCGATTCGGGATCTCGGTCGGTAACTTCGGCAACTCCGCCATTTCCCCTCCCACCCGGTCGTCGCGGTGCCAGTGCAGCATCTTCGCCAGCCGCTCCACCTGAGCCACCGGCAAACCCAGCGCCTTGCCCACATCGCGGATCGCCGACCGCGAGCGGTACGAGATCACATTCGCCACCATCGCCGCGTGGTCGCGCCCGTAGCGTTCGTACACGTGCTGGATCACCCGCTCCCGTTCCTGGTGTTCGATGTCCAGGTCGATATCCGGCGGCTCCACCCGGTTCGACGACATGAACCGCTCGAACAACAGACCCGCCGACAGCGGCTCCACCATCGAGATGCCCAGCGCGTAGCAGAGAATCGAACCCGGCGCCGAGCCCCGCGTGTTCACCAAGATGTCGTTATCGTGGCAGTACTCGACGATCTCCCGGACCGTCAGGAAATAGCCGGCCAGGTCGTTATCCCGGATATAAGCCAGCTCCCGCTCCACCCGCTCGCGCACCTCCGCCGTCACCGGCTCGTAGCGCTCCACCACACTCGCCCACACCAGTTTTTCAACGTGCTCGTATTCCGTCGTGCCCACCGACACGGTCGCCGCCGGCAGCCCGTATTTAAGCTTGCGGCTCAGGTCGAAATCGCACATCTCGGCGATCCGCAGCGTGTTTTGCAGCGCCTCCGGCACATCCCGAAACAGCCGCTCCATTTCCGCCGCCGACTTTAGGTAGTACTCCCCGTTCGGACGCAGCCGTCGGCCCGCCGTCGCCAGCGTTTCGGTGTGCCTGATACAGGTCAGTACGTCCTGTAAGCGGCGCCGTTCCGGCAGGTGGTAGTGCACGTCGTTGGTCGCCACCACCGGTAGCCCCACCCATCCCGCCACCTCCAGCAGCGCGTTCGCGGTAATGCGCTCTTCTTCTTGCAGGTGATCCTGCAACTCCAGGAAAAAGCACCCCGACTCGAACATCTCCGCGTACTCCCCCGCCAGTCGCGCCGCCCGGTCGGGGTCGCCCGCCAGCGCCGCCGCCGGAATCTCGCCCCGCCCGCAGCCCGACAGCCCCACCAGCCCCACCGTGTGTCTCGCCAGCACCTCCCGCGAAAGCTCCGGCTCGCCCTTCGGCCGGTCGCGATGCGCCTCGGTCGACAGCCGGCCGATGTTCGCGTAGCCCTCCCGGTCCCGGGCTAGCAGCACCACGTGCGCTCCGCCGGTCAGCGTCGCCTCCATCCCCACGATCGATTTCAGCCCGTGCGCCCGCGCCGCCTTCGCCAGCCGCACCGCCCCATAAACCCCCTCGTGGTCGGTCACCGCCAGCGCCGCCAGACCGATCGTGGAAGCCCGTTCCGCCGTCTCTTCCGGGTGCGACGCGCCGTCCAGAAACGAGAAATTCGTATGCGCGTGCAGCTCCGCGTATTCGCCCACTGGTCCGCGTCCTCAGTCCACCACGCCCTGCACGAACCACCCCTCCCCCTCCCCGGGCGGCCGCGGGCCGGCGCCCCCCCGCGGGCCGCGGCCGGGGGGGGGGCGCCCCC
>CAZVZW010000074.1:0-6884 GCA_964631365.1 uncultured Chloroflexota bacterium | reverse complement strand
CGCCCACTGGTCCGCGTCCTCAGTCCACCTCGCCCGTCACGACCGCCCCCTCCCCCGCCCGGCACATCAGCAGCCCCCCACCCCCCTCCAGCAGAACCCGGTAGTAATCCCGCGCCAGCGGCGTCTCCCACCATCCCGAGCGCAGTCGGTGCGGCCCGTAGCGATCGATCACCCGCTCCACCCGGCTGTCAAAACGCACCCGCTCGCCGCCACGCCCATCTTCCGTAAACGTCGCCGCCCGCGGTGGCTCCAGCAGCCGCAGACTGCCCCCCGAGCCGGCCGCATACCGCTCCGCGACAGGCTCCTCCGGTGCCACCGGCACCTTCTTCCTTCCCCGCCCCTTCCCACCGTCCGGCACGTACGCATCCACCTGCCCGAACGCCCGCTCCGGCGCCCGCTCGTCCCCTCGCAGCTCCCCTCGAAACACCGCCTCCTCCCCCAGCGCTACCCGCAGCCGCCCGATCGCCTGATTCGCCTTCGCCAGCCGTTTCGCCCGACTCGCGAACAGTCCCGGCGCCTTGCCCTCAAACGGCACCAGTTCCGCCACTTCAATTCGAATCGCGCTGATCCCCGGGTCCGTCTTCACCACCTCGTCAATGCTCCCCGGCAGCGGCTTCGGCGCCGTAGTCTCCGCCGCGTCCAGCCGCCAGCGCACCGCATCGCGAAACGTCCTCGCCCGCGCCGAAGGCTCCGGCAGATCCAGCGCAAACGCTCGCCGCGTCCCGTCCGAGTGCCCGATCTCCGCCCACATCCGCCGCGCCATCAGCCCCCGCGCCTCCAGCCGTCGCGCCAGCTGGTTGGCCAGCGCCTGCAGCGCAAACGTGATCCGGTCCAGGTCGTGCTCCTCCCACTCAAACTCCACCTCCTCCTCCAGCACCAGCGGCCGCTCGCGCGGCTCCAGCCTTCGATCGTCCCGGCCCGCCGCCATCCGCTGCGCCCTCCACCCTTCTTCGCCATACTTCGCCCGCACCGTATTCACCGGCAGCTTCGCGAACTCACCCAGGTCGCGGATGCCCAGCAATCGCAACTGCTTCAGCACCTTCTCGCCCAGCGGCAGCATCTCCAGCGGCAGTCCCGCCAGGTACTCCGCGTCCGTCCCCAACGCCACCGCCACCCCGTCGTCACCGGCCGTCCGCGCCGCGATCTCCGCCGCGACCCCCCCCTCCGCCAGTCCCACCCGGATCACATAACCGGTTGCCTCCTGCACCGCCGCCCGCACCCGGCACGCCAGGTCCATGTCCTGCCCGTACAGCGGCTCCAGCCCGGTCGGGTCCATGAATGCCAGCCCCACCCCGGCGTCCTCCACCACCGGCGAGAAGCGATCCAGCACGTCCAGAACCCGCGCGAACGCCTGCGCATACTTCGTCTCGTCGTCCGGGATAAACACCGCCGGCGGACATCGCATCTGTGCTTCCTTAAAGGTCATCCCCACCGCCAGTCCCGCCGCCGCCGCTCCCGGCGACACCTCTACCAATTCCCGCTTCTGCGAAGTCGGCCGGTAGATCACTCGCGGTAACTCGGCCCACTCCGGCTGCTCGCGCGCTTCCAGTTTCGTCCGAAACCACGGCGTCCAGACACACAGTGTCTTACGGCTCACACGGTCCACGGCCGCCTTTTCTCCGCCGCGGTTTCCGACCGTCTCTTCTTCGCGGTCCGTAATCAGATCATCCTCGCCACCAACCAGTTCCTCCTCGCCGTACCGCGACTCTTCCTCCCTCACCATCACCTTCACGACGTCCGCTCCACCGCTTGCCGGCTCCCCGCTCCATAAACCACCAGACCGCGCTCTCCGTCCGCCTTCTTGTCGCCGGAGCGGCGGAGGCGCTTCACAACCACTTTCTCTCCGCCTGAGCGGCTCCCGACCTCCGGCGCAAATATCTGCCCATCAAACAGGCAATCCTCCACCACCACCACCTCCGCCGTTGCGCTCCGCGTCTTCAGCACCTCCACCTCCAGCCGCATTCCCGCCGGCGCCCGGCCCAGTGGGCCCTCCCTCCACAGCCAGTCCCGCCGCCGCACTCCCAGCCGCAGCGAAGCGAAAAACCGTAGCCCCGCTGTCGCTCGACTGCCATCCCGGGTTACCGCAATCGTCGCCGCCCGGCTCCGCGCCGACAGCTCCGTCAGCCGCGCCAGCGCATCCGGCCGCACCCGCGCTCTGCCCAGATCCAGCAACACCGCATCAAAGCCCTCGCTCAGCAGCAGAATCGCCCCCGCCTTCACCGCCGCCGCCTCATCCTTGGGCCGCACCACCACCAGCCGTTCTAGGTCGATCCCCATCGCCGCCGCCGCCGGCGGGTAAAAAGTCCCCGGCAGATCGATATACGCCGCCACCCCGCCCGCCCGCACCGCCGTCGCCAGCGCCCGCAGCGCCAGGGTCAGCTTGCCGCTCGAAGCTGGCCCGGTGAACTCGGTCAGCTTCCCGCACGGTACGCCGCCGAACCCGGTCGCTCGGTCCAGCTCCGGCAGTTCCATCGCCAGCCCCGCCGGCGCCTCGTATTGCCCGCCAAACATCCGCTCCGACGCCCGCAACCCCCACCGCCGCTCCACCTTCAGCATCGCCGCTTTAATGCGCTCCGACTTCCGCAGGCGTTCCGATTCATCCGCCGCATGTAGCACTACAGGTCTCCAGTCTTCGTTTTTCCAGGGACCCGCAAGATACCACACATATACCGAACGAAGTTATCCGCGCCGCCCCAGCGCCAGCATCGTCTTCACTCCCCTGCCGAACAGCGGCTCCGCCCCGGTTAGCTCGAACAATGGCTTCACGAACTCCGGCATAAACACCACCAGCGCCAGCTCCGGAAACGGCGGCTCCTCCGTATTCCCACCCTCGACCGCCTACCGGCGGACGTACTTGCGCGGTTCGATCACCGCCGCGTCGTGGCCGTACGAATCTCGCCAGTTTCCCGCGAAATGGTCGGCCATGCGCAATCCATCGCCCTCCGCTGCAACTTGCCGGCAGTATTAGGGATACGGACTCCCGCTACACTGCCGCCAGGCACCCGAGGGGAGAACAACCATGGCCACCGACATCCACGGAACCTGCGACCGACGCTTCGAGCCCGTCCGCGAAGCCTTCCTGGCCAACTTCGCCGCCGGCGATGAAGTCGGCGCCGCCGTCGCCGTCACGGTCGACGGCGAATTCGCCGTCGACCTCTGGGGCGGACACACCGACGCTGCCCGCACCGAGCCGTGGAAGGACGACACCCTGGTCAACGTCTGGTCGTGCACCAAGGCCATGACCGCGCTCTGCGCACACATCCTGGTCGACCGCGGCCAACTCAACGTCAATCAGCCCATCGCTCACTACTGGCCCGAGTTCGCCGCCAACGGCAAAGCGGGCACGCTGGTCAGCCACGCCCTCAGCCACCAAGCCGGCCTGCCCGACTTCGAGGGCGAGTCTACCTTCGAGCAGACCATCGACTGGGAATGGACCACCTACAACCTGGCCAACGCCACTCCGGTCTGGCCGGCCGGCTCGCAACTGGCTTACCACGCGGTCACCTTCGGCACCCTGGTCGGCGAGATCGTCCGTCGCATCTCCGGCAAGAGCCTCGGCACGTTCTTCCGCGACGAAGTCGCACAACCGCTCGGCGCCGACTTCCACATCGGCCTGCCAGAATCCGAGCACGCCCGCGTCGCCCCCATCCTGCCCTTCGACGATGCGCGGGAGTTCGACCTCGACTTCGTCAACACGCCGGCGGCCCGCTCGGCCGAAATACCCGCCGGCAACGGCCACGGCAACGCCCACGCCATGGCCCGCGTCATGTCCCTGCTGGCCAACGGCGGCGAACTCGACGGCGTCCGCCTGCTGAGTCGCGCGACCATCGAAGCCGCCATCGTCTCCCAGGTCCAGGCCATGGACGGCACCATCGGCCGTCCCTATAGCCGCGCGCTCGGCTTCACCCTGATGTCTCCCGATTTGGCTGAGCCCATGGGGCTGCCGTCCGCCTTCTACGACGACTCCACAACCGCGCCGCGGATCTTCGGACACGACGGCATGGGCGGGGCGCAGGTCTTCTGCGATATCGACCGCAACATCGCCTGGTCGTACACCATGAACAACATGACCGGCGCCGAAGGCTGCAACGAGCGCGTCGCCCGGCTCATGCAGGCCCTCACCCCCTGTATCGCCGCCGAATAGCCGAATACCGGGAGCAACCCATGCCCGCTGAAATCCACGGCCACAACGACCTTCAGTTCGATCCCGTCCACTCGGCTTCATTTAGTGGTGTCGGGAACCTGGACGTAGGCAACCATCTGGGCCCCTACTGCGAAAGACTTCTCCGACTACGCGTCAACGGCGGCCTGGTGCACGAACATCGAACTGTGGGTCCCGTAGGAAGTTTGCACGCTTCCGGGTTGAGGGTCAGTTTGTAGGCAGGCGTTGTCGGGAATTCGACGAGGCCTGCACTGGGGATGTTCGGACATGCTCAGGCCCTTGTCGCGCTCGAAGAAGTCGGCCTGCACTACTGCGAGTGGGGCGACTCCGGTCCTGATGTCCTGATAATCCACGGCATCATGGGGACCGGCGTGCGCTGGGACCTCTTCGCCCGCAGCCTCATGGACGACTTCCAGGTCATCGCCCCCGACCTGCGCGGCCATGGCCAGAGCGCTCGCGCCGCGTCCTACCAGATCGAAGACTACGCCCGCGACATGGAGCAACTGATCGAGCGCCTCGAATTGCGCCATCCGATCATTGTCGGCCACAGCCTCGGCGAGGCCATCGCAATGAAGCTGGTCGGCTCCGGCAACGTTTCCTGCTCCCGGCTGGTCATAGTCGACATGGGCGCCGAGCTGACCCTCGATCGCGCCGAAGGCCGCCGCAACGGCTGGCGCGACGCACAACGCGAGTGGGACAGCTACAGCGAGTTATTCGAGCACATCGCCACCAACGCCCTCCCGCGACCCGACATTGAAGACCCGGCCGAGTTCATCTTCAATCACTTTTAGTGGACCGCCAACGGCGGCCTGCGAGAGCGCCTCGACCCGGTCATCTTCGACTTCAATCGCTGGGTGTTGTGGGAAGACGTCCGCCGCATCCAAGCGCCCACGCTGCTGCTGCGCGGCGAACACAGCGAGGCCCTGCCAGCCGAGCGCGCGGCGCGGATGGTCGACGAGATGGCCGACATCCGTCTGGTGGAAATGCCCGACACTATCCACTCCCTGCAGGTCGAGGAGCCCGAGAATTTCAATCGCATCGCCGGCGACTTCCTGCGCGGCAAACCAGATTCCGCCTCCCCATAACCCTAAGTTGAGGACTCGCGTTCCTCTCCACGGAGCCCCCTGCGCCGACCATGGAGACGACAGCCACGTCCGACACCGAAAACCGCCCACCCCGCTGCAGCCGTCGCCATTTCCTGCGCGTCGCCGGCCTGGCCAGTCTCGCCATTCCGCCGCTGCTGCCGCCAACGCTGCAACCCGAGACCGCCCCCCCCCACCCGGCCGACGACCCCGCCGCCCCACCCTTTCGCACCACCAGCCTGGTCGATCGTTACGAGCGCGCCTTCCAGTTGCTGGCCGCCGGCGATGAAGCGCGTGGGATAAACGCCTTCAATGACGCCCTCGCCGAATCCGAGACCGCCGGGCTGCCGACCATCGCCGTCGACCGCATCTGCCAGCTCGTCTCGCTCACCGACGGCGCCAATCTGCACGACCGCCTCCTAGGGCTGCACATCACCCACGGCGAGCTCGAATGGATCCCCGAATACGACCGCGTCGCCCTGCTCGACCAGATCGACAGCGCCTACCGTAACGGCCTCCACCGCGCCGGAGCGGTCGGCCAAGAAGAGCGCGCTCGCTCCTACCTGCTGGCCCTGCAGGAGATCCGCGACGGAGTCCGTTTCTGCGGAATCCACTGGCCGCATCCGCGCAAGGATTACGCCAACGGCACCCCCTTTGTCGAGCGCGTCATGTGCTTCGCCGGCGACCAGGAAGAGTTCCACCGCGAAGCCGTCCGGGTGCGCGTCCAACGATTCCGCAACACCTACCCGGCCTCGCCGATCATCCTGCGTATCGACTACCGGCCGTCCATCGCGATCCCGCGCGACGATGCCGAGCGTGACGAGTACTATCCGCGCCTGGCCGAGATCATGAGCGCGCCCGAGTTCGCGGGCATCATGATCCAGCAGGGTAACGAGCCACAGCTCGAAGGCTCGCCGACGCCCGAGGTGCTGGCCCGCGAATTCAACGGCTGGGGCACCCCGCCCGAAGACACCCGCAACTTCTGGATGACGGCCGCCATCCACAATCCCAACGCCCCCCGTCTCCCCCGGCCATCGCCACCTTCAACCCCGATGGCCCGAAGCGCCTAACCCGGCGGGCATCGAAGACTCCCCCTGGGCTCGCCTAGCGTACCGAACCAAGTCGCTCATCGTCGGCGTCGGCCGCGAGCGCGACCGCTTGCCCCACGCTTGGTCCGAGCACGTCTATGGCGACCCAATCACGTCCGGCGGCCCGCTCGAGCCCTGGGGCGAGCCGGTCGACTCGCACGGCTACCGATGGCAGATCAACGTCGCCGACACCTGGCACCAGGTGAACCGGGCCGTCGAACTCGAAAACGGCATCGCGCCGATGGACGTCTGGGTGACGGAATACAACACCTCCGCCCGCGGTGTCGAAGGCTCCAACGCTCCCGAGGCCAGCTACACCAGCGGCTGGATGTTCAACGCCCTCGCCCGGATGGCGGTTTCGCTGCCGACGCTGCGCGGCGCCTGCTGGTTCGTCGGCGACACCGAAGCCCACAACAATTCCTGGGCCACGTTCGCGCTGCACGAGCGCCGCGGCCAGCTGGCCAACGCCGAAGACGACTTCTACGACCTGCTGGACGCGGGCTTCTAGCCGATTTCGGCTACTCCCTCCCCGCTCGCGTCGATTAGCCTCGA
>CAZVZW010000073.1:0-10331 GCA_964631365.1 uncultured Chloroflexota bacterium | reverse complement strand
AACCCAGCATCGTGAAATGCAGCGCGATCAGGATCGAGCCCGCCGCCGCTCCCACCGCCGCGCCGCCCGAGGCGCCGACGATGAACGGATCCGCCAGCGGATTTCGCAGCAGTCCCTGGTACAGCACCCCGGCCACCGACAGCGACGCGCCCACCGCCGCCGCCGCGATCACCCGGGGCAACCGGATCTCGAACAGAATCCGCTCCGACGTCGCCGGCCACCACGCCTCCACGTCACCAAACGGCAACCGATTCCAGACCATTGCCAGAATCGCCCCGGGTTCGATCGTCACGCTCCCCACCATCGCCGCCAGCACCATGCTCGCCAGTACCACCAGCGCCAGCGGCCCCAGCACCAGCGTAGCCGGCGGACCGCGCCAGCGGGACGCCCCGCCCGGTGTGCGACCCACCGTCGCCATCGGTTACTCGAAAGCCTCGGGATGCAGGAATCGGGCCACCGCCTCCAGCCCGTCGGCAATCCGCGGGCCCGGGCGGGAGATCTGATCACTCAATTCCTGGCTCACCTCCAGGAACGCGCCGTTCATGACTGCGCTCAAACCGTCCCATCCGGCCCGCGCCTCCACCGACGCAATCGTTGTGCCGAACGGCGCATCTGCCAGGATCATTACCTCCGGGTTGCGCGCGATCACATCTTCCAGGCCCACCTGCGGAAACGGCGTATCAGCGTCGCCGAACACGTTCTCCCCGCCGGCCAGCCCGATCAGGTCGTGAATAAAGTTCCCAGGACCCACCGTGAACGGCCGGTTCGGGTCCGAAGCGTCCAGTTCGTGGAAAACCAGCGGCCGATCCCGGCCCGCCACTGCCGCCACCACCGCTTCGATCCGCGCCGTCAAGTCCGTCGCTACCGCCTCGGCTGCCTCCGCTTCTCCGACCGCCCGTCCTAGCAGCCGAATCGAATCCGCCACCCTGCGGACATCGAAGCTGCCCACGATGAACACCGGGATATCCAGCGCCTCGATCTGCTCGATGATCTCGGACGACGTGATCGTCGAGCCCACCACCAGATCTGGCTCCAACGCCACAATGCGTTCCAGGTCCGGCGAGAACGAACCCAGTGTCGGCAGGCCGGCTGTCTCCGGCGGGTAGGTGCTGAAATCATCCACCCCAACCACTCGGTCGCCAGCACCGATCGCAAACAGGATTTCTGTGGCGCTTGGTGCCAGTGAGATGATCTGCGCCGACGGCTTGGTCGGGAGTTGAATTTCCCGGTCCAGCGTATCGGTCAGCGTCATCGTGGCTGGCGCCGTGGGCATCACGGTGGCCGTCGGTGCCGTGGTCGGCGCCGCCTCCGGTGCCGACGACTGACATGCCGCCAGGGCCCCCACGATCAGGAGCGCGACACCAATCTGGAAAAGGAAACTGGAAAGCGAGCGCCGGCCGTGCGCGCGGCTGCGACCCGGGCCCACCACGAACCCGGATAGAGATTGAAGGTCAGAAACCAATAAACGCCTCCTGGCGTCCGAACTGGCGCCGGGAGGCGTGTGCACACATGCGCGTCAACACTTTGCCGCCTGGCGCGGGCGGACTACCGATGGTATCCCGGGCAGGTTTCCTGACTTACGGCTCCAGCGCCCTCGATCCCTTCCCACCCCTTCCGGGGCAGTGGTTCGACCGAAGACTCGCCGATCACAGTGGCGCGACCGTGGCGGAATCTCACCGCGCTTCCCGTTGCTTGCGAGGTACTACCCTCGCAAACCCGGAACTCCATTTTGCTGTAAAGGTACCGCACGAATGGTACGTTCGCCGGGTCGCGGCGGTCAATCGCGCTTTGCCGTGTAGCCGCGCGCTTGCCCTAGCCGGTGATCTCCCAGACGTGCTCTACCTTCTCACCGCGCACCCCGTAGATGCGCCGGTGCAACGAGGCCACCAGGTCCCCGTAAGCCGGGAACAGCCACAGCAGATCGCCCGGCGCCAGGTCCGACGCCGGGTCATCGATCGTAATCCGCGTGTGCTCGGCATTGAGGTCGTCAACATGGCAATCCTCGCGGTTGCGAATCCGTGGTAATCCCTTCACCCCGGTCACCGCCTTGATCCCGGCATCCGCCGCCGCCGTCTTCTCCGCCCGGCTGATCACCGTCGCCAGCACAAACGCCGCCGGCCGGAACGGAATCTTCAACCGGTCCTCATAGTCCCGATCGCCGAACAGGTACATCCCCGCCTGGATCTCCGTCACTTCCGGATGGCTCGCCGCCAGGTACACGCTCTTCGTGCTACTCGTCGTCAGCACCGGCGAATCGATCCCCGCCGCCTCAATCATGTGTTTAGTCCGCACTGCCTCGTCCAGCGCCCGGCGGCATTCCGCCTCCCGGGCGTCCGCGTCGTCGATGCTTCCCACGTGCCCCTCATAGGCCATGATTCCCAGAAAATTCAGACCGGGTAGGCCATCAATTACGCGCGCCAGCTGAACCGCCGGTTCGCCGGCGCCGATTCCGCAGCGGCTCATCCCTACATCCAGGTCCACCAGCGCCCCCACCTCGACCCCGGCCGCCGTAACCGCCGCCGAAAGGTCCCGGGCATTCTCCGCTCCGTCGATCGCCAGCCGGATCTTCGCCCCGCGCCCCAACAACTCCACCAAACGTGCGATCTTCGGTCCGCCCACCACCTCGTTCGCGATCAAGATGTCCGTGATCCCGCCGTCGACCATCGCCGTCGCCTCGCGAATCGTCGCGCAGGTGACGCCCTCCGAGCCGCTCGCGATCTGCAATTTGGCCAGCCCCGGCGACTTGTGGTTCTTCACGTGCGCGCGCAGATGCGAATTCAACCCGCCGAACACCTCTGCCATCGCCTTCAGGTTGAACTCGGCGGCCTCCATGTCCAGCACCAGTACCGGAGTCATGAGGTCGTGGATCGTATTCGGCTGCGAATCGCTGCTAGTCATCGGTCGCTCATCCTCGCTGCTCGTGATTCCCGGTGGTCTTGTCCGCGTTTTCGACGTCAAGCATATTCGCAAGCCTCCGATGATTGTACGGGCGGGCCGCGACTTCCCCGGATATCACCCCGCCCCGTCTCAGCTTGCGCGACAAAACCCGCGGCTTGCGTCAGAATTGAATCCCTCCCACCAGTCATCCGCCCACATAGCTCAGTAGGTAGAGCGCGTTCTTGGTAAGAACGAGGTCTCCGGTTCAACTCCGGATGTGGGCTCCAAAGCCACAGCTATTGGGTGCTGGCTGTGGGTGCCGTTCTAGGATTCGGTCAGTGGTTCGTCCTCAGGGGAAGATGCGAGGAATCGTGCCCGTGAGGAATACCATGGTTGAGAGCCGTGAGTTGCGGGTCTGTCTCACCTCGGAGTAAGTGCCCGCGAAGGCAGGAGCCACGTGGTCGAGATCTCGGCAATACAGGTGTCCGAGCTGGACGGCGAGCCAGCCACGATTGCCGAGCTGGACGCGGTGAGACGCTGGGACTTTTCCCAGGAAGAACTTAGCGGCAGCGTGGTGTTCATCGCGTATGTGGACGGAGAGGCGATCGGGTATGCGACCGCCGCAGTCAAGTTTTTTGATCGTGGCTTTGTCTGGATGCTGGCCGTCGATCCGGTCTACCGCCGGCGGGGTGTCGCCACGGCCCTCATGCGACGTGCCGAACAATGGTGCCCGTCGGATCAGCTTTTCACTTCGACGAACCGATCGAATGTGCCGGCGCAGCGACTATTTGAATCCCTCGGCTATCTCGAAAGCGGGACGGTAGACAACCTGGATCCGGGCGATCCGGAGGTGTTCTACTGCCTGATTCTTAAGGGTGATCCTGGCTAGTCGACTCCGGTTGTCGAGGGCTCAGCCAGATGCTTCAGTGGCGGGCAGGCGCGACGAACCTGGCAACTCGCTGAGGATCAGGCGCTGCAGCTGGCGCTTGCGTTCACGGCTGCTGCCCGGCCTCTCACTGGCCCGGCGAAATGTCTGCCGGGTTCTAGCCCTTGATTCCGGTCATGGTGACGCCTTCGATGAAGTATCGCTGTGCGAACAAAAACAGGATCAGGACCGGCAGGATCGCCAGGGCCACGGCGGCCATCACCACGGAAGGGTTGCCGCTGTCCAGACGTCCCCGCAGCGCGGCGATTCCAAGTGGCAGGGTCATTCTTTCTATGGTGTTGAGGTAGATCAGCGGCGTGAAGTAGTCGTTCCAGGTCTGGTTGAAGGTGATGATCGTCAAAGCGGCGAGGGCCGGCCCTGCCTGCGGGAGGGCGATATTCCAGTACATGCGCCAGGGTCCGGCCCCGTCGATCTTCGCGGCGTCGAACAGTTCCTGGGGCATCGTCATGAAGAACTGGCGCAGCAGGAACACGCCGAAAGCGCTGGACAGGGAAGGCAGAATCAGCGACAGGTGGTTATCCACCAACCTGATCTTACTCAGGAGCAGGAAGATCGGAATTATCGTCACCTGAATCGGGACCATGAGAGATGCCAGGAGCAGCCCGAAGAGAATGTTCCGGCCGGGAAAGCGAAGCCGGGCGAAGGCGAAAGCAGCCATCGAGCCAGTGACCAGCCTGCCAACCGTCACCCAGAACGTGACCTTGGCGCTGTTCAGAGCAAATGCGTAAAAGGGTATCCGGTGGGTCAGGACGGTGACGTAATTCTGGTACTCGAATTCGGTGGG
The DNA here is from genome assembly GCA_964631365.1 of uncultured Chloroflexota bacterium. Lineage (GTDB taxonomy): Bacteria > Chloroflexota > UBA11872 > UBA11872 > VXNJ01 > JASLPR01. The sequence goes on along the minus strand of CAZVZW010000073.1, from coordinate 5,724 downwards.
GAGCCAAGCAGGTGGTAGCTCGTAGGCTGCATGCAATGGGCGCAAAGATGTGGAGAACATGAAGATCAGGGGGACCGCAAAAATCGCTGCACCGATACCGGCGATGATGATCAGCGCCCAATCTCCGGCCCGGGCTTTGCCGAATCTCGAATGCACGGTTTGAACCGCGGTAGGTGTTTGAGCTATGTCAGCCAACCGGTCTTACCTTCAGGGTGGCACCTTCGGCCCGCGATCGAAGGCGCGGGCTAGGCCGCTGACGCACAAACGCGCTCCAGGCACCCATTCCGACCGAGGCTTGTCCAGCCGCCCAACGGGTTCTCATGCCGCAACACTCAATAGTGAACCCACCTCTGGCCGAATCGAAACTGAACCAACGTGACCGCGGAAATCACGACAAATAGAGTCATGGCTACGGAAGACGCGTATCCCAATCTGAAGAGTTGAAACGCGTGTTCGTAGATGTACATGACTGCGCTGCGGGTCGTGTCCCCGGGGCCTCCGCCCGTCAATACGATGATGGAGTCAAAAACCTGCAGCGCGCCAATCCCAAAGATAATGATCAGGAAGAAGATGCTGGGAGTCAGCATGGGCAACGTGATATGCCGGAACGTCTGTAGACCGTTGGCCCCATCCACCTTGGCGGCCTCGTAGTACACCGCCGGTATCCCCTGCAGGCCCGCCAAAATGATGATCATGGCGAAGCCCGTGTTCTTCCAAACGTCCATAATGATGATCGCCAGCATCGCGGTCCGCGTGTCTCCCAGCCACGCGATGTCGGACACGCCGACAAAGTTCAGGTAGTAATTGATGATGCCGGTGTCTTTGGCGTACAGAACCTCCCAGATAACCGCCGAAAACACCAGGGCGACGAGTACCGGGAAGAAGTAAGCCAGGCGATAGGTGTAGGCAATAAAGCCCGGCATCCGGCGATTGACCAACATTGCCAGGATGATTCCGACGCCGAGGTTGAGGCTCGTGGCGACTACGGTGAAGGTCAGCGTGTTGCGGTAGACGGTCCGAAACCGCGTATCCCTCAGCAAATCCCCATAGTTGCGCAGACCGACGGGCTCCGCGGGATTGAAGATGTCGTACTCGGTGAAGCTCAGCCAGATTGCCGCGATGATGGGGCCGATGATGAATGCGGTGTAGCCAATAAAAGTGGGGAGAATGAACCCGTACGCCGCGAGCATTTCGCGCTGCTTGTTCTTTCGCAGCCAGCGCCCGAATTCAGACAGTTTGCTGGTTGTTACCTGAGTAGCGATGACACTCTCCCGGCCGACTACGCCCGCCCCCTGCGCAAAGGGAACTAACTAAAGGGGGCGGGCCAAGTCGGTAAGTCGCGGGGCAGATACACCCGAGAATCTAGCCCTTGAGCCGGTCCATCGCGATCTGCAACTCCTGATGCGCGTCCGCCATGGCCTCTTCGGCCGTCTTGGTGTCGGCCATCATCTCGCTGAAGGCCCGCATGAAGACGGTCTCAAGCTCATTGAAATTCGCCGGGCTCGGGACAAACGCCATATCGTTCAGACTCTCGTAGTAGATCTTCGAATTTGCCGGGAACTTGAGGAATTCGGGGCTTTCGGCGACGGAGCGTCGTGCGGGCACGGCGACGCCGGCGGCGGCGGTGGCCCGAATGGTCTCAAGGCTGTTCAGCTCCTTGATGAGCTCCCAGGACAGCTCCTTGTATTCGCTCTGCGTGGAGATGCCCCAGCCGCCGAAACCAGCCACCGTTGTGTGCGCCGCATTCCCAGGCCAGTACTGCACGTCAAAGGTGTCGAAGTCGGCTGCGAGGAAGTTCTGAATGGGCCAGTGGCCCCAACCGCTCATGCCCAGCCGACCGGCGGTGAATAGCCCGTTGTTGGAAAGGCCCGATCCGGTGCCGGAGACATCGAAGGACACTTCGTGCTTCCAGACGAGGTCTTTTACGAACTGCATCGCCTCAGCGACCTTAGGATCGTTCAGGTTTGAATCGGCCCAGTCATCACTGAGCTGGGAGGTGTCGTTGGTGAGGAGCCACGGCTGGAGGCCAAAGTTGAAATTAGGGATGCCGAAACCGAAGGTCTCATCATCGCCCTCGCCGGACGTCAGCTTTGCCGCACTCTCGAGGAACACATCCCATTTCCAGTCGGCTTCCGGGAAAGGAACACCCTTCTCCTCCCACATGGCGGTGTTGTAGTGAATCACCATGTTGTTCCAGGAGTGGGGAATCTGATAGAGCTTGCCGTTCACGGTGTGCGCTGCCACACAGGCCGGATGTATATCGCTCATCATCTCCTGGCCACCAGCATCGTTTCTGACGAGGTCATCGAGGGGCTCTAGCACGTTCTTGGAGACGACAAGGCGGGTTCCCTCGATGGCGATGTTGACGATATCGAGCTGGGTTCCGCTGGCTACTTGGGCCGCGACTTTGTTTGAGTACTCCGACCAGGTGCTGACCGGCGTGAAATTGTCGACGATTTCTACATTCGGAAATCGCTTATTGAATCTCGCGTGAGCGTCAGCGTAGATCTTTGCATCGGACTCGCCGCCGAAGTTGAAGATCACTATCCGGGCCGAGATGTTCGAATCTATGGTGGAGGGTGCCGGCGCCACCTCTACGATGACCTCCTTCACCACCTCCTTGATGACCGTCTCGCCGGCGACCTCGACTTCTTTGACGACCTCGACCGGTACTTCAACCTGGACTTCCTTGACCACCGTCTCGCCGGCGACCTGGACTTCCTTGATGACCTCAACCGGTACTTCCTTGATGATCTCTTTGGTCTCGCCGCAAGCCGCCAACGCCAGAGCTGACGCGCCGCCCACTAGTCCGGTGCCAAGAAGCGACCTTCGATTAAACGCTCTCTGCTTACGCATTGGATATCTCCCCCAGTGAGTTACGCTCTGGATACGTTGGATCCAGTCATGTGGACCCGCGCGCTGTCTCCGGCAGGCAGCAACGAAGCTGCCCCGGCCACCCTACACGCGCGCACGCACGGATTTCAACACAATGATGCGGCGCGGATGCGGCGCGGCGCAGCTCCAGAATACCGAAACTTGACCCGGGGGGACGATTACCTGCATCTTTGCTGTGAATCGCCCGATGAATGAATCGAGCCGGCCGCGGCGGAGGTAGATATCGCATGGCAGTGGATACCGGCGCCCATCTTGGACGCATCACCACCTACACCGGCGAATCTCTCCGCTGCTTGGCCATGCCGATGGGCGGACTCGGCGCGGGGCAGGTGGCCCTGGCCGGCGATGGCAGCCTCCGCCAGTGGCAGATTTCGCACGAAATCAACCACAGCGGCTTCGTGCCGCACACGTTCTTCGCCGTCCGGGCCAAGCCTCACTACATCGAGCGACCACCTCCGGTCGCGGTTGCCCGTGTCCTGCAGACCGATGTTTTCTACAACAGCGAATTCGAACCTGCTCCCTCCGTGAACGATCACGAAATCCCGGCCGGCTGCCGTGAGTTGCTGGACGTGCTGCCCGGCGTCGAGAACATCCGCTACCGGGGAACCTACCCCTTTGCCGATCTTGAATATGTTGACGCCGAGCTTCCGGTTCAAATCTCGATGGAGGCCTTCACCCCCTTCATCCCGCTCGACGCCAGGGCATCGGGTCTGCCCGCGGTTATCTTCAATCTCACCGCCCACAACCCCGGGGATGTTGCCGTCGACGTGGCATTCATGGGCACCGCCCAGAACTCCGTAGGCTGGGACGGAATCACCGGTATCGAAGGAGTGTCCTGGCCCGGCTACGGGGGCAATCGCAACTCGACCGTGCGGCTGAATGGCATCTCGGCGGTGGACATGACATCATCCGGCGTCGACCCTCGCCACCCCAAGCACGGGCACGTCACGCTGGCCGCGCTGACCGACGGTGCGCCGATCGCCAACTGGTGGGATGACCCCGAAGCGCTGTGGGCCACCTTTGGCAGTCGCGGGACCCTGGCCGAGGTTGGCGCATCGCCCGCCAGCCTGCCGGGACGCACCTGGAACGCCGCCGTCGCACCGAACCTGACCGTCGAGCCCGGTGAGTCGCAAACAATCACGTTCATACTCGCCTGGCATTTTCCGAACCGCTATGTCAACTGGGAACAGTCCCACCTGGGGATGCCGGACGCCGAAAGCCGGTTCTTCGAGGGGGCCATGTATACCAACTGGTTCGGCTCGGCCCTCGCGGTCGTGGAACACATCCGCGACAACCTCGAGCACCTCAGTGATGCCACCCGGTTGTATCGCGATTCCTTCTTCAACTCGACCCTGCCGGCACCCGTGCTGGTGACTATTTCCACGCAGACGTCGATCCTGCGCAGCCCGACCTATTTCTGGCCCAAGGACGGAAACTTCTATGCGTTTGAAGGCTGCAACGGGGCCAGCACGTCGCATAACCTACCGCACGGCGGTTGCTGCCCGCTGAACTGCACCCACGTCCTGAATTACGAGCAGGCCCTTTCCCGGCTGTTTCCCGATCTTGAGCGTACCCAGCGCAACCTTGAGTTCGGATTGCAGATGACCGACGGCGGCGGGATACCACACCGCGTCGTCCTGCCGCTGGAAATGCCCCGTTGGGGTTCTGCATTTGAGGACAGCTGCAGCGATTGCGACTGTGATGAGACCGAGGACCTGGGCAGCATTGCCCACCACAACGAGAACGCCGTCTACGCTTGCGACGGCCACTTCGGCGCCATTCTGAAGGCCTATCGTGAGTATCTCCAATCCGGCGATCGCGATTGGCTTGTGTCGATATGGCCGCGAATTAGGTTGTCCCTACAATACGCCATCGATCGCTGGGACGACGACCGGGACGGGGTCCTGTCGGGAGCCCAGTGGAACACCTACGACTGCGTAATCTTCGGGCACTCCAGCTTTACGACCTCGCTCTACCTGGCCGCGCTACGGGTCGTGGAAACCATCGCCATCGAGCTGGGGGACGCCGAGCAGGCGGCCTCTGCTCGGGAGATGTTCGACAAGAGCGCGGCCAACATCGACGCTGAGTTGTACAACGGCGAGTTCTACTTCCAGACGGTGGATCACGATCTCTACCAGGCCATGCAGTACGGTGACGGCTGCCACGCCGACCAGTTGCTCGGCCAGTGGTGGGCGCACGCGCTGGGACTCGGTCACCTGCTACCGGAGGACCGTGTCGCCTCGGCGGTAAATGCCATCCACAAATACAACTTCCGCAGCGATCTGCTCGACCACGTTCAGCGTCCCCGCGTCTATGTCAGGCCCGAGGAGCCGGGCGTTCTGCTCTGCACGTGGCCCAACGGTGGCGAGCCGGAAGACCCGACCAACTACTCCCACGAAACCGCGTGGAGCGGTGTTGAGTATGCGGTCGCGGGCCAGCTCATCTACGAGGGTCTGGTGGACGAAGGCCTGGAAATCGTGACCGCGATCCGATCCCGCCAGAGCGGTCGCATTCGGAATCCCTGGAACGAGGTTGAGTGTGGCGACCACTACGCCCGGGCACTGGCGAGTTGGAATCTGCTGGATGCACTGTCAGGCTATTTCTACGACGCCGGAACCCGGTCCCTCACCGTCGGCCCGCGATTGTCGCCCGAAGACTATCGGGCGTTTTTCATCGGCAATCGGGGCTGGGGAGCCTTCTCCCAGGAGATAAACGGAAACACCGCCACAGCCGCCGTAAGCGTCGCCTGGGGTGAGGTCGATCTCGGTGAGTTCACGCTCGCGCTGCCGGAAGGTCTGGCACCGAAATCCGTCGGCATCAGCCTGGCCG
>CAZVZW010000072.1:6294-10713 GCA_964631365.1 uncultured Chloroflexota bacterium | reverse complement strand
TGGCCACCGGGATATGCTTGTCGTAGCCGCTGAAAATCGAGTCGTGCTTCATGACGGTCATGATCGGGATCTCGTACTGGGCGGCGGTCGCCAGATCCATACCGGTCATGCCGATCGAGGCGTCGCCCATGACGTTAACGACCGTCTTGTCCGGATTGGCCAGCTTGGTGCCCATCGCCAGCCCGAGCGAGTAGCCCAGCTGCGACGACTGCCCCCAGCCCAGGTAGCCGCGCGGGGTGGTGGCCCGGTGGAACACGCACTGAATGTCGCGCACTGAACCGGATTCGTGGCTCAGAATCGAGGTGGCCGGGTCCAGCACACTCCAGAGCTCGCGGAACATGCGGTAGCCGTTGATCGGGCTGGAATCGTCGCTGAATTCGGGCTCGTACTCGGCCTCCCACGCGGCGCGGATGCGGGCCAGGGTCTCGACATTGGTCTTGCGGACGGCGGTGCGATCGGCGCCAATGCGACGCAATTCCTCGGCCAGCGCCGCCAGGAAGAGTTTGGCGTCGCTCAGAATGGCCACCGCGGTCGGGTGGGTCTTGTTGATGTCCACGGCATCGTTGGTGGCGTGGACGATCAGCTTGCCCGGCCCGACGGTGGGCGTGAACGAGGCGTCGCTGAGGCTGGAGCCGACGACCAGCAGGGCGTCGCACTCGCGCAGGTAGTGGGCGGCCATGGCGGTTACAACCCCGGCGCCAGTCCCGGCGGAAAGCTCGTGGGTCTCGTCAAAGGCGCTCTTGCCCATCAGCGTGGTCATCACCGGGATGCCCAGCAACTCGGCCACGTCCTTCAACTCAGCGTAAGCCTCGGCCCAGTGGACTCCCTGCCCGACCCAGATCATGGCGTTCTCGGCCGCCAGCAGCCGCTCGACCGTCTCCTTCACCGCGCCGCCGTCCGGCCCGGACCGTACCGGCGCCACCGGCTCGTAGGTGTATTCGCCTTTGAACTCGGCCCGTACCACGTCGCCCGGTATCTCCACCATCACCGGTCGCGGGCGGCCGGAGCGCAGCGCCTGGTAGGCGCGACGCATCCGTGCCTGGATGTGATCGGGAGTAAACAACTTCATCGCAGCCTTGGTGGTGGCGGCGTAGTTGGCCTCGCTGTCGAAGGTGGGCGAAACCCCGATGGCGTCAATTCCCGGGTGCCCAGGCAGGTACAGCATCGGCACCGAGTCGGTGTAGGCGTGGGCGACGCCGGCGAAGGCGTTCTCGCTGCCGGCGCTGGCCTGGACGGTCCAGACGCCGATTTCATGGCCATTGGTGGACCGCGAGACCCCGTCGGCCATGTTGCCGGCTACCCGCTCCTGGCGCGTCGTGATCACCCGCGTGCCGGACCCGGCGATCGCGTCGACAATCGGCGAGAACGGAAAATTGAATACCTGCGATACGCCTTCGGCTTTGAGGATTCGGGCAATCAGGTCCGCGCCGGTCATGGTTGACTCTCTTCTCGCTGGGCACCGGCGCATGCTCCTCTGGATCGGACTCGCGATCGAACCGCGATCGGACCGCCGGACCCGGCCAGTGTAGAGGTTTCCGACCGCCGTTGCAGGTCACCACAGGACGCAGCCGGGAAGGTGTTATGTTGTAGCGGCGGCCCGGCCCGGACCGCCATTTTTGTGCCGGCGGAGCCGCCGGCCCGAGGCACAACCAGAACCCGATGCCGCTCCCCTACACCGACCCCTTCGACCCCACCGGCCACATCGACGGCATCCGCGTGCGCCGGCTGCAGGTCAACGCCGACGACCGTGGCAACCTGGTCGAGACGCTCAAGAGTGACTGGGACGACTTCTACGACGCCGCGCAAATGCCCTTCACCCAGAACTACTACTCGTTCACCCGCTCTGGCGTCGCCCGCGATGAGGACCGCTGGCACATCCACCAACACCAGCGCGACCGCTTCGTGGTGATCGATGGCGACCTGGTGGTCGGAGTGCATGACCCGCGGACCGGTTCCCCCACCGAAGGCGCGGTCAACCTGTTCCAGATGGGCGCCGCGCAGGGCCCCGACGGCCAGTACACCCTGATGATCCCGGAACTGGTGCACCACGGGTTCGTGGTGGTCCCCGGCGCGCCGGCGATCCTGACCAACTTCCCGACGCGGCTCTACGACCCCGAAGACGAGGGTCGGGTGCCGTTTGCCGAAGCCGGCGCCACGCTGCCCGACGGCCGCCCGTTTGCCTGGGAACTGATCCGACAGGATCTCGGCCCGGCCTAGACCGTCGCCGGCAGCGCCTCCAGATGGCTAATGACGTCCCGGGTCAGCGGTGACGGCGTGGAGGCCCCCGACGACACGGCCACCGCGGCGCAGCCCCGCAGCCACTCCGGGTTGATGTCGGCGGTCGAGTCCACCAGGTAGGCCGGCTTGCCGGTCCGTTGCTCGGTCACCTCGACCAGGCGCCGCGAATTCGAACTGCGCAAACTACCGACCACCAGCACCAGATCGGCTTCTTGCGCGGCCGCGATCACGGCCTCCTGGCGATCCTGGGTGGCCAGGCAGATCTCGTTGTGGATCTCGGCCTCCGGGTAGCGTTCCCGGATGGCTTCAATCACCGCCGCCGTGTCCCAGACGCTCAGCGTGGTCTGGGTGGTCACCGCGATTCGCGGCGAGTCGAGCTCCAGGGCCTTTACGTCCTCGACATCCTGGACCAGGTGCACGGCGTCTGGCGCCTCGCCCACGCACCCCAGCGCCTCCGGGTGCCCGCGCCGGCCGACGTAGACAACCTGGAAACCGACGGCGACCTTCTCGATGATCAGGGCATGGGTCGACTCGACGTCCGAACAGGTGGTATCGACGCAGTTCAGGCCCTTCGCCTCGGCCTGTTCCCGCACCGCCGGCGCGATCCCGTGGGCGGTAAAGATGACCGTCCCCTCACGCACTTCCTCCAGCCCGGCGAGCCGGTCGGCGGCGTCGATCAGCTTGATACCCAGTTCTTCCAGTTCGCCAGTGAGATGCTCGTTGTGCACCAGGTAGCCCAGCATGTAGACGGGGCCGGTGGCCTGCGCGGCAACCTCCCGCGCCATCCGCATCGCCGTGACCACGCCGTGACAGTAACCGCGCGGGTTTGCCGGGATCACCTTCAACCGAATGCACCTCGCCGGGATTTCGCTGGGTTGGCCACGTTTCGACCCTATCGCTCACCCCCGCGCGAAGCAACGGCAATATTGTAGCGGCAAGAAAGGGGTGATTCCTTCGTCCCGGCCTGGCGCGAGCAGTGTAAACAACTTTATTGACACTCCCCGACCCCGTGGGGCTGATCTATCGGCCCTCGTTCAAAGGTTGTGGGCAACCTAGGGACGGAAAGGGGATTGCCGCCGCTCGAGGTCGATCTGCTCGCGTTTGACTACGAGATTCAGTCCGCCCGGCGACAGATCCCGGACAAACTGGCGGCGGCCGTCTCGTAAACCTAAGCGGCTTCTTTGGGCCGGAACGGGTTGACCATGATCGGGATCGTGCGCCGTCCGCGCAGCTTTGCCTGGATAACATAGGCCGCCGGTCCGCCAAAGCCCACCAGCCACGGCAGGATGTGCTCGATGACGAAATTCTCTTCCCAGAGCGGCGCGATCAGCGGGTCCTCCAGGATCAGCACGACGGCGATCCTGAAGACCAACCCGCTACCCAGGTAGATCACCAGCGGCGCGCGATCGGCAATCACGGCGATCAGTTGCGCGCCGACGAACAGCAGCGGCATCGACACGGCGAGGCCGAAGATCAACAGGCCGATGTGCCCCTGGGCCGCCCCGGCGATGGTGAGCACGTTGTCTAGGCTCATCACCACATCGGCCAAGATGATTATTTGAATCGCCTCGCGCAGCGACCCGGCCACCCTGTGCCCGCCTTCTGCTTCGGGCTCCGGCTGCACCAGGCGCCAGCCGATGTAAAAGAGCGCCGCGCCGCCGATGGCGGCCAGCGCCGGGATCTTGAAGAGGATCGTCGCAACGGTCGCGAAGGCGATCCGCAGCACCACCGCCGCCCCGGCGCCGAACAGGATCGCAGTGCGCTGTTGCTGGCCCTGCAACCGCCCGGCCACCACCCCGATCACCACGGCATTGTCGCCGCTGAGGATCAGGTCGAAGAAGATGATCTGGATGACTCCGGCGGCCATGCCGCCCGAGCCGAGTTCACCTTCCAACGGCACGCCGCCCGGGCCCGGGGCAAGCCCGTTGCCGGTTCATCGGTTCGGGATCGTCGATCATCACCAGGCAGTCTCGCATCGATTAGCCGCGGAAAGCGCCGCGATTCAAACGCGCCGATTAAACATGCTCCGGGCGACGCTGTCGACCGGCGCCCCCCATCATCCCCGACCGCAACCCTGCCGACAACAGAACTACAGGTTCAATATGCCTTTCCCGGCCGCCGCGTCGGCTATTATGTAAAGCGTAGCGGCGACGCGGCCGCGACAACTCTCAGGGGAACTGG
>CAZVZW010000072.1:0-6194 GCA_964631365.1 uncultured Chloroflexota bacterium | reverse complement strand
CCCGGCAAACTTGATCGAAGGTACGGTCGTCCACGTCAGTCGCACCGACTGCGAGGCCGACGTTAACGGCAACCGCGTCCGTTTCCACATCCTCGGCGGGGTCATCCGCGCGGCCGGCGGCAAGAACCCGGTCCGGGTTGGCGATCGCGTCCGCCTGACCCTGCACTCCGGTACGATCGTGCTGGACGAAATCCTGCCCCGCGACTCGACCCTGCAGCGCACCACCACCGCCCACGGGCGCACCGTCCGCCGCGAGGTCGCCGCCAACCTAGCGCTGGCGGTCTTCGTGATCCCGGCGGTCGAGTCCAATCCGGCCATGCGCCCCCGCCGCCTGCGGCTGCTGGATCGCATGCTGGTGTCGGCCGAATACGTCGATCTACCGTCGGTGATCTGTTTGAACAAGATCGACCTGCTCGGTGACCAGCAGGAATTGGAAGCGGTGATCGCCCCTTACCGGCGGGCCGGCTACCCGGTGCTGCGCACCTGTGCCCTGGCCGGCGACGGCATCGAGGCGCTGCGCGATGCCCTGCCCGCCGGGCTCGCGGCGTTTGTCGGTCCCTCGGGTGCCGGCAAGACCTCGCTGATCACCGCCCTCACCGGCCGCCACGACTTGAAGACCCTGGCCATCAGCAGCGCCACCGGCAAGGGCCGCCACGCCACCACCAGCACCTCGGCCTACGAACTCGATGATGACCGCTGGGTGGTAGACGTGCCGGGGCTGCGCTCGTTCGGCCTCGACGACGTGGACCCGGGCGACTTGGCGGTCTGCTTCGTCGACTTCCACGAGTTCCTGGGCGAGTGCGAGAATCGCTGGTGCACCCACATGGCCGAGCCGGGTTGTGCGGTGCGCGCGGCGGTCGATGAGGGCGCCATCGCCACGCAGCGCTACGAGAGCTACCGCCGCCTGATGGTCGACGCCCCCCGCAACTGAGCGCCGGGTGGTCGTGCGTCGGAGTGAGCGCTAGGGCGTGGCCCGCCGCCATCCCGCCACCGCGTTCACCCGGTACACATAGACCAGCACCTCAGCAACGACCTGGTAGATCTCCGGCGGGATCACCGAGCCAAGATCCAACTCGGCCAGCACCTGCACCAGGTCGGGGTCTTCGCGAATCTTGACTCCGTGCTCTTTGGCTAGGGCGATGATCTTTTCGGCCACAAAGCCGTGCCCCGAGGCCACCACCCGCGGGGCCTCTTCGCCGGATTCGTAATGCGCCGCCGCGGCCGCCTTCATGCCGGGGGGACGCCGCCTTCCAATCCGCCCGCCGGGCAACCAGCCGAAAATGTGGGGCAACGATCCTACCGCACCCACTCTCCGCCACGTCCGCCGAGACGCTACGCTTGCGGCATGGAAATCTCCATCATCATCCCCACCTTCAACGAGGCCGCCAACATCGCGCCGCTGGTGGCGGCGATCGATGCGGCGCTCCCCGGCCGTGACTACGAGATCGTCTTCGCCGACGACAGCACCGACGGTACCCCCGCAATCATCGGCAAAGCCGGCGAGTCCGACCCGCGGGTGCGGATGCACCACCGGGCGCGCGGTCGCGGGCTAGCCAGCGCCGTGGTCGAGGCGCTGCCGGTGGCCCGCGCCGAGACGATCGTCGTCCTGGACGGCGACCTGCAGCATCCTCCGCATATGATCCCGGCGCTGCTCGCCGCCGCCAGCGAAGGCGTCGACATGGTGGTCGCCAGCCGCTACATGCCCGACGGCTGGGACTCAGGCCTCTCCGGCCCGCACCGCCGGCTGGCCAGCAAGACCACCCGCCTGGCCGCCTACATGATCCTGCCGCGCTCCCGGCTCACCACCGATCCGCTGAGCGGGTTCTTCGTGTTTCGGCGCGCGGTCGTCGAGGCCGTCGCACTGCGCCCGATCGGGTACAAGATCCTGCTCGAAATCCTAGTCCGTGGCCGGCTGCAGAAGGTCGTGGATGTGCCGTTCGGTTTCAAGCCGCGCCAGGCCGAGCAGAGCAAGGCCGGTCTGCGCGAGGCCTTCAACTACCTGCGCCAGCTCTGGCGACTGCGGGTCTAGGCCCGGCCCAGGTCTTCGGCCACCCGGCCGACGAACCGCGCGACGTCCTGCGCTGCCCGCCCCGCCGCCACCAACACCGCCGCGTGCTCGTCGCCTTCCACCACCGCCCCGGCCCGGTTGGTCACCACCGAAATGCCCAGCACCTTCAGCCCGCAATGCCGCGCCACGATGGTCTCGGCGGCGGTGCTCATCCCCACCACGTCGGCCCCCAGCGTCGCCAGCATCCGCACTTCGGCCGGGGTTTCAAAGTTCGGCCCGCCGACCATCGCGTAGACCCCACCTTCCACGACAACCCCCATTTCGCCGGCCACCTGGCGGGCCGCTTCCCGCAGTCCGGCGTCGTAGGCCCCGGCCATCGCCGGGAATCGCGGACCCGGCCCGACGTTGGGCCCCACCAGCGGGCTCGCCCCAGCCAGCGCCGGCAGGGCGATGTGATCTTCGATCAGCACGATCGTCCCCGGGGTCATCCGGGCCGACACACCGCCGGCCGAATTGGTCAGTATCAGCGTTTCGATACCGGTTGCCGCCAGGGTCCGGATCGCGAACGTCAACCCGTCCATCGAGCCCGACTCGTAGAAATGCGCCCGCCCGCTCATGATCGCCGTCGGCACCCCGCCGACCCGACCTAGCAGCAACTCCCCGGCGTGCCCGGCCACGGTGCTGACCGCAAAGCCGGGGATATCGGCGTAGGGCAACCGGGCCGCGATATCCCAGCCGGCGCCCGCCGCCCCAATCCCGCTGCCCAACACCACCCCCAGACGCGGCGGTTCGCCGGGCTCTTCCAGTATCCGCGCCGCGGCACGACGAACGTCAATGGGGTAGTCGTTGTCGTGGCCGGCGGCCACCGCGCGGGTCTAGTCGGAGGAGCGCGACTGCGAGCCCGGCAGCACGCCCGCCGCGCCCTTTTCGTGGGCCAGTTCCAAGTATATCTGGGTCGTCGCCGGGCTCGCGTGGCCCAGCACCGATTGCACCTCGGGGATCGTGCCGTCGTTGCGCAGGCGATGCGTGGCAAACGAGTGGCGCAGCGTGTGCGGGGTGATTGTGCTGTCGATTTCGGCGCTGCGCGCGTGCCCCTTGATAATCAGCCAGAAGCCCTGCCGCGTCAGCCGCCGGCCACGGTGATTCAAGAACAGCGCCGTCGCCGTCCGCACGCCCAGCAGCTTGTCGCGCGCCCCGCGCATGTAGCGGCCCAGCGCCTGCACCACCCGCGGCCCGAAAGGAATCTTGCGCTCGCGGTTCGTCCCGCGCCCGCAATTGACCATCAGCCGGTCGATATCGATGTCGATTGAGTCCAGCGCGACAATCTCACTGACCCGCATCCCGGTTCCGTACAGCAGTTCCAGCATCGCGCTGTCGCGATAGCCCTCGGGGGTGGAGGTCGACGACGCCGCCGCCAGCAGGCGGTCGACCTCGCCAACGGAGATGATGTTCGGGCGCTTCTTGGTGACCCGCGCCCCACCGATGTCTTTGCTCGGGTCGCTCCCCACCACCCCTTCTTCCACCAGGTAGCGATACATCGCCTTGACCGCCGCCAACTTGCGCGCCTGCGACGACGCCGCGTACTCGCGCGAGATCAACATCTCCAGGAAACCGGATACCGTGATCGCCTGCACGTCCCAGCCCGCCACTCCCTGCTCGCCCAGGTAGTCGGCGTACTGGCGCAGGTCGTTACCGTAGGCCGCCATGGTGTTGCGCGACAGACCGCGGGTCTCCTGCAGATAGTCCAGGAAGCGCTCGATATCGGGCCGCCGCTCCCGCGCCGTGCTGCCCGCGGCGGTCAGCGCAGCGGGACGCTCGGTCGCGCCCGTGGTGTCCTGCGGCCCGGTCATTGCCTACAGGTCCTCAACCAGCACCGCGCGGGCCGGGGCGCCATCGCCACGGGCCAGCTTCAGCGGCAGACAAAACAGGTTGTAGGAACCAGACTCGATCTGCGACAGGTCAATCCCCTCCAAAATCACCAGGCGATTGCCCAGCAGAACCCGGTGGGTGTCCTGGTTGACGTAGTTGAAGGCCTCGACAGACAGGTAGTCGATGCCGATCAACTGCACCCCACGGTCCACCACCCAGCGCGCGCCCTCGGGCGACAGGCTGACGTACTTCTCCTGGAAGTCGCGGTTGGACAGCAGGTTCTTGTCAGAGTTGGTGGTCTTGAGCAGTAGCCGCCGCACCCCCGGGGGGATCTTGGCGGCGTCCAGGTGCTCGCGCCCGATGCGATCGGTGGCGTTCAACTCGGCCACGTAGGTCGGCCCGCACAACAGTGCCAGGTCCACCCGGTCGATCGTCGCCGTACCGTCGAAGAAATGGGCCGGCGGGTCCACGTGGGTCCCCGAATGCGTGCCCATCTGCAGCAACGTGACGTTGGCGCGATCGCCATTGGATATCCGCGAGGCCGGCTCCAGAACGATTTCCGGATCCTCAGGCCACAGCGGCGTCATCGGCCCGATGCTGATGCTGATATCGTGAATTTTCGTGGCGACCGCTCCTTAACAAGCACTGCGGCGAGGGTGCCCGCCGCGCGCGGGCCATCGCCGGTTCTTCTGGGCTGTCACCGGCGCTTTTTCGCGGGGCGGACTTCGCGTCGCCGCCGCCGCCATTTCTGCGTCGGGAGCATTTATGTTAACACCGCTTGTCCAGCCCTGACCCCAATTCCACCTCTGCGGCTGCCCCACCACTCATCCCCCGGGCAGGTCGCGCCCGCCCCGCAGTCGCACCAGCGCCACCGGCGCCACCGTCCCCACCACCAGCACCCCACCGGCCACCGCAAAGGCCATCCCGACCCCGCCGGCGGCTCCAATCACCCCTCCCAGCAGCCCCCCGGCGATCGACCCGAGCGTCGACGCCCGCGCCACGAAACCGTAGGCCCGCCACCGCCGGCCTGGCTTCACCAGTCGGTAGACCCCCGACTGCGCCGACGGTCGCAGAATGCCAATCACCACCCCCTGCCCCAGGCGCAGCACCCACACCGCTCCTAGGGCCGTCGCCAGGCCCTGGCCCAGCAGCAACAGCCCGGCAAGTCCCCCGGTCAGTCCCATCCCCCCGGCCGATCCCAGCTTCGTCCGGAACCGACCGGCCAGCGGCGCGGCCAATCCCGCGACCAGCCCGGTTGACCCGATCAACAACCCGGTCAGCGGGGCAGTGGCGTCCCCGGCCCCGAAATCCTGCACGTACAGCACGAGGAGCGCGCCGGACATCATCGCCGCCACCTGTATGGCCAGGAAATAGATCGCCATTCCCAGCGCGCCCGGGTCGCGCGCCACCGACCCGGCCGGGGGCTCATCCGTGATCTCGGGTTCGGCGTCCGGATCCACCCGCGGCATCGTTAGCAGCGCCAGTGCCGCCACCGCCAACGCCGCCCCGGCGGCCAGCCGGAACAGCACCCCGAACCCGGCCCAGTACAGCACCAACCCGCCCAACACCGGCCCCACCACGCTGCCGGCCATCATGGCCAGTTGCAGCCAGCCCAGCACCCGCGCCCGTTGCTCATGGGCCAACGCGCCGGCCACCATCGCCACCACCACCGTCCCGGCCGTGCCCAGGACTCCCTGCAAGATCCGCACCAGCAGCAGTTGCCACACCTCGGCCACCACCGCCATCAGCAGCGCTGTCACCGCCAACCCCACTAGCACCCGCACCAGCATCGTCCGCAATCCCAGCCGGCGTCCCAGCCAGGCCCACAGCGGCGTGCCAGCGGCCAGACCCGCCGACCCGACTCCGGCCAGCAGTCCGGTCCAAAGGATCACCGTGCGCGGGTCGTCCACGCCCAGGTCCTGCACGTACAGGGCCAGGTACGGGAACAACAGGCCGGTCAGGGTGAATCCGGCGAAATGGATTCCGATCAGCAGGGCGATGCGCGAACGAGTCAGCGGGGCTCCTCGGCCTTCGGCGAAACGGGCGCCTCTATTGTGAAGCAACGCGCGGGGGAAGTCAGGAAGGTCCGCGCAACGCCAGCCCGCCGCGGTGTCCAGATTAAGGCAAAAAGCCGCGCGGCACGCGTGGCCCCGGCGGACTGGAACTGGATTATTTCAGGGGCGGGCCACCCCACCCCGCGCTTCGCCTAGCTACCGTACAGAAAGCCATCCGAGAACCCGTTGGGCTGGATGCCGCGGGGTACATGTCGGCGCCGATGGCCCGGCACTCGGCCGGGGTCAGCAACTCCTGGCCGGAG
>CAZVZW010000071.1:0-10857 GCA_964631365.1 uncultured Chloroflexota bacterium | reverse complement strand
CTTGCAAGGATTCGATCTCTTGTTTTTGACGGCCAACACGGTCCTGGAGATGCCCGCTCCCGGAGCGGACCGCCGGCTCATGTTCGATGTCCACCTGGACACGGTACCGTTCGACGTACCGGTCTCGACCAACAAGCCGGTTCAAAAAGACGGCCGGCTCTACGGGCGCGGCGCCTGCGACACCAAGGGCGCGATGGCGGCGGCATTGCTGGCGCTGGAACGGCTGATTGAAGACCCGCCGGACCCGGGCTGCGACGTGGTGCTGCTGGCGACGGTCGACGAAGAGTATTTGAAGCGCGGCGTCGACGCGGCGGTCGAGCGCGGCCTGAAGGCCGACGGCGCCATCGTCGGCGAGCCCACCGGCCTGGTGCCGGTGATCGCCCACAAGGGCGTGGCCCGCTGGGAGGTGGTGACCCAGGGACGCGCCGCCCATACGTCCAAACCCGAAAACGGCGTCAACGCCATCTATCACATGGCGGCTGTGATCGAACGCCTGGTCGCCGGGCACGCGGTGACGCCGCCCGAGCTGCACCATGCGCTGTGCGGCAACGGCACTTTGACCGTCTCAACCATCACCGGCGGGGTGCAGGTGAACGTGGTGCCCGACGAGTGCCGGGTGCAGATCGATCGCCGGGTGCTACCGAGTGAGCGGGCGCGGGCGACCTGGCAGGCGGTGACCGACGATTTGAATTGCCTGAATACGGAAACTCCCGGGATGCAACTCGAATCGCTGGCGCCGTTCCTGCTGGAGGAAGGGCTGGACACCGACCCGACGGCGGCGATCGTCCGCGCGGCCGGCGCGGCCGGGCGCGGACTGGGCCTGCCGCATGAACCCGCCGGGGTTCCCTATGGCACCGCTGGTTCATCGCTGGCTCTGGGCGGGATTCCGGCGGTCGTGCTGGGCCCCGGGGACATCGACCAGGCGCACTCCCCGGATGAGTATGTCGAACTGGACCAGGTGGCGGATTGCGCGGCGCTTTACGAGGCGATCGTGCGCGAATTCGCGGTGATCGGCGCAACGCTGTAGCCGCCCGGGAAACATGCAAGCTCGATTACAACCAGCCGCCGCCGCGCGCCCTACGATAGCCCGGTGGAAGACCGGTCGGGACGTCTTTCCTGGCGGATCGTAGGCGCCTCTTTCAGGAAGTAAGGATGGTTAAGTCAGCTTCGACTGTCTTTATTTTGCGGGCGTTTCCAACTGGTGCTAGATTTGGTCCACGCAATCAGACACAGCCGCCCCGATTCCGGCAGAATGACCGGGAAGCGGCCGGCGAGCGGAACGGCCCCCAGCAAGGTCCGGGGACGGCTGCCGGATCCTCAGAGATAGAAAAGGCTGAAGTATGGCGAAGACAGTACCGTTGCTCGAGGTCAAGGGCCTCGCGGTACGCCGCGAGGGGGAAGAGATCCTGCGCGGCATCGACCTGGTGGTGAACCGGGGTGAAGTGCACGCAATCATGGGGCCCAACGGCTCGGGTAAGAGCACGCTGGCCAACACCCTGATGGGGTATCCCGGCTGTGAGGTGACCGACGGCTCAGTGGTGTTCGAAGGCAAGGAGATCCTGGAAGAATCCACCGACGCCCGCGCCCGGGCCGGGATGTTCATGGCCTTTCAGTACCCGGTGGAAATCCCCGGTGTACCGCTGAGCATGTTCCTGCGCGAGGCGCTCAACTCACGCCGCGCCGAGGATGACAAGATCAGCGCCCGCGAGTTTCGAACGCTCATCGTCAAAAAAATGGAAATGCTGAAGATGGATCTGTCGTTCGTGTCGCGGTACCTGAACGAGGGCTTCTCCGGCGGCGAGAAGAAGCGCTGCGAAGTCCTGCAAATGGCGATCCTGGAACCTTCGCTGGCCATCATGGATGAGACCGACTCGGGCCTCGACATCGACGCCCTGCGAATCGTCGCCGAGGGCGTGAACAGTCTGCGCGGCCCAGACCCCGGAGTGCTGATGATCACCCACTATCAGCGCCTTTTGAACTACATCAAGCCGGATTTCGTGCACGTGCTGGCCAACGGCCGGATCGTCGATTCCGGCGGCCCTGAACTTGCGCTTGATCTTGAAGATACTGGCTACGACCGGTACACGCGGGTAGCGGAGAAGGTCTAGCGAGATGCCCAAAGACGTCATCGTTCCCACCGACACCGAACTGGAATTCAATTACAAGAAATACGGCTTCCGCGACGAAGAGGAAGCCGCCGTCGATACCGGCAAAGGGATCAACGAGGACATCGTCCGGCGCATCTCGTCGATCAAGGAAGAGCCCGAGTGGATGCTGGAGCTGCGGCTGGAAGGGCTGCGGCGCTATCGCGAACGGCCGATGCCGGCCTGGGGCACCGATCTCTCCGAGGTCGACTTCGAGGACATGCACTACTACGTCAGTCCCACCGAAGAAAAGGCCAAACAGGACTGGGACGATATCCCCGAATACATCAAGGAAACCTACGAGAAGCTTGGCATTCCCGAGGCGGAGCAGAAGTTCCTGGCCGGGGTCGGCGCGCAGTACGACTCCGAGGTCGTCTATCACAACTACGAGAGCGCCCTGGAAAAGCAGGGCGTCGTGTTCCTGAGCATGGACGAGGGCCTGGCCCAGTATCCAGAAATCGTGCAGAAGTACTTCGCCACAGTGGTGCCAATCAACGACAACAAGTTCGCGGCGCTGAACACGGCGGCGTGGAGCGGCGGCAGCTTTATCTATGTACCCAAGGGCGTGAAGGTGGCCATGCCGTTGCAGGCGTACTTTAGGATCAACGCCGAGGCGATGGGCCAGTTTGAGCGGACGCTGATCATTGCCGACGAGGGCGCCGACGTGCACTACATCGAGGGCTGCACGGCGCCGGTGTACTCCACCGACTCCTTGCACTCCGGGGTGATCGAGTTGATCGCCATGGAAGGCGCGCACATCCGCTACACGACCATCCAGAACTGGAGCCACAACATGTACAACCTGGTCACCCAGCGCGCGGTGGCGCACAAGAACGCCGCGGTGGAGTGGATCGACGGCAACATCGGCAGCAAGGTGACGATGAAGTACCCGTGTGTGTACCTGGTCGGCGAGGGCGCGCGAGGCGAGATTCTCTCGGTCGCCTACGCCACGTCTGGTCAGCACCAGGATGCCGGTGCAAAGATCATCCACGCGGCGCCCAACACCACCTCGACTGTCACCTCCAAGTCGATCAGCAACGGCACTGGCCGAGCCAGCTATCGCGGGCTGCTGAAGGTCGATCCCGGCGCCGAAAATGCGAAGTCATTCGTGCGCTGCGACGCCCTGCTGTTGACGCCGGAATCGCAGACCGACACCTATCCCTACATAGAAGTCGAAGAGGACGAGAGCCAGATCGGCCACGAGGCCACCGTCAGCAAGATCGGTGACGAGGAGATCTTCTACCTGATGAGCCGCGGGCTGACCGAAGAAAAGGCTACTTCGGTGATCGTCACCGGCTTCTTCGAGGAGTTCATCAAGGAGCTTCCGATGGAGTACGCGGTGGAGATGAACCGCCTGATCGAACTCGAGATGGAAGGCTCCGTTGGCTAGTCTGGCAATCTCGACCGTAATCACGCTGCCACCCCGACTCCACCGGATTTCGAACCATGGCGACTAGCCCGGCGACGACGCCCGACGAAGCCCTGGTCCGGGAGATATCGGCGAGCGGATCCGAGCCCGACTGGCTGGCCGCGCACCGCCTGGATTCGCTGGCGCGGCACGCGGCGCTACCAGCGCCGGCGCTGACCGACGAGCGCTGGCGGCGCACCGACCTGCGCGGCCTCGACCCGGCCGCCTTTACCGCCGCGAGCCGCAACGGGCAGCCGGACGCCACCGCGACCGCCGCAAACAGCCTGCTCGCCGGCGTCGAATTCGGCGGGCAGAACGTGCAAGCGGATTGGTGGCATCAGGCCAACTCGCTTGCTACGAATCTGCAGGCCGCCGGGGTGATCTTCACTTCCATGGAAGCGGCCGTTCGGGATCACCCGGACCTGGTGCGCAAGTCTCTGACCGGGGAGCCAACCGAGACCTCGCTGGAGAAGTTCGAAGCGCTGCAGAGCGCGCTCTGGCGCGGGGGGAACTTCCTCTATGTGCCGGACGGCGTGGAAATCGAGTTGCCGCTGCACAGCCTGCTCTGGATGACGCAGTCGGATATCAGCACCCAGGTGCAGACCAGCGTCATCGTCGGAAAACGGGCGCGGGTGCAGTTCGTGGACGAACAGGCGTCGGAAACGGCTTCCTCACCGGCCATCGCCGGCGCGCGGATTGACGCCTATATCGATGACGGCGGCACGCTCGACTATGCCTGTGTACAGGACTGGGGCCTGCACACAGCGGCGTTCAAGACGGTCCGCGCCCGGCTGGGACGCGACGCCAACTTCAACTACGTCGAGTTCGCGATGGGCGCGGGGCTGGTGAAGTCCTTCGTCGAAGGTACGATGCCGGAACCCGGCGCCAGTCTCGAAATGTGGGGGTTGTCGCTGCTGGACGGACGCCGCCACATCGACAACGAAACCCACCAGCACCACATTGCCGACCACACCTTTAGCAATCTGCTGTACAAGGGCGTGCTGCGCGAGCGCGGACGCTCGGTGTTCTACGGGATGATCACCATCGATGACACCGCCGGGCAGAGCAATTCCTACCAGGCGAACAACAATCTGCTGCTGAGTAAAGAGGCGCGGGCAGACTCGATTCCGGGGATGGAGATCAAGACCTACGACGTTCGCTGCACCCACGGGGCGACGATCAGCCGCGTCGATGAAGAAGAGTTGTACTATCTGCAGAGCCGCGGGTTCACCCGCGCGCAGGCCGAGTGGCTGGCAGTGCGCGGCTACGTGGGACCGGTGCTGGACCGACTGAAGAACGAGCCGGTTCGGGACGCGGTGGAAGCCGCGGTGCTGGCACGCGCCGGCCGCGACTGATCGCCATGTTCATGAGCGGCCGATTCGCGGTGTGCCCGGAAGGCAATCTGCCCGAGGGCGGGAGCCTGAAGACCCGCGCCGGCGGCGAGTTAGTGGCCGTCTTCAGGCAGCAGGGACGGCTCTACGCGCTGGCCGACACCTGCAGCCACGCCCAGGCTTCGTTATCTGAGGGCGAGATCAGCCCCGGAGCCGTATCCTGTCCCCTGCACGGCGCGCGTTTCGATCTCGATACCGGCGAGGCGCTCTCACTGCCTGCGACGCGCCCCGTACAAACCTACGCGGTCGAAGTCGCAGACGGCGAAATCGTCGTGACGATTCCGTAAACTCACACCCGGTTCAACGGGTCGACGGGGCCCAGGAGATCAGGGAAGAATGGTAGTAACCGACAAAATGACGGACGCCGTCGGCAAGACGCCGGGCTCCGCTTTGCGCCCGGACTTTCCCATCCTGGAGCGGCGCATCAACGACCGCCGGTTGGTCTACCTGGACAGCGCCGCCAGCTCGCAAAAGCCGGAATTAGTCCTGCAGGCGCTGGACGGGTACTACCGCCACCACAACGCCAACGTGCATCGGGGCATCCACACGCTGAGCCAGGAGGCGACCGACCTCTACGAGGGCGCCCGGGCGAAGGTGGCGGCGTTTGTCGGTGCCGGTCAGGCCAGCGAGATCATCTGGACCCGCGGCGCGACCGAGTCGATCAACCTGGTGGCGCACTCCTGGGGGCGCAAGTTCCTGCAACCCGGCGACGAGATCCTGACCACCGAACTGGAGCACCACAGCAACATCGTGCCCTGGCAAATGCTGGCCGCGGCCACCGGGGCGGTGCTCAAGTACGTCCCGGTGCCGGCACATGATACGTTGCTCGGGGCAGATGATTTCGAGCGGGTACTCACCGAACGCACCCGGCTGGTGGCGCTGACCCAGATGTCAAACGTCCTTGGCACCGTTCTCCCGGTGAAGGAGATCGCCACGCTCGCCCACCGGCACGGCGCGGTGGTGCTGGTCGACGGGGCGCAGTCGGTCCCTCACATGCCGGTTGACGTGGTCGACCTGGACATCGACTTCATGGCCTTCTCGTCCCACAAGATGCTCGGGCCGACCGGCGTCGGTGCGCTCTATGGCCGGATGGAACTCCTGCGCACAATGGACCCCTACCAGGGCGGCGGCGACATGATTTCGACCGTTTCAATGGAAAAGTCCACTTGGAACGCGATTCCCCACAAGTTTGAGGCTGGCACTCCCTATATCTCCGGACCGATCGGCCTGGGCGCGGCGGTCGACTACCTGGCGGACCTGGGCATGGCGGCCGTCCAGAACCATGAACGCGAAATCACCGCCTATGCCCTGGCAAATCTCCGCGGAAGCCCGGGGATGACGCTCTACGGACCGGACGATCCGCGGTTGCGGGGGGCCGTGATCGCCTTCAACGTGGAAGACGTGCATCCCCACGACATCGGCCAAGTGCTGGACAACCAGGGTGTCGCCGTGCGCGCCGGCCACCACTGCGCGCAACCACTGATGCGGGTACTGGGGGTGGGATCGACCGTCCGGGCGAGCTTCTACGTCTACAATTCGCGGGATGATGTCGATGCCCTGGTCGACGCGATCGCCACCGCGAAAGGCTACTTCTCCGACTGATGCTTGATGATCTGTACAAGGAAATAATTCTCGATCACTACAAGTCTCCGCGAAATCGTGGGGAGGCACCCGGCTACGACATCAAAGCCCGGGGCTTGAATCCGTTGTGCGGCGACGACATCGAAATCACGTTGACCGTCGAGGACGGGATTATCAAGGAAGCGCGCTTCGCCGGGCACGGCTGCTCCATCAGCCAAGCCTCTGCATCGATGCTGACCGAGGAACTTGAGGGTCGCAGCGTCGCCGATGCGGTTGGGCTGGCGGACCGGGTCCGCGAGATGCTCAAGGGCGGCGACGAGGCCGACGCCGACGAGCTGGGCGACGTCGAAGCCCTGCGCGGAGTCCAGAAATTTCCCGTCCGGATCAAGTGCGCCACGCTGGCCTGGAACGCCTTGAAGCTCGGCATCCAGGAACACGAGAACGGCTCGGCCGGATCGATGGACCGGACCGAATCCGGCGCGGCGATCTTCACCGACGAGTAGCCGTCGGCCGCGGGAGGATCGATGCGGAAATCGCCCGACCTGGATCTACACACCGTCTTCATCGATCTGGACGACACTCTCTCCGACGAACTACATCACGTGCGTTCCGCCTACGCAGCGGCGCTGTCCGGATTGCCCGAGCCGCTGGAACCGGGCGTGGCCGGTGCGGTCCTCGGCGCCTACATGGACATCGGAATTGATCTGTACCGCCGCAACGCCTGGGACGAACTCTCCCGCGAAGCGCGCGTCTCAGCA
Organism: uncultured Chloroflexota bacterium; assembly: GCA_964631365.1. Taxonomy (GTDB): domain Bacteria; phylum Chloroflexota; class UBA11872; order UBA11872; family VXNJ01; genus JASLPR01. The sequence goes on along the minus strand of CAZVZW010000071.1, from coordinate 3,575 downwards.
GCCCTGCGAAGGGTCGGGGTTGAACCGGGAATCTGCCCGCGCGGATCGTCCACGGATACCAGCAGAATTATCAGGAAGGCCTGCGCTTGTTGCCCGGGGCGGACCGCTTGCTGGAGGTCGCCGGCCGTTTCCGGACCTGCCTGGTCACCAACGGCCAGAGCGACCGGCAGCGGGCGAAGATTGAGCGACTCGGCCTGGCGCGGCATTTCGAACACGTCCTGATCAGCGCGGAGGTCGGTTCCGTGAAACCGGCCGCGGCCATTTTCCAGCGCGCCCTGTCGCTGACCGAGGTCGAGCCCCACCAGGCGGTGATGATCGGCGACAACGCGCTGGCCGATATCACCGGTGCAGCAAACCTGGGCATCCACACAATCTGGGTTAATCTGCACGGCTGGCAGCTGCCGCCGGCGGCGGCAACGCCCGACTACGAAGTCCCCGATGTCGCCGTGGCGGCGGACCGCCTGGAGTCGCTATTAGGCTGAGGCGACCGGGCCCGGGGATGGTGTCGTCGGAATCGATCGTCGGTCGCCCGCATACGCCCTATCTTTGTGATTTCTTGCACAATCGTGGTATCGCCTAAGAATCGACCAGAGTCACTTCATGCGAGTATTTACAGTGTCATTGAGGCATACCAGAGGATTCTTACGGTTACTGCAGCGAGGCCTCTACGTACTAACTATCATATGTCCTTGTTAGTAATCGTTACTAAATACGTATATAATTCCGGTGCAGGAAACGTGTGTCGATGAGGGCGAAGACCCTCGCAAGAAAGGTGGCTGAAGAGATGGCAGCCCTTACAAGAGTCGGATGGGTCGCATCGATTCTGGTAGGAATCGCGTTCATCGTTCTCGGGATTGTGTTCATCAGCCTGTCATACGGCGCCAAGGACGAGATTCGCACCGCGATGATCGCGGAAGACGTCACCACCAGCAAGGACGCCACCGTTCCTAACGCGCTGGTCCAGGATGTCGAAACCGCCCGGGCCGAGGAAGCAATCCTCACCGAGCACACCCGCGGACGCAACGGGCCGTACACCAGCATGGACCGCGAAGACCCGAACCGAGAGTCGTACCTGAAGGGTCTCACCCTGCGCAACTCGCTGAACCTCAGCATCATGGGATTCGGCGTCGCTGACCTGGCCCTCGGGGTCGGAGTGGTGGCCATTCTGATGGGCGCGAGCACGATGCTGCTGACGAGCACGGCGCTCTACGCAGTCCGCCGCTCAAGATCAATTAACTAAGCTCCTACCGGGGGTCGCCGCTAGGCTGGTGGCGGCCCCCGCCACTTCAATCCGGCCTCCACGGGGGGGCCGGATTTGTGCGCGGTAGCGACCGCGGTCCGGGACCGGCACTACCCGGCGCCCTGTAGTCCGTTACCGCGCACGGGCGACACCCCGGCCGGGGGCCGGGGTGTCGCTGTATTTCGGGTGGGGAACCGGCTGCCGGATCACCAGCCGATCTACTCGGGATTGAACTCCGTCAAGGCCAGCCAGAGGGCAGAGTCCCTTGTGAGCCGGATCGGCTCGCCGGCATCGCTGACGAAGGCGTGGCTCGTGGTCGCCACCGCCGCCACTGCGCTCCCCAGCCGCACCCGGTAGCTGACGTTCATTCGCACGCGGCTCGATGCGGCCACCCAGAGGTCGATCTCGATCTCGTCCTCAGAACGAAGCGGCCGCCGAAACTCCGCCGCGCAGGCCGTGACCGGAAAATGCACGCCGGATTTCTCAATCTCGCAGTAGCTCAGGCCGATCTCCTGCAAGAGACCAATACGCGCCTCCTCCAGCCAGCGGAAGAAGTTGGAATGATGCGCGATCCCGCCGGCATCGGTGTCGGAAAATCGCACCCGCAGCCGCTCGATGTGGTCCGGTTCGCGGCCCTCGCCGGGAGCGCCCTCAGTCATCGCCCAGAATGCCGGCGACCCGTTCGCGAAACTCGGCGATCGCCGGCACGCCGTCGAGTACGCCGATTTCGGTGTCGTAGCGGACCGACTGGCCGGGCTCCAGCACCACCAGTTCGCCGGCGGCGCGGGCGGCGACCCGGCCCAGGATGCCGGAGTTGTTGGGCTCGATCCCCACTACGTAGTCGCCCGACGCCAGCAGCTTCCATTCGTTCAGGTAGGGAAAAGCGGCGGTCGCAAAGCGGAACGAAACCCCGAGCGGGCCGGAATCCAGCGACTCGTTGATAAGGGCTGCGTGGGCGTAGCCGTCCTCATCGGCGACCGAATAGTGGGAGAACACCTTTTGCTCGTAGCCGGGCGCCGGCGGGCCGAAGTGGAACGGATCGTCGGCTGCGTCAGCTTGCTGCCCGGTCCGTACCCGAAAGCCCTCGACGGTGGCCACCAATTCGGCGCCCTCGCCGAGCACCGGGTGGCCCACATTAATGTGATAGAGGTACATGTGGGTCTCGGGGCGATGGCCGACGTTGGTGACTATGTCTTCGATCCGCAGCCGGCTCGCGCCGAGGCTGGTGGAGATACCGCGGACCAATTCGAACTGCGGGTGGCCAAACGCCGCCTCACGGGTCCGGCCCTTCACCAGGATTCGGTACTGATCGCCATCCCAGTGGCAGTCGGCCGCCACGTTTTCGGCCACCAGGGTGGAGGCGCGGCCGTGCATGCCGTAGTGGATCCCGTCCTCATCGGCCGGCTGCTGGGCGTGGCCCATCCCGCAGGTCGTCAGCAGGCCCCCGGCAAACGTCCGCGCCCAGCCCTGCCCAGTTGGCTCGTAGGCGTGGGCCGCGACCTCGCCGGCCGGCGAGATCCAGGCGAGCGGAATCCCCCGGTAGGACGCGTGGCTGATGTCCATCCCCCGCCCAGGGAGCACCGTGAACTGAAAGCCAGATCCGGTGTACACATCGACCGCCGCCACCCCATCAGCGGCGCCACCCTCGATCCGGTACTCGCGCACGCCCGCAAATTGCGAAATCCGACCGGCGCGATGCTCCAACTCGGCGCGGGTGTACTCACGTCCGAAGAGCTTTGCCAATCGGTCCTCCGCCAATTCCAGTGAGGCCAAACGCGGAGTGATCTTATCAGCGCCGGAGGCGATCGTCGGGCAGTCGCCTCCGGTCGGCGCGGCTAGTTGGCGATCGCGAATACGACCGCGACCGACACGCTGGCGGTGTAGCCGCCACCGGATACCGGCGGGCCGCCGCCACCACCGGATTCGGCGCGGACCGCCACGCCGACCGGGGCCAGTGCCGATCCGTCAACCTCGGTGATGCTGATGACCTCACCCAGTTCCACTCCCAGGGCGGCGGCCATCTGCTCAGCGTGGGCGCGGGCGTTGTCGATGGCTTCGGCACGCGCCTCGGCTCTCAAGCCCTCTTCGTCGTCCACCGCATCATGTGGTAAACGCTGTTAGCGCTGGCGTCCAGCACGTCCTGCAGGATGTCGCCCAGTCGATCCACGTCGCGCGCACCTGGTTGCGGAGGTGATAGCGGACTTCGCCGGTGGACCCGTCCTGTCCGTACACCTGCTTGGTCCACATATTGAACCCGGTGGTCTGGACATCGTCGTTGACAACACCCATCTCCAACAACTTCTCGGTTACTTCAGTCATGCGGGCGTTTTGTCGC
>CAZVZW010000070.1:0-10975 GCA_964631365.1 uncultured Chloroflexota bacterium | reverse complement strand
GGCGGCGAATCGGCTGCCCGGCAAGTGATTTTATGGATTGGAAAACATTGGTCAACCTCCAGATCGGGCTGGAATACCGGGTAAACGGGGCCGTGTTATTGGTGCCTCTTGCCGGGTCGAGGGAGCAGGCTTGGTTCATCTGCTACGCCGGGGATTTCGGGGAGCGGCGGTTCTACCGGCACGATCTTGACGGGGAGTTGCGGCTTGAGTTGGAGGGGCTTCCCGAAAGGGTGGCTTTTGAGGACCTGGCGGCAGTGGAGAGAATCCTGGGAGATCGGCTCGTCGAGAGTGCGTGGGCGGGGCGGTCGGGGACGGTTCCGGCTGGGACCGTCGTTGCAGGGGCCGGGGAGGTGCGACTGCTGAGAAGGGGAGATCGATCGGTGGTGGAGGCTTCCGGCCTGAAGTTGATCGCGGCGAACGCGGATGGGCTTTTCGGGGACAGTCCGGCCGGAGGTCGGGAGCGGCCGGCGGCCTGGGCGTTTGTTGATGGCGCCCTGGTGTCGATCTGCGAGTCGTCGCGCGAAAACGAGGCGGCGGCGGAAGCCTGGGTTCAGACGGCGCCGAATCACCGGCGACGAGGCTGCGGACGGGCGGCGGTGACCGCCTGGGCCGGGGCGATCCAGAAGAACGGCAAGGTGCCGCTCTATAGCTATTCCGAAGGAAGACGTGGCTTCGGCGGCGCTGCTGCGGAGTCTGGGTGGGGAAGAGTTCGCCCGGGTGGTGGCCTTCGCCTAGCCGGTGATGGCGCTCCGCGTGGCGGCGCTGGGCGGGAGATGGCTGGAGCCCATCAGGTAGGTGTCGATGCCGCGCGCGGCGTCCCGACCAAGGGCGATGGCCCAGACGATCAACGATTGGCCGCGAGCCATGTCACCCGCGGCGAATACCCCGTCGATGCTGGTCATCATGGCCGAATCGACCGCGACATTACCGCGCGGATCGAGATCGACGCCGAGATCTTCGAGCATGCCGCTGCGCTCGGGCGAGATGAACCCCAGCGCCAGCAGGACCAGCTGGGTATCGATTTCGAAGCCGGAACCCGGGAGTTCAATCATCGCGGGCCGGCCGGTCTCGTCGGGCGGGCCCCATTCCAGTCGCACGGCGTGGAGCTTCTCGACCGAGCCGTCGGCGCCGCTGAATTGCTGAGTAAGGATGTTGTAGTCGCGGATGCCGCCTTCGTCGTGCGACGAGGAGGTCCGCAAGATGGCCGGCCAGTAGGGCCAGGGGTTGTTGGGCCGGCGCTCGACCGGCGGCTCGGGCAGTAGCTCGAACTGATGCACGGAGCGTGCGCCCTGGCGGTGGGAGGTGCCGACGCAGTCGGCCCCGGTGTCGCCACCGCCGAGCACGACGACGTCTTTGCCGCGGGCGGTGATCAGGTCTTCGGGCTGGATCTGTTCGCCGTTGACGATGCGGTTCTGCTGACTGAGGAACGTGACTGCCGGGTAGATGCCCTCCAGATCGCGGCCCGGCAAGTCGAGATCGCGGGCCAGGGTGGAGCCGCCGGCCAGCAGGATGGCGTCGTAGTCGCGTTGCAGATCGGCAACCGGAAGATCGTGGCCGACGTTGACGCCGGTGCGGAATTCGATGCCTTCGGCACGCATGAGATTTACGCGACGGTCGACGATGTGCTTTTCAAGTTTGAACTCGGGGATGCCGACGCTGAGCAATCCGCCGATGTAGTCGGCGCGCTCGAAGACGGTGACCAGGTGACCGGCACGGTTCAATTGCTGGGCGGCGGCCAGACCGGCGGGGCCGGAGCCGACGACGGCGACGTGCTTGCCGGTGCGGGTCGCGGGCGGCTCAGGCACAATCCAGCCCTCTTCGAAACCGCGTTCGACGATGGCCTTTTCGATGCTCTCGATGGTAACCGCGTCGGTGTTGATGGCCAGCGTGCAGGACGCTTCGCAGGGTGCCGGGCAGATCCGGCCGGTAAATTCGGGGAAGTTGTTCGTGGCCAGCAGTGTTTCCAGCGCCTTACGCCACTGCCCGCTGAAGACAAGCCGGTTGAACTCCGGGATCAGGTTGCCGAGCGGGCAACCGACGTGACAGAAGGGCACGCCGCAGGTCATGCAACGGGAGCCCTGCTCGACGATGTCGACCTCGGGCCAGGGCTCGTAGATCTCCTGCCAATCGCCGACCCGCGAGCCGGGCTCGCGTTGGGACGGGACCGCGCGGGGGTGATGGAGGTATCCGCCGCTTTTAGTTGTTATGAATCAACTCCATGGCTTGTCGTTCTTCTTCTTCGGAGCGCCCGGCGCGTTCGGCCATGATGCGCTTGTAGTCGCGAGGCATGACCTTGACGAACTGGCCGAGGGTGCTTTCCCAGTCGGCGAGGATGCCGGCGGCGACAGTGCTACCGGTGAGATCGCGATGTTCTTCGATTAGTGTGCTCAGCAGAGCGACGTCCTCGACTTCGTTGACCGTTTCAAGGTCGACCATCTGCAGGTTGCAGCGGGACGCGAAGTTGCCGTCGCGGTCCCAGACGTACGCTTCGCCGCCACTCATGCCGGCGGCGAAGTTGCGCCCGGTGGGCCCGATGACCACGACGACCCCGCCGGTCATGTACTCGCAGCCGTGGTCGGCCACACCCTCGACAACCGTGTGGGCGCCGCTGTTGCGGACGCCGAAACGCTCGCCGACCTGCCCGCGCACGAACATCTTGCCGCCGGTGGCGCCGTAGAGAATGACATTGCCGGCGATGACGTTTTCCTCGGGGACGAAGGTGGCGGTGGCCGGTGGAACCAGAACCATGCGCCCGCCGGACATGCCTTTGCCGAAGTAGTCGTTGCCGTCGCCCTCGACACGCACGTCAATCCCGCGGGCCAGGAAGGCGCCGAAGGATTGGCCGGCGGAGCCGTGGAACCGGCAGCGAATGGTGCCATCGGGGAGGCCGTCCTCGCCGTAGCGGCGCGCGACCGCCCCGCTGAGCATGGCGCCGACGGTGCGGTTGGAGTTACGGATCGGCAATTCGATAGTGACGCTTTCGCCGCGCTCCAGAGCCGGCTTGGCAAGTTCGATGAGCTTTCGATCCAGCGCCCGGTCGAGCCCGTGATCCTGCTCTTGGACCTGGTGCCGGGCGAACTCGTCGGGGGCGTCGATCGGCTCGACCAGGTAGGAGAAGTCGAGGCCGGAGGCCTTCCAGTGGTCGATCACCCGGCCGGTGTACAGCCGGTCGACGCGGCCGACCATCTCGTCGATGGTGTGGAAGCCGAGCTCGGCCATGATCTCGCGGAGGTGCTCGGCGATCATGAAGAAGTAGTTGATCACTGCTTCGGGGGTGCCGGTGAAGCGCTTACGCAGCTCTGGATCCTGGGTGGCGACCCCGACCGAGCAGGTGTTGAGGTGGCAATTGCGGAGCATGATGCAGCCGAGGGTGATGAGCGGGCCGGTGGCGAACCCGAACTCTTCGGCCCCGAGCAGGCAGGCGATCGCGACGTCGCGACCGGTCTTGAGCTGGCCGTCGGTCTGGACGACGATGCGTCCGCGGAGGTCGTTTTCGACCAGCACCCGGTGGGTCTCGGCGAGTCCCAGTTCCCAGGGCAGGCCGGCGTGCTTGATGGAACTGAGCGGAGAGGCGCCGGTGCCGCCGCTGGCGCCGCTGATGAGCACCACGTCGCCGTGGCCCTTGGCGACGCCGGCGGCGATGGTGCCGACGCCGACCTCGGCCACGAGCTTGACGTGGATGCGGGCGCGGGAGTTGACGTTCTTCAGGTCGTGGATGAGCTGGGCGAGGTCCTCGATGGAGTAAATGTCGTGGTGGGGTGGTGGGGAGATCAGTTCAACGCCGGGGGTGGTGTGGCGAATCCAGCCGATGTATTCCTCGACCTTCCAGCCGGGCAATTGCCCGCCTTCGCCGGGCTTGGCGCCCTGGGCCATCTTGATCTGCAGGTCGGTGGCGTTGACCAGGTAGTTGGTGGTGACGCCGAAACGACCGGAGGCTACCTGCTTGATGGCGCTGCTGCGGTTGTTGCCGTGCTCGTCGGGTTGGTAACGGCGGTAGTCCTCGCCGCCTTCGCCGGAGTTGCTGCGCCCGCCGATGCGGTTCATGGCGATCGCCAGGGTCTCGTGGGCCTCTTTGCTGATGGCGCCCAGCGAGATGGCGCCGGTGGAGAAACGAGTGACGATCGCGGCGGCCGGCTCGACCTCGTCGAGCGGGACGCCGGCCGCGGATCGATCGAAGTCAAGGAGGCCACGGATGGTGAAGAGATCGCGCTCTTCGCCGTCGTTCAGATCGGCGAACTCGCGGTAGAGGGCCGGGTCGTTTTCGCGGGCCGCTCGCTGCAGTCGGGTGATGGTTTCAGGGTTGTACTTGTGGCGCTCCTGGCCGCGAATCCACTGGTATTGCCCACCGACGGGCAGTATCTGCGAGCCGGCGATGTGGCGGTCCGGGAAGCCCGCTTCGTGCCGCCGGCGGGCCTCCTGCTCGAGGACGCCAAGGCCGACGCCCGACAGCCGCGAGGGGGTCCAGGTGAAGTGGCGGTCGACGAGGTCGTGGCTCAGGCCGATGGCCTCGAAGATCTGGGCTCCGCGATAACTCTGAAAGGTGGAGATGCCCATCTTGGACATCGCCTTGACGACGCCCTTTTCGGCGGCCTTGATGTAGCTGGCCTTGGATGCCTCGGCGCCGACGCCGTCGAGGAACCCTTCGCCGGACAACTCCTCGACCGTTTCGAGTGCCAGGTAAGGGTTGATGGCCCCGGCGCCGTAGCCGAGCAGTACGGCGAAGTGATGTACTTCGCGCGGCTCGGCGGACTCGAGCACGATGCCGACCCGGGTGCGACTGCCCTGGCGAATGAGGTGGTGATGGACCGCCGAGACGGCCAGAAGGCTCGGAATCGGCACGTGGTCGGCGTCGACTCCACGGTCGCTGAGAACCAGCAGCGTGCAACCTTCGTCGATGGCGGCGGCGGCTTGCTGGAGGAGTTCGTCGAGGGCGGTTTCCATCGCCCCGGAGGCCGCGTTGCGATCGAACACGATGGAAAGGGTTCGGGCGCGGAGGCCGGGGCGGTCGATCTCTTGTGACTGGGCGAGTTCGTGATTGGTCAGGATCGGGCGCGGCAGGCGCAACTGGCGGCAGTGCGCGGGGCTTTCGTCAAAAAGGTTCTGCTCGGAGCCGATGTAGGTTTCGGACGCGGTGACGAGTTCTTCGCGGATGGCGTCGATGGGCGGGTTGCTGACCTGGGCGAAGAGCTGCTTGAAGTAGCTGAAGAGCAGCGGTGACTGCTCGGACAGGGCGGCCAACGGGGCATCGTTGCCCATGGAGCCGATGGGCTCCCCGCCAGTGGCGGCCATGGGGCGGATCAGGACGTTCAAATCTTCGGTGGAGTAGCCGAACGCGCGCTGCCTTTGCCGGCGGGTGCTCGGGTCGCCCGCGTAGTAGGCGCCGGGCGTGGGGAGATCGGCGAGGTCGGTCTTGTTGGCGGCGAGCCACTCGCCGTAGGGCCGGCGCGCGGCAAGGTCGTTCTTGAGTTCTTCGTCGCCGATAATGCGCCCTTTGGAGGGATCGACCAGGAACATGCGCCCGGGGCTGAGCCGGCCCTTATAGGCGACCTCGGCCGGTGGGATGTCGAGGACGCCGGTTTCGGATCCCATAACCAGCAGGTCATCCTTTGTGACGGTGTAGCGGAACGGGCGGAGGCCGTTACGGTCGAGGATGGCGGCGACGCGGGTGCCGTCGGTGGCCGCGATCAGCGCCGGCCCGTCCCAGGGCTCCATCAGCGCGGCGTGGTACTCGTAGAAGTCGCGCCGCGCGGCCGGCATGTCAGGGTTTCGCTCCCAGGCCTCGGGGATCATCATCATCAGAGAGTGGGGCAGGGAGCGCCCGGTGTGCATGAGCAGTTCGAGCGCGTTGTCGAAGCCGGCGGTGTCGCTAGCGCCGGGGATGATGATTGGGGAGAGCTTGGTGATGTCGTCGCCGAAGTCCGGCGAGGCAAACATGGATTCGCGGGCGTGCATCCAGTTGATGTTGCCCCGCAGGGTGTTGATCTCACCGTTGTGGACGACGTGGCGGTAGGGGTGCGCCAGTTTCCATTCACCCAGCGTGTTGGTGCTGAAGCGGGAATGGACCATGGCGAATGCGCTGACGACGCTTTCGTCGCGCAGATCATGGAAGAAGTTGGATATCTCGTCGCAGGCGATCATGCCTTTGTAGACGATTATGCGGGCGGATAGTGAACAGATGTAGAACTCTTCGGTGGCGGCGTTCAGGGCGACGACGGCACGCTCGATGGACTTGCGGATGACGTAGAGCCGGCGCTCGAAAGCCTGGTCGTCGAATTGCTCTGCGGAGGAGCCGACGAAGAACTGCCGGATGGCCGGTTGCCGGCCGCGGGCGACGGGGCCGATGGCGTCGCTGTTGACGGGAACTTTGCGCCAGCCGAGGAACGCCTGACCTTCGGCGGTGACCGTCTGCTCGATGATGTTGCGGCAGCGCTCGCGCAACCCCGGGTCGCGCGGCAGGAAGGTCATGCCGACGCCGTATTCGCCGGTGGCCGGCAGGGCCACGCCGCTGTCAACGGTGACCGCGCGGAAGTGCTCGTCGGGTATCTGGATGAGAATACCGGAGCCGTCGGCGGTGTCCGGGTCGGCACCGCGGGCGCCGCGGTGGTCCAGGTTGACCAGTACTTCGACACCCTTCAGGACGATGTCGTGTGACCGCCGCGCCTTGATGTCGGCGACCACGCCGACTCCGCAGGCGTCGCGCACGCGCATTGCGTGTTCGAGCCCGCGGTTGGGCTGCGCGTTCTCGTCGGCGCGATCGGTTGTCGGCGATGTTGCGGTCAGTCTGATTTCTCGCTGTCCGGGTCCGTCCCGGCGGTTGAATTCATTTTTCTGTTCGGCCAATGGCAATGCCGCGATCACCGTTTTGCGGCTGCCCGCAGGACGATCGGGACTATTTGGCTTCAACCCAGACCGGGGTCCCGGCTCGCCGACCTCTGTGAGAAGGCGCCTCGCCCTCCCAGGCAATGGCGATTCGCCCACTGCCGTCCGCGACCCTCACCCACAGAGCCGTGAATATTAGCGGAATCGGCGATTCAATTCAGCCGGACGGTGCCGGCTGACGTGTTTCCGGCCGCTATGCCGATCTCCCGGGGATCCGATGCGGACATCGAAGCGGCCCCGGAGCGTCCCGTCGGATCAAGTATCCGCAGGGAGTGGGCCTGTACCAAATCGGCGATTCCGGCCGTCCCGACGGACCCGCGGGCCGGCGATGACCGGCGCGTGTTCGGCGGCCTAGAGGTCCAGGTAGTCCTTGAGGGTTTGCGCGCGGCGCGGGTGCCGGAGCTTGCGCAGGGCTTTGGCCTCGATCTGGCGGATTCGTTCGCGGGTGACGTCGAATTCGCGACCGACTTCCTCCAGGGTGCGGGTGCGGCCGTCATCGAGCCCGAAGCGCAGCTTGATCACCTTCTGTTCCCGGTCAGAGAGTGTGTCGAGGACGGCGTTGACGGCCTCCTTGAGCATCTGGTGCGAGGCGGCGTCCGCCGGGGCCATGGCCGACTGATCTTCGATGAAGTCGCCGAGGTGGCTGTCTTCTTCCTCGCCGATCGGGGTCTCCAAGGACACGGGCTGCTGAGAAACCTTGATGATTTCGCGGACCTTCTCGGCGGTGATGCCCATTTCGGTGGCGATTTCTTCGGAGGTGGGCTCGCGGCCCTTTTCTTGCAGCAGCCGGCGCGAGACGCGCACGAGCTTGTTGATCGTCTCAACCATGTGCACCGGGATGCGGATGGTGCGCGCCTGGTCGGCGATGGAACGGGTTATGGCCTGTCGAATCCACCAGGTGGCGTAGGTGCTGAACTTGTAGCCGCGCCGGTAGTCGAACTTCTCGACGGCGCGAATCAGCCCGATGTTGCCTTCCTGGATGAGATCGAGGAGCGACATGCCGCGGCCGATGTATTTCTTGGCGACGCTGACGACAAGCCGTAAATTGGCCTGGATCAGGCGCTCGCGGGCGGCCATGCTGCCGGCTTCCATCTTTTTTGCCAGGTCGACCTCTTCGGCGGCGGTGAGAAGATTCACTCGACCGATTTCGCGCAGGTACATGCGCACCGGGTCGTCTAGCGCGCCGGTGGCCAGGGCCTCTTCGGTGGCGGCGACTGCGCTGGGGATGCGCAGAGTGCGCAGGCGGTGTTCTTCGTCCTGTTTTTCCTGGTCTTTTTCGGCCTCGTCGCGCTCGTCATCTTTGGCCTCGGCGACGACCTCGACGCCCTCGGACATGAGCCGCTGGTAGAGAATGTCGATCTGGTCGAGCTGGTCCTCGGCTTCGGGGAAGACATCGAGGACGTCGTCGTAGGTGATGTATCCCTGCGCCTTGCCTTTGGCGACCAGTGTCTCCATCTGCTTGGTCAGGTCGCCGGCGTCTCCTCGTAGATCGGTGTCCGGTTCTGGAATCAACTAACTGGCGCTCCCGCGGGTAAGGCCGGCCCGATTGCCGGTCCGTGCAGTGGCCGGCGACTCTAGCGCAGGCCTTTTTCGATTTCTCGTATCTCGTTGAGGATTTGACGTTGGCGTTCGGCCAGCGCTTCGTCGGCGCGGATTGACTGGCCTTCGCCCTGAATGAGTTGCAACTGGCGATTCTCGGCCCGCAGGCCGTCGCGTCTTAGCCGCAGCGCCGCCCGTTGCATGTCGGCGAAGAGGTCCTCTCCTACGGACTCGGGCATCGACCGCCGGAGTCGTTCGATTTGATCGAATCGTTCGTGCAACGAGCCGTCCAATTGCCCGCGCAACCAGTCGACACCGTCCTCACCATTGACTTCTATTCTAGTGAAAGATTCGGCAAGCAGGCGATTTTCGATACTGGAATAGTCTTCGGGGCGCACCACATTGGCGGCGATGGTGCGGAAATAGGTCAGGTTGGCTATGCCGAGCGCGAGCAGGTAGTCGTCGCGCCGGAGCTCCGGCCCGGGGGCGGCGGTGGGGGGTGGGGTGTTGCGGGTCCGCCGGCGGCCGCGGCGCACTTCGCGCTGAATGTCCTCCTCGGGAATGTGCAGCGACGCGGCCAGCCGCGACATGTAGTGGGAGCGCACCGCCGGTTCGGCCAGCCCCTGGATTATCGGTACGGCCTGCTTCATTGCCGCCGCCCGGGCCGCAAAATCGGCCGGGTCGATACCGTCCGTGATCGCGGCGAAAAGGTAGTCGGCCAGCGGGGTTGCCTGGCTGGTGATCGCTTCCCACGCCGCCGCATCGGCGCGGATGACGTCGTCGGGATCGGTGTCGGGTGGTAGGGTGGCGACGAATATCTGGGCCGCCAGGTTGTCTTCGTGCTGGGTGAGTGACTCCAGGCCGGGAGCATCCGCGGGAACTTCGTCGGATAGCCCGCTCGCCATCTCCAGGTTGCGCCGGGTGGCGGCCACGCCGGCGGCGTCGGCGTCGAGGGCGATCACGACCCGTTTGGCGATGCCGCGCAGCAGCCGTACCTGGGACGGGGTGATGGCGGTACCCATTGCGGCGACGACGTTGTCGAAGCCGTGCTGGTGGGCGGCGATGGCGTCCATATAGCCCTCGACGACGACCGCAACGCCGGATTCGCGGATGCTCTCGCGGGCGAGATTGAGGCCGTAGAGGACGCCGCCCTTGTCGAATGCGGCGGTCTGCGGGCTATTCATGTATTTGGCCGGATCGTCCCCCAGCGCGCGCCCGCCGAAGCCGACAATGTCTCCCCGGCGGTCGGCGATCGGGAACATCAGGCGGTTGCGAAATACGTCGTAGAACCGGTCGTCCCGGCTGCGCAGGAGCCCGGCTGCGGAGAGGTCTTCGTCGTTGTAGCCCAGTTTGTTCAGGTTGGTGCGGAGGCTGTCCCAGGAATCGGGCGCGAAGCCGAGCTGGAAGCGCTCCAGGGCGGTGGCGTCGAGCCCGCGCTCGGCGGCGTAGTCGCGGACGAATTGCGCGGTGGGAGACTCGGCCAGTTGCTCGCGGAAGAACGCCGCGGCGGCGTTGTTGGCGCTGATGTGGGCCTTGCGGGCGGCGGCCTGCGCCGATATTTGCGGGCTGTCGGAGAGCGGCACGCCGGCCTCTTCGGCGAGCTGGCGCAGGGCGTCGCGGAACTCGAGGTTCTCGTTCTTCATGACGAAGGTGAAGATGTCGCCGCCTTCGTTACAGCCGAAACACTTGTAGGTGTTGGTCTCGGGAAAGACGAAGAACGAGGGCGTCTTCTCGGAGTGGAAGCAGCACAGCCCCTTGAGGTTGCGCCCCGCCTGGCGAAGCTGCACCCGGCGGCCGATGATCTCGGCTGCGGTCAGCCTCTCTTTTACGGCCTCAACGGTGTTGGACAATCGAATCTATTCCCGACGCCGGCTACGCCCCCGACAGGACCATTGTATGCAATACGTTCGGTGGCCGCCACGCCACCGACACCGCCGGGCGGGTCCACCCGGCGGCGCAGCGACTGTGGCTAGACGTCCCGAGTGACCTGTACTTCGATTGCCGCCTGGGCCGCCGAGTGGCGGGCGACCGGCACTCGGTAGGGCGAGCAGCTCACGTAGTCGAGACCGATTCCGTGGCAGAAATGGACGGAGGCCGGGTCGCCGCCGTGCTCGCCGCAGATACCGATTTCGAGTTCCTTCTTGAACGTGGCGGCGGCCCGCTTGCCCTTGGCGACGGCGATCTCCATGAGCTGCCCGACGCCGTTGCGGTCGAGCACCTGGAAGGGGTTCTCGGGCAGGATGCCCCTCTCGACGTACTCGAGGAGGAACTTGCCCTCGGCGTCGTCGCGGCTGATGCCGTAGGTGGTTTGCGTGAGGTCGTTGGTGCCGAAGCTGAAGAACTCAGCGATTTGGGCGATCTCACCGGCGGTTAGGCAGGCGCGCGGCACTTCGATCATGGTGCCGAATTTGAAATCAACCTCGACGCCCTTTTCCTTCTGGACGGCGTTGGCGACTTCGCGGAGCTCGGCCTCGACGGTGCGCAACTCGTTGACATGCCCGATCAGCGGAATCATGATCTCGGGAAGGACCTCGATGCCGCGTGCGGCCACCTCGCA
>CAZVZW010000069.1:0-11004 GCA_964631365.1 uncultured Chloroflexota bacterium | reverse complement strand
GCACCGTGCCCGTCGGCACCGGCGACCTGGTCGCCGAGTTGATCGCCCGGCATCGCGGCAACGAGATCGAGTTCCACGTCGTCTCCAACCCCGAGTTCCTCCGCGAAGGCTCGGCGGTGTCCGACTTCCTGAACCCCGACCGCATCGTGCTTGGCTCCGCGGTACGCGAGTCCGCCGAAGAAGTCGCCACCCTCTACCGGGCCTTCGACTGCCCCATCATCATCACCGACCTGCGCACCGCCGAGATGATTAAGTACGCCTCCAACGCCTTCCTCGCCACGCGCATCTCCTTCATCAACGAAATCGCCAGCGTCTGCGATCAGCTCGGCGCCGACGTCACCGAGGTCGCCCGCGGCATGGGCCTCGACGACCGCATCGGGGTCGGCTTCCTGAACGCCGGCATCGGTTGGGGCGGCAGTTGTTTCCGCAAGGACGTGCTGGCTCTCGAGCACATGGCCGCCGTCAACGGCTGCCACCCGCAGTTGCTGCGCGCCGTCGTGGAGATCAACCGCGACATGCGGCGATCGGTGGTCCGGCGGCTCCGCGATGAGCTGGGCGAGTTACGCGGCAAGACCATCGCCGTGCTCGGCCTTTCCTTTAAGCCCAACACCGACGACGTCCGCGACGCCCCCGCGATCGAGATCATCCGGCTGCTGGTAAACGAGGGCGCCACGGTGCGCGGATTCGACCCCGTCGCCGCCGCGCGAGCCATCGAGGAGTTGCCCGACATCCACTACGCCGCCGACGTCTACGAGGCCATGACCGGCGCCGACGCCGTGGTCCTAGCCACCGAGTGGAATGAATTCCGCGAGATTGACTGGGAGCGTGCCGGTAAACTGATGGACAATCGCCTCATGATCGACGGCCGCAACGTCTACCAGGGCGACGAACTGCGCGTCCACGGCTTTATCTACCAGGGAGTCGGCCGGGGCACCCCACAACGCCGCGAGCACAATTCCGCCCTGGCGGCCGAAGGGGCCTAGCGGAAATCCCGGAGCCCGCTCGCCCCGGGGAGTCCGGAGCTATTGGCAAGAGCACCGAATAACAAGGAAATCGCGGCCCTGCTCGGCGCTATCGCCGACGCGCTGGAGATAAAGGCGGAAGACGCCTTTCGCGCCCGCGCCTTTCGCAACGGCGCCCGCCGGGTCGAAACCGCCACCGTCAACGTCGGCACGACTGTCCTTGAAGGCAAGCTGGATTCGCTCCCGGGCATCGGCGCGCGCATGGGTAACGCGATCGCCGAGTACGTCAAGACCGGTGCCAGCCCGGACCTTGACGAGGCCCGCGCCGACATCCCGGCCGGCGTCTTCGAGATACTGATGATCCAGGGCGTCGGAACGAAGACGGCCTCCCGCCTATACAACGAACTCGAAATCATCGACGTGGACGGACTCGAGGCGGCCGCGAAGTCGGGCCGCCTGCGGCAGTTGCCGGGGATGGGACCGAAGAAGGTGCAGCGCTTCCAGGAAGAGATCGCCCGCCTGCGCGAGCGCCGCGGCACCTTCCGCCTCGGCGACGCCCTGCCGGAGATGGTGCGGCTGCTGAGCGGACTGGAGGGCGCCACCGGCGTGACCGCGGTCAGCCCGGCCGGCGAAGTCCGGCGCGGCATCGCCACCGTGCGCGGGATCGACATAGTGCTGGCCGCGACCGACTCCGAGGCCGTCGCCCGCACCCTCGCCACCCTGGCCGCCGTGACCGGGACAGCCGCCGACCTAGTCCGCGGCGAGACCGCCCGCGGCATCCCGATCAACCTGCACCTGGCCATTCCGGAAGACTTCACCGTGACCCTGTTGCGACAGTCCGGCAGCGCCACGCACCTAGCCCGATTGGCAACCGTGGCGTCCGCGCAGGGATTCGAACTCGGCGAGGCCGGTCCGTTGCGGCGCGGGGCTGAAGCCGTCCGCGTCAAGACAGAGGCCGATATCTACGAATTACTCGGAATGCAGTTCGTGGCCGCCGAGTTGCGCGAGGACCACGGTGAAGTCGAAGCCGCCCGCGCCGGGCGCCTGCCGCGCCTGGTCGAACTCGTCGACCTGCGCGGCGATCTGCACACCCACACTCGCTGGAGTGACGGCGCGCACACCGTCGGCGAGATGGCCGCGGCGGCGCAGCGCCTCGGGCACGACTACCTGGTCATCAGCGATCACTCCCAGTCGCTCACCGTCGCCCAGGGCCTGACCCCGGAACGCCTGCGCGAACAGGCGCTGGAGATCGAAGCGACAGACGCCGAGATCTCGGATCTGCGGCTCTTCCACGGCACCGAGACCGACATCCTGACAAAAGGCGCCCTGGACTTCGAAGACGCCGTACTGGCGAAGCTCGACTGGGTCACCGCCTCCGTGCACACCGCCTTCCAGCAGTCCCGCAAGGCCATGACCGAGCGCATGCTCGCCGCCATCTGCAACCCCTGGGTCGACTCGATCGGGCACCCGACCGGACGTCTGCTCAACGCCCGCGAGGGCTACGAACTGGACACCGACGCGATCTTCGCGGCCGCCGCCGAGACCGGAACCGCCATGGAGATCAACGCCATGCCCGACCGCCTGGACCTCTCCGACGAACTGGCCCGGCGGGCAATGGAAATGGGGGTCGATATCGTCATCAACACCGACGCCCACGCCGCCGAGCAACTCGGCCTGCTGCCCTACGGGGTCGTCACCGCGCGCCGCGCCGGGATCACCCGCGAGCAGATCGTGAACACCCGCGATGTCGAGGGCCTGCGCGAATGGCGGCGGGCCCGGATGGAAAAGGCCGGCCTCTAGCACGCCGCCGGCTCGGCGGCGGCCAGATCGCACGGCGGTCTCCCGGTCGCCGCGAACGCCTCCCGAAGGAAGCGCTCGGCGCGGTCGGCGAACTCCTCTGGGAACAGCTCGAACGCTTCCACATGGCCGCAATCGGGCAGCCGCCACAATTCCTTCGGCTCCCCGGCGGCGCGGTGCAGGGCATGGGCATCTTCAACACGAACCAGCCGATCGTCCTCGCCGTGCACCAGCAGCAGCGGCCGCGGAGCCAGCGCCGCGATCTGGTCCACCGGCCGCACCGCCGCCAGGTCGGCACGGGCGATGAACTGGACGACGGCCAGGATCGCGTGTCGGAACGGCCACGCCGGCAGGCCGGTCACCGCCCGAAAGCCGTGGCCGATATTATCGGTCAGCACCGCGAACGCCGAATCGCTGATCACCGCGTCGATATGCGGGCACTTCGCGGCCGCCAGCAGCGCCACCGCCCCGCCCATTGAGTTGCCCCAGACGCCAATCGGCGCCCGTTCCGGCTCGCCGGCCAGGAAGTCGATTGCCCCCAGCAGGTCGCCGCCCTCGCGCAGGCCCAGCGTGGTGACATTGCCGGCGCTCTCGCCGCAAGCCCGGTAGTCGAAGAGCAGGACATTGAAGCCGCGCTCCCATAGCGCCGCCGCGCGCGATTCCATCTCGCGGTGGTTGGTCCAGACCCCGTGCGAGAGGACCACCGCTCCCGGGGCCGCCGGCCGTCGGGCAATCCAGCCCGCTATCGCATGCCCGTCCCGGCTGAGCAGGCGGACTCTCTCCAGCGGCAGGCCCGCGGCGGCATACCCCTCGGGAACGAAACCACGGTTCGGGTGGGTCAGGCGCCAGGCCGTGCGCACCACGACTCCCAGGTAGGCAAGGCCGAGAATCGCCAGGACCACCGGGGCCAGGATCATCGAAATGTGGAACGCAGCCATCTCACCGTGCCGCCGCGGCCAGCCCGCGGACAAACTCCTCCGCCGCCTCCGCCCGCCTCGCCGGCCCGGTCTCGGCGGCCAGCCGCACGAACGCGCTGCCGACGATGAATCCGTCGGCGATGCCGCGCAGCCGGATCACGTGCTCGCTCGTCGATATACCGAACCCGACCACCAGCGGAACCCCGGTGCGCTCCCGAACCCGCTGCAGGAAGCCACCGAGATCGGCGTCCATCTCGCTGCGGACCCCGGTCGTGCCGGTCAGCGCCACACAGTAGATGAACCCCGCCGCCTGCCGCGTGCCCAGGTCCAGGCGCGCGGCGCTGCTGGTTGGCGCCAGCATCGGGATCAATGTCAAGTCGTGCCCGGCGAACGCCGCCAGCGCCTCTCCGGCCTCTTCCGGCGGCAGGTCGGGGATGATGAACCCGTCCGCACCGGCCGCCCCGGCGTCGGCCGCCAGCTGCTCCCAGCCAGCCGCGAGAAACGGATTGACGTACCCCATCAGCAAGAGCCCCGCCTCGGACTCCGCTCGCAGCGTGCGCACCAAGTCCAGGCAATCGTCCAGCGTCACTCCGCATTCGAGCGCCGCGAACGACGCCGCTTGGATCGTCGGGCCGTCGGCCAGCGGATCGCTGAACGGCACCCCGATCTCCAAGATCTCGGCGCCCCCGGCCAGCGCCGCCCGCGCAAATTCCAGCGAGGCGTCCAGATCGGGATGGCCCACCGTGAGATAGATGCTCACCACCAGCCGCCCCTCGGCGCGCGCCGCGCCGAAGATACCGTCCAACCGGCTCATGAGCGCAGACCCGTCGCGTCGATCACCGTCTCCATATCCTTATCGCCGCGCCCCGACAGGTTCACCACGATCACCTGCTCCGCCAGCAGCGTCGGGGCCAGTTCCAGCGCGTGCGCGACCGCGTGGGCCGACTCCAGCGCCGGAATGATGCCCTCGGTGCGCGAAAGGGTGTCCAGCGCCGCCAGCGCCGCGCGGTCATCCACCGCCACATACTTCGCCCGCCCGCTATCCTGTAGGTGGCTGTGCTCCGGTCCGACCCCGGGATAATCCAACCCCGCCGAGATGCTGTGCGCCTCGGCGATCTGGCCGTGCTCGTCCTGCAACACATACGTCCGCGCGCCGTGCAGCACTCCGGACGAACCCTTCCCAATGGTCGCCGCGTGCTTGTCGGTCTCCACCCCGTGGCCGGCCGCCTCGACCCCAACCAGCCGCACCGCGGGCTCGTCCAGGAAATCGTGGAAGAGGCCGATGGCGTTGCTGCCGCCGCCGACGCAGGCAACCAGGACATCCGGCAGACCGCCTGCAATCTCCCGTATCTGCGCGCGCGTCTCGCGGCCGATCACCGCCTGGAAGTCGCGCACGATCAGCGGGTACGGATGCGGCCCGGCCACCGATCCCAGCAGGTAGTAGGTGTTGCGAACGTTGGTCACCCAGTCGCGGATCGCCTCGTTGATGGCGTCCTTCAGGGTGCGGCTGCCCGTCTCCACCGGCACCACCTCGGCCCCGAGGATCTTCATGCGAAACACGTTCAGTTCCTGCCGCTGCACGTCCAGCGCGCCCATGTACACCACACACTCTAGATCCAGCATCGCGCAGACCGTCGCCACCGCCACCCCGTGCTGCCCGGCACCCGTCTCGGCCACGATCCGCGGCTTGCCCATCGCCCGCGCCAGCAGACCCTGGCCCAGCGCGTTGTTGATCTTGTGGGCTCCCGTGTGCGCCAGGTCTTCTCGCTTTAGATAGATCTTCGCCCCGCCGGCCGCCGCCGTAAGCCGTGCGGCGAAATACAGCGGCGTCGGCCGGCCGACGTAGTCGCGCAGCAGCGCGCCGAGTTCCTGGTTGAACGCCGGGTCGTCTTTCAGGCGGTCATAGGCCGCCGCAAGTTCCTCCACCGCCGGCATCAACGTCTCCGGCATGTAGATGCCGCCGTATTCGCCAAAATGCCCCGAAGCCCCGGGCAGGGAGCGAAAGCCGTCAGGCGGTTTCAGTTGTGATGAGCTATCAGAAGCAGTCATAGTCCTCCGGGACGCAGCGAGGCGGGCAGGCGGCCGTGGGCGTTCAACTCATGCGCGCCATGGCGGCCTCGAGGATACTGAACAGGCGAAACCCCCAGGTTTCGTCGCCGTTGCCGACCGCGAACGCCAGAGTTACATTTTCGCGGGTCGCAAACACTATGTAGGCCTCGGGCGTCAGTCCGACACCGGCGGAGGTGGTGGGCCACCGGACGGCAGCGCCGGTCACTTCAGCGGAATTACCGAACGGTATCTCGACGACTTCAGGATTCATCGAGGTGTCGAGGATCTCGGGGAGAGTCTGGTTGAGAGCGTTGCGCGAGGATTCAACCAACCACTCCAGAAAGACCTCTCCGTAGTTGGCCAGGAAAAGCTGTGTGCCCTCGGCGGAGTCGTGGACGATAACCAGTTCGAAGAAGAAGAGCGGCGCGACGAACTGTATTTCGCTTTCCCACGGCAGGGCCGAAATAGAGGAGACCGCGTAGAAACTGGTCAACCCGGTGTCCATCGCTCCGACCGCAACCTCCTCACCGAACAGATCTGGAAGATCGCTGTACTCGCCAGCAACCAGCAGATCGGGATGGACCGTGAATGGGCGCAGTGCAATAAGGCGGGCGGCGGAGTCCTCGATGACGGCCAGTTGCCAGGCGGCGCGATCGGCGGGGTCGGCCGAGTCGAAACCGGATCCGGATTCCACGGATGCGGCACCAGGCGGCGGTTCGTCGGCGGCCGAAGCCGGCGTCGGGGACTCGGTCTCTACAATGCCCGGGTCCGGCGGTGGCGAGGCATCGACGGCAGCGACTTCGATAGCCGGCTGGCTTTCGGTTCCGAACTCCGATTCAGGTGTGGCCGCGCCGGTGGAATCCGAAGCGACCGTAGGGTCATCCCCGTCGACCCGCGGGGTCTTGAACGGCAACGGGGTGTCGCCAGGATTCACGGCCACCAGGCTGAGCCCATCCCCACAGGCGGCCAGGACGATGGCTAGGACGATCGAAAGCAGAAGGGCCGCGAAGGCGCGCCGACCGGGGACGAGGGCGATTGGCGATTTCATGCGCGGGCCCCGCGAGCGTTGGCGATAAACGCGCGGATCTTCGCGTGATCTTTCATCCCGTCGGTTTCGACCCCGCTGCTGACATCCACCGCCCAGGGTTCGACCGTGGCGATCGCCGCCGCCACATTCTCCGCGTCCAGCCCGCCGCTCAGAATCGCCGGCCGCTGTCCTGCGATCGCGCTTGCCAGCGAGAAATCCCAGGGCACCCCGCCCCCCCCCGTCGTCCCCGGGGCCTCCAGGTGGATCGGCCCGTCCGGATAGCTCGCCGGGTCCGGCCGCATCCCGGCGGCCGTGGCCTTGAAGCTCTTGATCGCCATCGGACCGACCGCCGCGCAGAACGCCGCCGACTCGCTACCGTTCAACTGCACGTAATCGAGCGCGGCCGCCTCGATCGCCGCCTGCACCTCTTCGAGTGTCGGGTCCACAAAAATCCCCACTTTGAGCACCCCTTCGCCGGCTTCATCCAGAATCCGCGCCGCCTCGTTCAGGGTGACCCGGCGGCGCGCCGAGCAAAGAACCACCCCTAGCATATCGGTACCCGCCGCCACCGCGACCGCCGCCGACTCTGCATCGCGCAGACCACAGATCTTGACCTTGACCCGATCAGCCATTGCCGGCCGCCCGCAGTCCACGCAGTGCCGCCGCCGAGTCCGCCGCCCGCACCAGTGACTCGCCCACCAGAATCGCGTCCACCCCGGCCGCCGCCAGCCGCATCACCTGTTCCGGCGCCTTGATGCCACTCTCGCTGACCAGCAACGCGCCCTCCGGCCGGTGCGGCGCGAGCCGCTCGGTCACCGCGATGTCGGTCTTGAAGGTACGCAGGTCGCGGTTGTTCACCCCTACGATTTTCGCCCCTGCCGCCACCGCGCGTTCGATCTCGCGTTCGTCATGCACCTCCACCAGGCAGTGCAGGCCCAGTTCGCCGGCCAATCCCAGCAACTCCACCTCATTGTCCACCGCCGCGATGATGATTAGGATCGCATCCGCCCCCATCAATCGCGACTCATAGACCTGGTACGGATCGAGGATGAAGTCCTTACGCAGGACCGGAATGGCGGCCGCGGCACGCGCCGCGCGCAGGTCGGCCGGCGCGCCCTGGAAGAAGTCGCGATCGGTCAGCACCGAGATAGCCGCCGCCCCGGCCGATTCGTAGGTTGTGGCCAGCGCCGCCGCGTCCAGGTCGGGAGCGAACGCTCCGGCCGACGGCGACCCGCGCTTGATCTCGGTGATCACGGAAATTTCCGGCGCCGTCAGCGCCGCCGCGAAATCACGGGCCGGTGGCCGGTCGGCCGCCATCGCCCGGATCTGCGCCAATGGCGCCGTCACCATCGCCGAGGCCACCTCCTCGCGCTTACGCGCCAGGATCCGGTCCAGGACCGTCCCGCCGGCCCCCATCCGGCTCTCAGGCCCGATTGCTGACATCGACCAGCCGGTCGAGTGCGGCCGCTGCCTTGCCGGAGGCGATGCTCTCCCGGGCCACGGCGACCCCGGCCGCAATTTCGGCGGCCAGCCCGGCCACCGCGATCGCCGCCGCCGCATTGAGCAGCACAATGTCGGCGCGCGGGCCAATCTCTCCATCAAGAACGGCGCGGAGCATCGCGGCATTGACCGCCGCGTCGCCACCGGCCACCGCACTCAGCGGAGCCCGCTCGAGGCCGCAATCCTCGGGAGTAATCTCTCGGATGTCGATAGCGCCATCGCGAACCGCCACGATCCGCGACGGACCGGCGATCGAGAGTTCGTCCAGCCCTTCTAGTCCGTGGACCACCAGTGCGTGCTCCGAACCCATCCGGGCCAGCACCCCCGCCATCAGCTCGACCAGTTCCGGCCGCGCCACCCCCAGCACCTGCCGGCGGACGCCCGCCGGGTTCGTCAGCGGACCGAGCACGTTGAACACCGTCGGGATGCCGATCTCACGCCGGAGTGGGGCCGCGAATTTCATGGCCGGGTGAAAAAACGGCGCGAACATGAACCCGAATCCGACCTCCCGGATGCAGGCGGTGACCGCCTCCGGCGCAAGCTCGATCTTGACTCCAAGGGCCTCCAGCACATCCGCGCTCCCCGCCTGGCTGGTGGCCGCCCGATTGCCGTGCTTGGCCACTCGCGCGCCCGCGCCCGCCACCACAAAGGCCGCCGTCGTCGACACATTGAACGTGTTTTGCCCGTCGCCTCCAGTGCCGACGACATCGACGAGGCCCGCGACATCGGCCTCCACCTGCAGCGCCTGCTCCCGCATCACCGTCCCCATCGCCGCAATCTCCGCGGCCGTTTCGCCCTTCATCCGCAGCGCCGCAACAAAGCTGCCGAACTGCGCCGGCGTCGGTTCGCCCGCCATGATTTCCGTCATCACCGCCGCCGCTTCGTCGTAGGTCAGCGACGCGCCACCGATTATCCTTCCCGTCGCCTCGACAATCACGCCGTAACCTCCAGTTGATGGTGCCTCAGGAATCCGGCCAGCAGATCCTTGCCGGCCGTGGTGAGGATGGACTCCGGGTGGAACTGCACCCCACTCACCGGGTGGCTCCGGTGGCGGACGCCCATTATCAGCCCGTCCGCCGTCTCCGCGCTAACCTCCAGTTCATCCGGCAACGTCGCCCGATCTACGATCAGCGAGTGGTAGCGGGTCGCCTCGAACGGGTCCGGCAGCGACTCGAAAATTCCACCGCCGTCGTGATGGATCGCCGATGTCTTACCGTGCATCAACTCCGGCGCCGCCGCGATATTGCCGCCATACGCCTGCCCGACGCACTGGTGCCCCAGGCACACGCCCAGCAGCGGGGTCGTCGGGCCGAACCGCTCGACCACCGCCAGCGATATCCCCGCCTCGTCCGGCGTGCAGGGCCCGGGCGAAATGATGATCCCCGCCGGATTCAGCTCCGTAATCTCCGCCACCGTCACCTTATCGTTGCGGCGCACATCCAGTTCCTGGCCCAGCTCCAGCAGGTACTGCACCAGGTTGTAGGTAAACGAGTCGTAGTTGTCGATAACCAGCAACATCAGCCAGCCTCCTCCGCGAGTTCGATGGCCCGCAGCAGCGCGCGCGCCTTGTTCTGGCATTCCTGGAATTCAGTCTCCGGCACCGAGTCGGCCACGATCCCGGCTCCCGCCTGCACGTAGCCGAACCCGTCCTTGGCCAGCATCGTGCGAATCGTGATCGCCGTATCGATATCGCCCGAGAAGCTGAAGTAGCCCACCGCCCCGCCATAGAGGCCGCGCCGGGTCGGCTCCAGCTCGGCGATGATCTCCATCGCCCGAATCTTGGCCGCCCCACTCAGCGTGCCCGCCGGGAAGCAGGCCCGCAGCGCCGCCGTCGCCGTCTCGCCCTCGTGCAGATCGCCTTCAACCTGCGACACAATATGCATAACGTGCGAGAACTTCTCCACGCTCATGAATTCCGTAATCTCCACGCTACCACTGTCGACCACCCGGCCCACGTCGTTGCGGCCCAAGTCGACCAGCATCACGTGCTCGGCGCGTTCCTTCTCGTCGGCCAGCAACTCACGGGCCAGCTCATCATCCTCCTCGGGAGTCGCGCCCCGCGGCCGCGTTCCGGCGATCGGCCGCGTCCGCACCCGCCGCCCCTCGGCCTGCACCAGCATCTCCGGCGACGCCCCCACCACCTGCAGGTCTTGCATGTCCAAGAAGAACATGTACGGCGACGGATTCACCGTCCGCAAGAAGCGATACACCGTAAACGCCGACACCTTGAGCTCGCGCGCGATCCGCAGCGACAGCACCACCTGGATGATGTCCCCATCGGTGATGTATCGCTTCGCCCGCCGCACCGCCGCCTCAAAGTCCTCCTGAGTCCGATTGAGCCCCGGCACGATCCCTTCCGGCGGCGGCGTCGCGGGAATCGGCGTCGGCGCCGGCAGCGGCCCGGCCAGCCTGCGGACCAAGCGTTCGATCCGCGCCTCGGCGGCCGCATAGTCGGCCTCCGGATCGCCGGTGCCGACCGCGTGCGCCACCAGCTTCATACTGTGCGTCAGGTGGTCGAACACCACCAGCGTATCGACGAACATCAGGCACAGATCGGGCAAGTGCAGGTCATCCTCGGCCGGCAGCGGCAAGTCTTCAAAGTAGCGCACCGCCTCGTAGCCGAGATAGCCCACCGCCCCGCCCTGGAACCGCGGCAACTCCGGCAAATCAACGACGCTCCGCCGGGCCAATTCGCGATCGATGATCGCCATCGGGTCCGTAAACGGCTCCTCGCGCTCCTGGCCGTCCTCCA
>CAZVZW010000068.1:0-11222 GCA_964631365.1 uncultured Chloroflexota bacterium | reverse complement strand
GCCAGATCGATGGCTTTGGCCGCGGGCAGAGCGCCGGAATTGGTGTCGGTGGGGGGCATTAGTGGGTCTCCCGGGGGGCTTAGAGGACCAGCCATTCTGAGCGCTCCGGGCGCGGCGGGCAAGGAGCCGGGACGGCTTGGGAGCGACGGCGGCGGTGAAATGGGATCGATCACCGACGTGGAATCGCCCGAGCGATACTTCAATCGGGAACTCGGAGCCGTCCCGGCGGCGGGCCCGCACCATCGGGGGGCAATCGGCCGGTGTCGGCACGTCGGGCGCCACGGTCATCCTTGCCATCGATTGGCGAGGCGATGAGACGCCACCAGGCCGACGGGTATCAGGATGTCGAGGGGCTGCCCGATGGCTTCGCCGGCGGGATAGCCGAAGATGGATTCGGCGTTGGAGCTGAAGTGGGTGGTGCGCCGACAGTTCTCGATACTTGCGTCGCGATGGCGCCAGCGGCCGGGCCTTTCGAGGATGGCGTATCCTGCCCGGGAATTCAACGGTCACGATTGGAGCCGGGCGCCGGAATGCTGGAACACGAAGGAATCACCCTGGAGCGACTGCCGGAGGCGGGGATCCTGCTGCGCGGTACACGGACCGTCTATGTGGACCCGTTTCGCCTGGAGGACTACCAGGTATTTCCGGCGGACATCGTGCTGGTGACCCACGGACACGCCGGGCACCTGAGCGTCGACGACCTGCGAAGGGTGTGCTGGGCGGACACAATGATCGTGAGCAACGAGGAAGTGGTGGCTACGCTGGCCGAGACGGACTTGCCGGCGGCGGATGTGCTGCCGCCGCGGGGGACGTTTCGGGGGCGGGGGGTGGATGTGGAGGCGGTGGCGGCTTACATGCTGGAGGAGGAGGCCGGCGACGCCAACGGCGAGGCGGCGGCGCCGCGACCGGAGATTCCGGCCCACCCGTTCGCCGAGAATGGGCTGGGGTTTGTGATCGAGATGGACGGCGTGCGGGTCTACCACGTGGGCGACAGCGGGCTCATTCCGGAGATGCGCCTGATCGAGAACATCGATATCGCGGTACTCCCGGTGGCGGGGTGGAGCGTGATGTCGCCGGACGAGGCGGTGGTGGCTGTCGAAGCGCTGCGCCCGGCGGTGGCGGTGCCGGTGCACTACGGCTATTCGTGGGGCAGCGCCGAGGACGCGTACCTGTTTGAGGGGATGGCGGATTGCCGGGTGGTGGTTCTGTAGGCGCAGGAAGCCGTCAGTGGGGGTGGCGGGAGTGGAGAATTTCGTCGACGCGCGCGGTGGTGACGCCCTCGGGCCCGCGCGCCGTCGAGACAGAGTTGGCGCCGACGGCGTTGGCGTACTCGCAGGCGGCCTGCAGGGAAGCGCCGCGGCCGAGCGCGACCATCAGCCCGCCGCCGAAGGAATCACCGGCCCCAATTGGATTGATTTCATCTACCGGGAACCCCGCGACCGGGATGAGATCTTCGTCGAGGCCGGGATCGACGAGCGCGCCGTCGCGACCGAGCTTGACGATGACATCGCCGTGGAAGCCTTCCCGGAAGCGCCCGCGCGCCTCTTGATAGGGCGCGCCGAGGACGAGTTCGAATTCGTAGGCGTTGCCGATGATGACATCGACGGCGTCACCGAGTTGACATAATTCTTCAAAGTTGAGCATCTCCGGCCCCGCCTGGCCGATGTCGAGCACCGTGCGCCCGCCGCCCGCGCGGGCCACCGCGGCGACCGCCAAGATGCCGGGGACGATCGGCCGGTCGACCGTCAACGAAAGCGCGGTGAGGTAGAGGTGGCCGCCGGGCCAGTGGATAGCCAGATCGCCGAGGTCGATGTGCTCGCCCGGGTAATAGTAGGCCTGGCGGCGACCGTCGGCCCCGAGCGCGATCGTATGGGTGGCGGTGCTGGCGACCCGACCCGCGATGCAAGTGATCCCGCGCCGCTCGAGGGCGCTGACTAGGAAATTGCCGAAGGCGTCATTGCCAATTGGGCCGGCGACCGCGCAGGGGCCGGCGAGCGCTGAGTAGGCGACCGCCGAATTGGCCGCCGGGCCGCCGACCAGCAGGTTGGCGGGATCGTCGTGCCAGACGTCGCTACGCGGGGTGAACTCGGTTTCGGGTTCGGGGAATCGCTCCAGTCCGGAAATGTTGATGTCGGCGACGATGCCGCCGACGAAGAGGACGGAGGGGGCGGCGCTCATGGATCAGTTCCAGGAAAGGAGATCTTCGGGCCAGTGGTACTGGCCGAAGGCGGCGATGTGGGCGTTGCGGCCCTCGGGGCCAGGCCGGCGGTGGTGGTGGCGCGGACCGCCGGTGCCCCGGGGCACGCGGCCGCGAGTTTATTGGCCTCGGCCTCGTCGGGGAACGCCAGGACTTTGCCGTTGGGGTCGGTGAAGGCGAACAGCGGCGCGTTGGCGCCGAAGAAAGCAGGCGGCTGGATCGCGGGTCGAGTGGTGGGCGCGGCGCGGAACGGCGCGATCCGTGCCGGGGCGGTGTCGCGGTCCTCGAAGAAGGCGATGATCTGGCGATGTAGCCGGGCGGTGTCGTCGGGGTGGGCGTCGAGAACGTTGTTCAGTTGCGCCGGGTCGGCGTGGATGTCGTACAGCTCGGAGACGTGCCCCTCGGCGGACAGGATCAGCTGCCAGCGGGCGTCGCTGATCGAGATCGGCTCGGGCAGGGAGTCGGGGCCGACCCAGCCGTCGTGATCGGCGCCGAAGTCGGTCCAGGCGATGTTGTCGGAAACCTCCAGTCCCTGGCCGAAACGGCCGGAGATGGCGTGGTCGCGGAGTTTGTCGGTGGTGCCCTCCAGGACCGGCAGCAGGGAACGGGCATCGACGTCGGGGACTTCGTGGCCGAAGGCGTCGAGCACGGTGGCGAAGATGTAGACGTGCTGGCAGATGGCGGACGTGTTCTGTCCGGCGGTGGCACCGCCGGGCAGCCGGATCATAAGCGGGCAACGGACGTTGCTTTCATAGAGGGTGCCGAGCTGGCCGCCGGGCTTGCCCTGCAGATCGTGGTCGCCGAAGCCATGGCCGTGGTCGGTCATCCAGACGATCATCGTGTCGTCGGCGATACCCAGGTCGTCGAGCTTCTCCAACAGGTGCCCGACCCAGCGGTCAGAATAGATACAGAGGGCGGCGTAGGCGGCGCGGACGTGATCGCGCTCCCCCTCGGACATGTACGTCCCGCGCCCGTAAGCCGGGTAGATGATCCAGTCGCTTTCGTAGTCCGGGTCGGCGTAGCGGGCCATGTCGGCATCGGGGGCGTCGAAGGGCTCGTGCGGGTCCCACATGTCCACGTAGAGGTAGAAATCTTCGCGAGTGTGGTTGCGGTCGAGCCATTCCATGGCTGTCTTGACCGTCTTGCCGGCCATCCATTCGTCCTCGAACTGACGGTTCTTGATGTTGCGCAGGTAGAGCTGGATAGCGTTGGCGCTCTTCAGCTTGTGTGGCGCGACGATTTCCCAGTAGGGACCCGGGTCGGTGCGCCAGGAGTCCTGGTGCTGGCCGCGGACGCGCTCCCAACCGGTGAAGCCGCGCTGGTAGTTGTAGCCGGGGTTGGTCATGCCGGGGGTGTCGTGGATGAGCATTGACGTGTGCCCGTGGTCGGTGAGGATTTCGGCCAGCGAGGCGTCGTCGGGCCCCAGCGGTGCCCATGGTCGGTGCGGGAAGCCGAATCGGCCGGTCCAGAGGTCGTAGTGGGTGGGGATGGTGGGGTAGGGCCGGCGTAAAAGTTGTCGAAGAGCAACGACTCGGAGGCGAGCTGATCGAGCGCCGGGGTGTGGATGAACTGGGAGCCGCCGGCCGGGTTCTGCCACGGCGCCGAAAGGCCGTAGACGTTGACGTGATCGCGGCGAAAGGTGTCGTTCATGAGGACGATGACGTTGATGGCGATTCCTCCCGGTGGCGCTGGTTGCGGGTGGGCACTTACGCTACCAGATTTGGCGTCGGGGGCGGTTGGGTGATCGGGGGCTCTAGAATCGTGCGCTGAACTCTTGCAGGAAACGGGAGGCGAGCGCCGATGAGTGCGAAAAAGGTTGGTTTCGTGGGACTGGGCGTGATGGGGCTGCCGATGGCGCGGAACGTGATTCGCGGCGGCCACGCGGTGACCGGATACGACCTGAATCCACAGGTCCTGGGGGAACTGGCGGCGGCCGACGGCCGGGTGGTGGACTCGGCGGCGGCGGCGGCCCACGGCAGCGACGTGGCGATTACGATGGTGCCGAATCCGGAAGATGTCGAGGCGGCGCTGCTGGGACCGGACGGGATGGCCGACGGGGTGGAAGACGGCGCGGTGGTGGTGGTGATGAGCACCATCGACCCGCCGAGTTCGGTGCGGGTCCACGACCGACTCCAGGAGCGCGGCATTCGCATGATCGAAGCGCCGGTGACGCGCAGTTCGCAGCACGCGATCGATGGCGAACTCGGCATTCTGGTGGGTGGGGCGGCCGACGACCTGGCGGCCGCCCGTCCGGTGCTGGAGTGCATGGGCACCGACATCACCCACTGCGGACCGATCGGGACCGGCTCGGCGATGAAGCTGGTCAACAACATGCTGGCGATGACGATTCAGACGGTGACCGGCGAGGCGCTGGCCTACGGGCTCAAAGCGGGCCTGTCGCTGGAGACGCTGCACGAGGTGCTGGGCGGGACGGCGGCGTCAAACCTGGCGCTGCACGGCCCGATGAAGAAGGTTGCGAAGCGCTTTTTCGAGCCCGGTTTCATGGTGCGACTGGGCCAGAAGGACCTGCGCCTAGCGGTGAAATACGCGTCAGAACTCGGCGCGATGACCCACCTGGGCTCGGTGACCCACCAGATGCTGGTCCAGGCCAACGCGCGCGGCTATGGGGCCGAGGACACCAGCGCGGTGGCGAAGTTGTACGAAGAGACCGCCGGAGTGGAGATACGTGAAGGAGCGTAAGGGCGGCGCGCCCGGCGCGCCGCCCGCGTTCTAGGCCCGGACGCCGGGGTCGGTCATCGGCGTCGGGTCAAGTCCCTTGGCCAGCTCTTCGTCGGAAAGATCGGTGAGCCGGCGGGCGACTTCGGGGACCGTCTCGCCGGTGCGCACGGCCTCCTTGGCGATCTCGGCCGCCGCCACGTAACCGATCCGCGGCGACAGCGCCGTGGCCAGCATCGTGTTGCGGTCCAGCCAGAACGTGGTCATGGCTTCGTCGGCTTCCAGGTCGCGGACGCAACGCTCGGCGAATTCGCGCGAGCCGTTGGCCAGGATCTGGATTGACTGGGTCAGGTTGAAGGCGATGACCGGCATCATGACGTTCAGTTCAAGCTGGCCGGCGGCGGCCGCGGTGGCCACCGTGATGTCGTTGCCGAACA
This sequence comes from uncultured Chloroflexota bacterium, assembly GCA_964631365.1. Taxonomy (GTDB): domain Bacteria; phylum Chloroflexota; class UBA11872; order UBA11872; family VXNJ01; genus JASLPR01. Next base: position 5,912 of record CAZVZW010000068.1, on the reverse strand, counting down.
CCTGGTAGCAAATGATGTTCAGGCACTCGGCGAGGACCGGATTCACCTTGCCGGGCATGATCGAGGAGCCGGGCTGGATGGCCGGCAGGTTGATCTCGGCCAGGCCGGTCCGCGGTCCGGAAGCGAGCAGGCGAAAGTCGTTGGCGATGCGGCACAGGTCGACCGCGAGATCGCGCACGGCACCGCTGAGGCGGGCGAAGCGGGCCATGCTCTGCATGGAGTAGAAGAGGTTCTCGGAACGCCGCACGGTGACCCCGCCCGCTTCGCCGATGACCTCGATTACCCGTTCCTGATAGGCCGGCTCGGCGTTGAGCCCGGTGCCGACGGCGCTGCCGCCGAGGCTGAGTTCCTGGACGGCGCTTTCGGCCTGACGGATGGCGTCGATGTTGTGCCGCATGGCGGTGGCGTAGCCGGAGAACTCCTGGCCCAGGCGGATTGGCGTGGCGTCCTGCAGGTGGGTGCGGCCGGTCTTGACGATGGAATCCCAGTCCTTGGCCTTGGTTTCGAACTCGCTCGCCAGGGTGTCCAGCGCCGAGTACAGATCGGGGAGCAGCCGCAGCGACGCCAGCGCGATGGCGGTCGGGATGACGTCGTTGGTGGACTGGGCCATGTTGACGTGGTTGTTGGGGTGGATCGGGTCGTATGCGCCCAGCTCGCCGCCGAGGAACTGGTTGGCGCGGTTGGCGATGACCTCGTTGACGTTCATGTGGTGGGATACGCCAGCGCCGGCCTGGAAGACATCAACAATGAACTGGTCGGCGTGCTCGCCGTCGAGTATTTCGTCGGAGGCGCGCACGATGGCGTCGGCGAGCCCGGCGTCGAGACGGCCGGTGTCCTTGTGGGCTATCGCGGCGGCCTTCTTGATGAGGGTGACCGCCCAGACAAAGGCCGCGTGCGGGCCGATGCCGCTCATCGGGAAGTTGCGCACCGCGCGGACGGTGTTGCTGCCGTAGAGAGCATCGGCCGGGACTTCGACCTCGCCGAGGGTGTCTTTCTCGGTACGGGTGGACATGGAGGGGCGGTCCTTTCGGGCACGGTACGGTGCCGGCGACTGCGAGCGTGTTTATGCGGCGCTGCCGGGCGTGCCCGGGAGCGGCCGGCCCGAGGTCTGGAGGCGGCCGGCGGCCCCGCGGAATTCCCCGCGACACCCGCGGTGATTCTAGTCGTTCGGCGCGCCGGCCGGGGCGGATAGTGAGGAGACGTTTAGCGGTGTTCGACCGGGTTACGCAGGATGCCGACGCCCGCAACTTCGATCTCGACGATGTCGCCGTGGCTCAGCGGCCCGGTTGTGCCCGGGGTGCCGGTGAAGACCAGGTCGCCGGGCTCCAGGGTCATGTACTGCGAAATGTAGGCGATGCACTCATCGATGGAGAAGACGAGCTGTTCGGTGTTGCTCTTCTGGACAGTCTCGCCATTAAGGTGGGTTTCGAGACCCAGGTGGTCGTAGTCGAGGTCGGTGGCGATGTGGGGGCCGAAGGGCGAGAAGGTGTCGGCCGACTTGGCTCGCCACCACTGGGTGTCCTTGCTATCGCCGCCCTGCCAGGCGCGCTCGCTGATGTCGTTGGCGCAGCAGACGCCCAGGATGTGGGAGCGGACCTCGGCGGCGGAGATCTGGCTGGCGCGACGGCCGATGACGACGGCGACTTCGCCTTCGTAGTGGGCGTTGGTGCTGTCGGCCGGGAGGATGATGGGCGACCCGGGGTCGAGCGCCGAGGAAGGGGTGGCGAGGAAGGGCTGGGGGACAACGTTGAGCGCCCGCCCGCCGGCATGGCTGGAGTAGTTGACTGCCATGTTGACGATCTTGGTCGGGAGGGTCGGATGGAGCAGGCGGGCGGCGGCCATCGGATCGGCGTCGCCGGTCCGGGTGCACCCGGTGAAGAAGTCGCCTTCGAGACGGTGGATGACGTCACCGTCGAGTTCGCCGTGGAAGGTCCCGGCGGAAGTTTCGTAGCGGACGAGGTTCATGGGCGAGCTCCAGTTGCGGACCGGGTGAAGACGGTCACCAGTGTAACGAGGCGGGTGTGCGTCGGCGGTTGCCTAGGGGCGCTGCAGCACAAAGGTGCCGTCGGCCGACCAGGAATCGTCCGGAGCGCCGACGGTGTAGGTGGCCTGGATGAGATCCGGGGCGAACGTGCCCTCGGCCGTGAACACGATGAACGCGATTTCCGATTCGGACTATAGGGACCAGCCATCGGCGGTGATCGTGAAGACCAGGTCGCCGAAGACGGAGTCCTCGCTGGCTTCAAAGATGGCGCCGTCGGCGTCGTAGCCGGGGGCCGAAGTCGGCTCGGGAGTGTCGGTCGGGGTCGGGCGCCGGTACCGCAGTCTTAACCGCCGGGGCGATTCTGGCCGCCGGGGCGGGCGCCGTGGTGGTGGCGGTCGGGGTGGCGGACCCGCCTCAGGCGGCGAGGATAAAGATGGCCAGGGTGGCCAGCGCAGCCACAGAGACGCTGGAGCGATGGATGAGTCTCATGGAACGGGCCTTTCGCGGCGGCGGGGTGAACGGACCAAGTCTAGGTTCGCGCCGACAATGCCAAATGCTCCGGCGTCGATGGTCGGGGCGACAGGATTTGAACCTGCGACCACTTCAACCCCATTGAAGTGCGCTACCAGACTGCGCTACGCCCCGCGGTGGCCGAGTCTATCAGAGGTCGGGAGTGGTTTCGGGGCTTTCGGCGGAGTCGCGACCGGCGAGGACGCGACGCAGATCGCGGTAGCGGCGGTACTGCCCGAGCGGGCTCTGGAAACCATCGGTGAGCCCGCGGAATTGGACCCAGGAGATGCGGCGGCGGGCGTGGATGCTCCGTCGTTGACGCCAGGCGGCGCGCCAGTGCCAGAGCGCCGCGAGGCGACCGCGGAGGATGGCTGGATCGCGGCTGCGCAGCAGCGTCAGCGGAATCGCGGCCAGGTCGTACAGCGCGATCAGCGGCGCCAGGTAGAGCAGTTGCGGCAGCGGGTAGTTCTTGAGGATGGTCCAGACCTTGTTGCGGCCCAGGTGGAAGTTCTTGAAGGGGGAGCCCTCGGCCCCGGTGGCCGAGTGCTCGTGGCGCACCGTGGCTTCGGCCACAAAGAGGCAGCGCCAGCCGGCCAGCCGTGCGCGCCAGGCGAGATCGACGTCCTCCAGGTAGGCGAAGAAGGACTGATCAAAGTCGCCGATATCGTTGAATAGTGTCCGTCGATACAGGGCCGCGCCGGCGGAAGGACCGAAGACTTCCCCGGTGGGGCCGGCGTCGCGGCGTCCGACGTGCCGGTCCCAGGCGATCCCGGCGCGATCGAGCGCGATGCCGGCGGAGTTGATCACCGACGGGTCGTGATGGAAGACCATGCGGCTGGCGAACATGCCGAATTCGGGGTGGGCGGTGGCTGCGGCATGCAGGGCGGCGAGCCAGCCGGGCTCCGGCGAGGCGTCGTTGTTGAGCAGGGCGATGAGCGGCGTGCTGGTGGCGGTGAGGATGCGGTTGTTGGCGGCCGCAAAGCCGGGGTTTCCCTCGAGGCGCAGGACCCGGATGGCCGGGTAGTCGGACTGGAGCAGCTCGAGGCTGCCATCGGTCGAGCCGCCGTCGGCGAGGACGATGTCGAATTCGATGCCGCGCTGAGCAACCAGCGCCGGCAGGTGGCGCTCCAGCAGGTGGCGGCCGTTGAAATTGACGATGGCGACGGTGATGCGGCTCAAGTCGGGCAGCTCCGGAACCGGGGAGTTGTTGACGAGGCGAGGATACTGAACGGGGCGGCGGAAGTGTGGTTACGTGCAAAGCGCGAAACCAGACCAGCATCTTTACCGGGAGACTGTAATGATGAGTGCGCAGAATGAGCCGCGGACGGTTTCGCCGACGCAGCTGGGGTCGTATGCGCGATGTCCGCTCGCCTATCGATTCCGCTTTCGGGAACGCAAGCGAAGCCTGCCCTCGCCGCCGTCGTTGCTGGGGCACGCGATGCACGCGGCGATGGAAGATAACTTTCGCGCCAAGCGCAAGACCCATGCCGACCTAACGACTCCGGAACTGGAAGACACCTTCGACCGGGTGTGGGACCGGGAGCTGCCGCCGGACGGAGCCGGCGCGCGGGGCACGCCGGAGGAGTTCGCCGAAGCGCGTGAACTGGGCTACGGGATGCTGGCGTTCTTCGTGGCCGAGGTCGCCCCGGGGATCCGACCGCACCTGGTGGAGCACCGCTTCCGGTTCGCGATGGACGGTATCCCGGTGCCGGTGGTGGGACAGGTGGACGTGGTGGACATGAATGGGACCGTGATCGATCACAAGACGGCTGGCGGGCGCTATCCGGAGGACTACCTGGACAACGATTTGCAGCTCTTCTGCTATTCGCTGGGCTACACCTTCGTGCGCGAGGGAATGCGGCTGCGCGACGGGCAGATGCCGGCCGCGCGGCGGCTCTCGCCGGCGCGGGTGGACGTAATCATCCGCAGCCCGACACCCGAGGCGCAGCAGCTGGAAAAGACCTATGACGAGGATGATGTCGAGCGCATCGGCGGGAAAATGCGGCGGCTGGCGGCGGGCATTTTCGCGGGAGAATTCGCGGCGTTCTGGATGACCGAGGAACGCGCGGAGGCCTGGCGCACCTGTGCGTCGTGTGAGTTCGGCGATATCTGTGAACAGAATCTTTCTTTGGACGCGGGCTAAAGATTCAGCGTTTCCTGCCGAAGATTGAACCATAGGCTTCTACCGTTTATTGGGAGGAGAGCCTGCGAGGCTGTTAATGCGGTGGCCCGCATGGGGGCGAGTTCGCAGCAAAGGGAAGTGCATCGGTCACCTCAGTTGGCACAAACACCAATCTGCAATCGATACAAGCGGCTCTGGCCACGGTAACGATGCAGCGGGCAATGAACGCCGACGCCATTACGGTGTCCACGCTTCTCGTATCAATGGTGATTCCCCAGACGGTGGGGGCTCCAGGAGTTGGCGAGAACGTAGACATTAGAGCCTAGGTATCAGCGGGGGAGAACTGACCCGAAGGTAGGGCTTCGGAAGACCCCGGCCGAACGGCGGCCGACCGGGTCCCTGGATAAGTGCGGCCCGCGGGGCCGCTTTTCTGCTTTCCGGGTCAGGGTGCAACGAATCGGGTCCCGAATACGGTGAGGTGGTGGGGCGGGTGGCGGTGGAGCGCGGAAAGCGTCGGGTTGGGCTAGCCGGCGACTTTGAAGGTGGCGATCGAGATCGCGAAGAAGGCGACCGCGACCACAATCGTGAAGTTGAAGAGGACCCGCTCCGCGCCGCGGCGGGTGCTGTGGAAGGAGTCGCTCTGACCGAAGGCCGAGCCGGCACCGCCCTGGGCCTGCTGGAGCAGGACGGAGATCACGAGCAGGATCGCAAGAACGACCTGCGCGGAGCGGAAAATTGTTTCCATGAAGGGGTTCCTTTCAGCGGAGGAGTATAGCAATGGTGGGACGGGTCGGGGGGAAGGCTAGGCGGACTGCAGCCAGCAGACCGCGTCGCGCAGGGCCTCGGTATCGCCGAATGCACCGGCCTTGGTGACCACCGGGCGGCCGTCGGCCACCCCCCCGACCAGCAGTCCGCCGGGAATCCCGGGGCGGACTTCGGCCGCGATGCGGATGCCGGTGGCGCCTAGTCCGCGGACCGCCAGGGAGGCGGTTTCGCCGCCGGTGAGGATGAAGCCGATCTGCGGGATCGCGCGAGCCAGTCCCGTGGCGAGGGTGGAAATCCAGCGGGAGAGCTGGTCGACCTGGTCCGGAGTGAGGTCGCGGCGTCCGGCACCCGGATGGGTGATCCAGACCGCATCCCGCTCGAGATGGGCCACGGCCGCCGTGAGTGCGTGGTCGGGGTTGGGATAGCGGTCGCGGGAGGGGATGTGGGGCTGGAGTTGCAGATCGGCGGCGGCGGTGGCGACCTGGCCGCGGGTGACGGCGGAGAACGAGCCGGCGATGAGGGCAATACCGG
>CAZVZW010000067.1:0-11239 GCA_964631365.1 uncultured Chloroflexota bacterium | reverse complement strand
GCGGGAAGCTCTGCGAAATCGTTTATACGATCATTCGAGGGCTTGCCAACGGCAGCTACCCGTCAAAGCCGTCCAAACCCAAGAATATGGTGCAAGCCTGCAAAGACATGGAAAGTGCCGGCAAAGCGCGTCCCCGGTTGATACGAATCCAGATTCCGCGGATGTTGGTGGCGTTATACGAGACTCGAAACAATCGCGGGGTAGGTCACGCGGGAGGGGATCTGGACGCCAATCATATGGACGCGATGGTCGTGCTCTTTATGGCGAAATGGGTGGTGGCTGAACCGGTTCGCGTGTACCACGGTCTCGACACGGCGGAGGCCCAGAACGTCGTAGATTCACTCGTCCAAAAGGAAATACCGGTCATTTGGAGCGTCGCAGGCAAACAACGGGTCCTGGATCCTAGGTCTTAGGATGAAGGACAGGAGTCTCTTGCTTCTGTATGGAAGTCCCGGCCCGGTGTTGGAAGGAGATCTAGTTGACTGGGTCGAGTACTTCAATCCCTCGGCCTTCAAGGACAACATCTTGCGTCCGGAACACAAGGCGAAACTTATCGAATTCGACGAGATAACAGGGCTCGTTCACCTATCGCCCACAGGCAACAAGTACGTTGAGGACAAGATTCCCCTCACGCTCTTGTAGTTGATGGCGCCCGGCGTGCAGGTGTAGGCCGTCCCAGATCCGGCCCGGGGAAACCTCACCCCTGGATGAGTGGCAACACCTCGAGGACGTCGTTCATGGAGCCGGAGCGGAAGCCGCCGGCGTCGAGGGTGACGTAGGTGTAGCCGACGGACTTGAGGTTCTCGGTGATCCGCTCGCGGCGGCCGTCGGCGAAGAATCTTTCGAGATCCTCTGTTCGGAGTTCGAGGCGGGCGACGTCGTCGTGGTGCCGCACGCGGAACTCGGTGAACCCTTCGGCTCGCACGAACGCCTCGGCCTGCTCGACCTGCGACAGCTTGGCGGGCGTGATGTACTCGCCGTAGGCGATCCGCGAGGAAAGGCACGGCGCGGCCGGCTTGTCCCACGACTCAAGCTCGAAATGCAGCGAGAGCACCCGGACTTCGGCCTTGCTGAGTTCGGCTTCGACCAGCGGCGCGCGGGCGCCGGCGAGCATGGCGGCCTTCATGCCGGGGCGGTAGTCGCCAAGGTCGTCGGTGACCGGCCCGTAGGTGACGTGCTCGTACTCGGGATGCTCCTTGCAAAAGTTGCCGATCTGGATGAAAAGCTCTTCCTTGCAGAAGTAGCAGCGGTTGGCATCGTTGACGGCGTAGTCCTCGTTTGCGACCTCGGTGGTCTTGACGAAGGTGTGCCGGATGCCGATCTGCGTGGCGAAGCGCAGGCCGTCCTGGCGGTCTTTGTCGGAGTAGCTAGGGGACTCGGCGGTGACTGCGATGGCGCGGTCGCCGAGGACCGTGTGGGCGGCGTGGGCCAGAAAGGTGCTGTCGACGCCGCCGGAATAGGCGACGACGGCGCTGCCCATCTCGCGCAGGCTGTCTAGCAGGTTTTCGTACTTGGCCGGTAACTCAGGGTTGGTGGCCACAGCTTCCCCCAGTGGTCGGACTTGCGTAATAGAGATTCTAGCCGGGGTCCGGTGAGCAGGCACAACGGTTTCAAACCGTCTTGCGCTACCAGTCGACGCGGCGTCGAACTTCCACGCAACAGATCCCAACCTGCACGCAGGTCGGACCACCTTTAGAGAGTCGGGGGATGGCTAGCCGTCGACGATCTCGATCGCCTCTTCTTCGATCTCCCCGTCGCCAACCAAGAACGAGCGCACCTCCGGGTCCGGTCCGCGCAGCGACAGGATCACCAAGCGAATCCGGCCGATGTGCACCTGCCGCACGTCGGTGGGCGAGGGGAACGGCTCGGAGACCGGGTGCGAGTGGAAGTAAGCAATGTCGTCCAGGTCCCGGTCGTAGATCTCGCTGAAGATGCGGATCTGATCCTGTGGATTTACCTCGTAGGCGTAATTGCTGTGCAGGACGTTTTCGGCCGGGTGCACGCTGACCACGGTCTCGTCGCGGCCGGCCAGGATGCCGCAGGCTTCTTCGGGCGCATGGTCGCGGCAATGGGCGTCCATCTGGCGGAGATGTTCGGTGGAAAGTTTGAGGCTCATGACCCAATTGTAGGAAACACTTAACACAGGATCGCCTACGTTGTTACAATGGTGAGCCAAGCAAGAGGCGCTTCTAGGCCGGGACAACGGTCCGCGGGGCGGCTTTTTCATTATCGAGGATACTGCCACAATCGCTGTCCGCGGTTGAGGGCGGCATGGAGGGGAGACCGGCGCATTCCGGCTCCCACAGAACAAAGTTTGCGACCCATTTTCATAGAGAAGAGGGCGGAAGGAATCTAGATGGCCAAGCAAGTAGCACTGGACGCAGAAGCAAGAGCGCGCCTGATTGAAGGCATCGACATCGTGACCAATGCGGTCCGGACGACGCTGGGCCCGAAGGGCCGCAACGTGGCGCTGGGGAAGAAATTCGGGGGGCCGACGGTTACCCATGATGGCGTGACCGTGGCCAAGGAAATCGAGTTGGAAGAGCCATTCTCCAACATGGGCGCACAGCTCATCAAGGAAGCCGCCAGCAAGACCAATGACGTTGCCGGCGACGGCACCACCACCGCCACCGTGCTGGCGCAGACGATTCTGAAGGAAGGCCTGAAGAACGTGGCTGCCGGTGCCAACCCGATGATCATCAAGCGCGGCATCCAGAAGGGTGTCGACGCGCTGGTCGAGAACCTGCAGGGGCAGGCCAAGCAGATCAAGGGACGCGACGAGATCGCGCAGATCGCGGCCATCTCGGCCGCCGACCAGGAAATCGGCGAACTGATCGCCAAGGTCATGGACAAGGTCGGCAAGGACGGCGCGATCACCGTCGAGGAATCCAAGGGCCTGGGCCTTGAAGACAGCTACGTGGAAGGTATGGAGTTCGACCGCGGCTTCACCTCCCCGTACTTCGTCACCAACCAGGAGCGCATGGAAGCCGAGATCGAGGATCCCTACATCCTAATCACCGATTCGAAGATCTCGGCCGTGGCGGACATCATGCCGACGCTGGAAAAGGTCACCCAGACCGGCAAGAAAGAGTTCATCGTCATCGCCGAAGACATCGACGGCGAAGCGCTGGCAACGATGGTCGTCAACAAGCTGCGCGGGATGCTGAACTGCCTGGCCGTCAAGGCCCCCGGATACGGCGACCGCCGCAAGGAAATGCTGCAGGACATCGCCATCATCACCGGCGGCACGGTTGTGTCGGAAGACATGGGCCGGCGGCTGGACGGCGTGACCCTGGAAGACTTGGGTCGCGCTCGCCGCGTCGTGTGCGACAAGGACAACACCACCGTCGTCGAAGGCCAGGGCACCGAAGAGGCCGTCCAGGCCCGGGTGAACCAGCTGCGCGCGCAGATGGAAGAGTCCACCTCGGACTACGACCGTGAGAAGCTGCAGGAGCGGCTGGCGAAACTCTCCGGCGGCGTGGCCGTGCTGGGAGTCGGCGCGGCAACCGAGACCGAGTTGAAAGAGAAGAAGCACCGCGTCGAGGACGCCCTGTCGGCCACTCGCGCCGCCATTGAGGAAGGTATCGTGGCCGGCGGCGGAGTCGCGCTGGTCAACGCCCTGCCGGCGCTGGACAGCGTGCAGGTCGAAGGCGACGAGGCCGCCGGTATCCGCTCGCTGCGAGTGGCGCTGGTGTCCCCGCTGAAGTCGATTGCCGCCAACGCCGGCTACGACGGCGGCGTCGTGGCCCAAGAGGTTTCCCGCCGGCACGAATCCGACGACAACCCGTTCATCGGCTTCAACGTCATCGCCGAGGAGTACGTGGACATGGTTGAGGCGGGGATCATTGACCCGCTGAAGGTGACCCGCTCAGCGCTGGAGAACGCGTCGTCGATCGCCAGCATGATCCTGACTACGGAAGCCCTGATCGCCGACATCCCCGAAGAGATGCCGGCGGCGGCCCCCGGGATGGAAGGCTACTAGGCCGCCAACCCGGGTTCATTTCTGGATCCAAAGCGGGTTCGGCGCAAGAGCGCCGGACCCGCTTTTTCTTGCCCTGCGATCGGGAAATATCGCCACAGGGTCAGCACTCCATGGGAATTATCCACCGGCAGCTGCGCTTTGCGGCAACGTTGGGCCGCCCCGATGTGTTGATAGCCGCCAAGAGGTCGAAAATAGAATGGGGCCGGTGAGCAATCAGCGACGGTACGTAATCCGGCCCCCAATCTATTGCAGGGGCCAGCGCGACTCGGTAGAGGTAAGACGGGCGGCGGCTACTCGATGCGCCGCTCACCCCGGTCGGCTTCCAACGCCCGACGGAGCACGCTGAGATCACGGTCGCTGGAGACACGGCGGCGCAAGACCGGGATTGGGGCAGGACCGACGCCGGCGGGTGGCTAGATGCGGGCGAAGCGGCCGATCGGCAGCACGAAGAGCATCGTGGCGACCGGCGGCGCGTCGGGATCGTCGGAAGTGTCTTGACACGGGGCGCGGGAGCTGATGATGTCGATGACCTCATCGACCTTCTCGGCGCGGACGCCGACCAAGAAAGTGACGTTGCCACGCCGCAGAAAGCCGCCGGCGGTATTGATGCGGGTGACCCGGAAATCGGACTCCAGTAGACCAGTCTGCACGTCGCCCGCGTGCTGGTTTTGCACGATGGCGAGGACTAGCTTTTCGGACTGTGTGTCTCGTTCCATCAAGTCCCCCGGCTGGCTGGCTCGGGGCAACCGTAACACCGGCATTTTTGAACGGTCAAGCGACGTGTTTTGACGCGGGAGCAGACGCGCCGGACCCGGGAGTGAAAAGGGGGCTGGCCAGCGGCCGGCAGCCCGGTATCAGGCCTGCGGCGCGAGCGTGGAACCGGGTTCCAGAACGGGCACGCCGGTCAGATCCACGGCATCGACGTACTTGAGGGCCGTGCCAGTGTTAAGAATGACTACTCGGTCGCTGGCGCGCAGCCAGCCGGACTCGCGCAGGAGCGGCAGCGCGGCGACGGCGGCGGCGCCCTCGGGGCAGATGTAATGCCCCTCACAACCGGCCAGCTCGGCAACCGCGGCGGCGATCTGCGCTTCCGAAACCGCGATGGCGGTGCCTTCGGTCTCTTTCAGAATGCGCATAACCAGGCGGTCAGCGAAGGGCCGCGGGACGCGCAGGCCGGCCGCGCCGGTGGCGGCATTGTCAAAGAACTCGATGGAGTCGGCGCCGGCCGCAAACGCCCGCACCACCGGAGCGCAGCCCTCAGCCTGCACCGAGACCAGCCGCGGCCGCACCGAGCCGATCCAACCCATAGCTTCGAGTTCGTTGAAGGCCTTCCAGATCCCGATCAGGCCGACGCCGCCGCCGGTCGGGTAGAGGATGACGTCGGGAAGTTCGTACTCAAATTGCTCGGCGAGCTCGAGCCCCATGGTCTTCTTGCCCTCGACCCGGTAGGGCTCCTTGAGGGTGGAGACGTCGTACCAGCCGTGCTCGGCGCAGGCGGCGCCAATAAGCGCGCCGGCGTCGGAGATGAGGCCGTTGACCAGATAGAGCCGTGCGCCGTAGGCCAGGCACTCGGCCATGTTGACCTTCGGGGTGTCGGCGGGCATGGCGACGTGCAGGGCCAGGCCGGCGCGGGCGCAGTAGGCCGACCAGGCGCTGCCGGCGTTGCCGGCGGTGGGCATGGCCAGGTCGGTCTCGCCGAGTTCTGCCGCACGAGCCGCGCCGGTGGCCGCGCCGCGGTCTTTGAACGTGCCGGTGGGGTTGAGCCCTTCGTCCTTCAGCCACAACTCCTTGACGCCCAGCGACTGCGCCAGCGTCGGGAGTGGGGTGGTCGGCGTGTCGCCTTCGCCGAGGTCGAGCTCGTTGGCCGGGTCGACGATCGGCAGCAATTCGCGGTAGCGCCAGAGCCCGGGCGGGCGGGCGGACCAATCGGACTTCTTGAGCGATTTGGCGGCGGCCGCCAGGTCGTATTGCACCAAGTAGGAGGCGCCGCACTCGGAGCAGAGGTTCGCGCGGCGGTCGGCAGGGGCGGTGTGGCCGCATTCGCAGCACTGGAGTTCGGTCAGGTAGGTGGGCAAGCGATCTCTCCGGGGAGGGCGACTACAGGGGATTCTTGAAGGCGAAACTAGGATAGGCGATCGGGGAGCGGGAGTTGCCGGCTGGGTAAGCCTACTCACATACGTGGAGTGCCGGAACCGGGAATCATATAGGCTGAAATCGGACAGCAGACCGAGGGGGTCATGCAGACGAAAATGGGTGAGATGGACGCGGCGCAGCCGCCGGCGACGCGCCGGCAGCGCGGGGTGCTGGTGCACGCGGCGTTGTTCGTGGGCGGGTTCACGCTGGTGTTCGCGTTTCTGGGCGCGTCGGTGGGGCTGGTGGGATCGGTGGTGCAGGAGTCGCAGCGCTGGATAAACCTAGTGGCGGGTGTGCTGCTGGTGCTCTTCGGTTTGCATGTAACCGGGCTGCTGCGAATCGTGACCTTCAAACTGATGGCACTGGACGAGGACGCGCCGCTGCGCGGCCTGCGCCGGCCGGTGACCGCCGGGATGTGCCTGCTGACCTCGGTGCTGTACCGCGAGAAGCGGGTGGATTACCAGCCGAAGGCCCGCGGTCCGCTGGCCTCGGTGGGCGTCGGGATGGCCTTCGCGGTCGGCTGGACGCCCTGCGTGGGCTTCATCCTAGGCGGGATCCTGACGGCGGCTTTGAATCAGAACGAAGCGACCGGGGCGATGTTCCTGCTGATCGCCTACTCGCTGGGGCTGGGGATTCCGTTCCTGCTGGCGGCGGCGTTCATCGACCGGGCGCACTCGATATTGCGGGTGCTGGTGCGACATTCGACCATGGTGGGCTGGGTGAGTGGGGTGGCGTTGATGGTGTTCGGGGTGATGATCGCGTTCGACATTACGTCGCAGTTGAACCAATACCTGGGCACAGTGCCGGCGGTGGATGACGCATTCCTACTGGAGGGAACTTCGGAGAGCCTTGGAGTGACCTGGGTGGCGCCGGCGTTCCTGGCCGGGATCCTGTCCTTCCTGTCGCCCTGCGTGCTGCCGATGGTGCCGATTTACCTGGCCCACCTGGCGGGCACGGTGGGCCCGGAGGAGCAGGCGGCGTAGGGCACGGATTGGGCTCGGCGAGGGGCGACTGAGGGAGTCGACGACGCCGGGGTGGTGACGGACGCCGGGGGCTGTGGAAGAATAGCGGCACTGGAATAGGGCACCCGGGGCGCGAATAGTTCACTTCGTCGACCGCGGGGCTCACCTACGGGAGCGCGGCTTTGGAAGAATCTCTGGCGGATTTGCGCCGGCAAATTGACGCCGCCGATGACGCCATCGTCGAGGCGTTGCGGACGCGGATGGACCTGAGCGCACGGGTCGGGTCGGCCAAGGCCGGCAACGGCGGCACTGTCTATGCGCCGGCCCGCGAGGCGGAGGTGATCGCGCGGGTCCTGGAGGCCAGCGACGGCCGCGTGCCGGAGGCGGCGCTGGCGGCCATCTACTCGCAGATCCTGGCCACGAGCCGCGGATTGCAACAACGCGCGCGGGTCGCCTACCTGGGGCCGGAGCACACCTTCTCGCACCAGGCCGCGCGGAACCTGTTTCTGGACGGGGCCGAATACCGCCCGACGCGCACGATCATGGAGATCTTCGTGATGGCGGACGCCGGCGACGCTGACTACGGGGTGGTGCCGATTGAGAATTCGACCGCCGGGACCATCGGTGAGACGCTGGACGCCTTCGTCGACACGCGCTCGCGGATCGTGGCCGAGACGACCCTCGAAATCACCCACAACCTGCTCTCAAAGCACCCGGCCGGCGAGGTGAAGGTGGTCTATTCGCATCCGCAGGCACTGGCCCAGTGCCAAGAATGGCTGACCCAGAACCTGGGCTGGGCGGAGCGGGTGGAGGTGGGCAGCACGGCCGCCGCAGCGGGCCGGGCGGCGGGCGAGGATCGGGCGGCGGCAATCGGAGTGGCGGCGGTGGCCGAGGATCACGGTCTGACCGTGCAGCAGACCAACATCCAGGACTTCACCGAGAACGAGACCCGCTTCTTCATCCTCGGCCACACCGCCAACCCGGCCACCGGAAACGACCGTACAGCGCTGCTATTCGCGGTGCTGGACCGGGTCGGGTCGCTGCACGAGGCGCTCGGAACGCTGCGCGGGCACGGGGTGAACCTGTCGAACCTGCAGACGCGGCCGGCGCGCGGTCGCTCCGAAGCCAAGGCCGGCGACTACGTATTCTTCGCCGAGATCGCCGGGCACGAGGATGACCCCGACCTGGAAGTGGCGATCCAGGATCTGCGCGGGCAGTGCGCGTTAGTGAAGGTGCTGGGCTCGTGGCCGGCCGGCGGGACCGGGCGATTGGGCACGGCGTGAACAGGAAATGCCGAGGAGCAGTCGGACGACTAGTCCGGCCGGCCCGGCGACGGCGAGGTAGCGCGGCATGCTACGGCTGCTGATCCTGATGAGCCTGGTGATCGCCGCGTTCTTCATCGTCAACTCGGCGTTCCGCCGACGGTTGATCTGGTCGATCCAGGTCACGCTGGGGTTCTACGGGGTGATGACCATAATCCGGTTCGTGGTGGTGGGGATCTTCAAGATCTTTCAGCCCGGCGAGGACGAGGGCGACTTGTTCATCGCGATCGCGGCGATTGGGCTGGTCTCAGCCACGGTGTGGGTGGTCTTTCGCTACTGGACCGAGCGCCAGCTGCGCAAACGGGCGACCGCCGGACCGCAACGGCGGGGCCGGCGACGGCGATAGGGCAGGAAGCTATGCCCCTGGATGAGTTTCTCGCCGCGAACCGGGCGAACTGGGACGACCGGGTGCCGATTCACATGGAGTCGAAGTCGAGCTACTACGCCGGTGCGATGCCCGGTCCGGTGCAGGGGGCGCTGCTCTCGCTGCTGGGATAGCGGCCGGATTGGGTTTTCGGACGGCGGCGAGTGGCGACTAGAATCGGGATCACCCGCCCGTTCAACGCGGGTTGGCGGACATTTTCTGATGGAGGACTGCGCGCCTGAGCGACGACACCACGAGACCGGTGGACTTCGAAGCTCCGCTGCAGGGCCTGGAGAATACCTACGCCCGGGCGCTCTACCGGCCGACCGGGCTGACGACGGAAGACTTCGGCAAGCCGACGATTGCCATCGTGAACTCGTGGTCGGAGTTGACGGCAGGGCACGTGCATCTGCGCGAACTGGGGGCGGCGGCCAAGAAGGGCGCCCGCGAGACCGGGGCGATGGTGAGCGAGTTCAACACCGTGGCCGGCTGCGACGGGATCGCCCAGGGACCGGGGATGCACTACATCCTGCCCTCGCGAGACGTGATCGCCGCCTCGGCCGAGTTGATGCTCAAAGCGCACAGCTTCCAAGGCGCGGTGTTCATCGGCTCCTGCGACAAGATCATCCCCGGGATGATGCTGGCAGCGGCCCGCTGCGATCTGCCAAGCGTGTTCGTAACCGGCGGCTACATGCCCAGGGTGAAGGTGGGGGGCAAGTTCCGGGGAACGAGCGATATCAAGGAAGCGATCGGCTCGTTCAAAGCCGGCAAGATCGACGACGCGGAGTTCCTGGACATCGAGTGCAACATCTGCGGCAGCGCCGGGACCTGCAACATGATGGGCACGGCGAACACGATGGCGGCGGTAGCCGAGGCGCTGGGGCTGTCGCTGCCGGGAAACGTGACGACCTCCGCGACCGACAAGAGTCTGCTGGAAATGGCCGAGGAGGCCGGGCGCCAGGCGGTGCTGGCACTGCAGGCCGGGATGACCTACCGCCGGGTCGTGACCCGCGAATCAATCGAGAACGCGGTGCGGGTGGGGCTGGCGCTGGGCGGCTCGACCAACATGGTGCTACACGTGATGGCGCTGGCCTACGAGTTGGGCTTGGACTTCGAACTGGACGACTTCGACCGGCTGAGCCGGGATACTCCGCTGCTGGCGAATTTCAAGCCGGCGGCGGGGTTCTTCTTCGAGGATTTCGCGCGCGCCGGGGGCGTGCACGCGGTGTTGAAGGAACTGGAACCGCAACTGCATTTTAGCGTTATGTCAAGTTATGGTAAGTCGCTGACGGAACGCCTGGATGGGGTGACAAACGGGGCGCCGGACGTACTGCACGAGATCGGTAAACCCATGGCGCCGGAAGGCGGACTGGCAGTATTACGTGGATCGCTAGCGCCGGGCGGGGCGGTGATCAAGCAAAGCGCGGTAGCCGAGTCGATGCGCGTGCACACGGGGCCGGCGGTGGTGGTGGAGTCCGAAGAAGACTGCCGGCGAGTGCTGATGGACGAGGGCGTGGAGGCGGGAACGGTGCTGGTGATCCGCAATGAAGGACCGCGCGGCGGGCCCGGGATGCGGGAGCTGTCGATCCCGGCGGCGATGCTGGTGGGGATGGGCCTGGGGGAATCGGTGGCGATGGTGACCGACGGCCGCTACAGCGGCGCGACCCGCGGACCGTGCGTGGGCCACGTGGTGCCAGAGGCCGTCGATGGCGGGCCGATCGGACTGGTCGAGGACGGCGACCTGATCGAGATCGATATCCCGGAACGGAAGTTGAATCTGCTGGTGGACGCGGCGGTGATGGCCGAGCGGCGAAAGCATTGGACCCCGGCGGAACCAAAGGTGCGTGGCGGATTCCTGGAGGTCTATCGGCGTAATGTGTCGGCGGCTGACAAGGGGGCGGTGTTCGGTACGGGATACGACCAAGACTAGCCTCCGACGGGGCGGATTCGGAGGGGGAAGAGGAAAGCGGCATAATACGCGTCCTCGGGGTGCGAGCGACGCACCTCACCTGAAGGGAACGTTCCCCGTGGCTGATCACCCGAACATCATCCTGATTAATACCGATCAGCAGCGATACGACACCATCAAGGCGCTCGGGTTTCCGTACATGGACACCCCAAGCCTGGACCGGCTGGTTGAAGAGGGTGTGACGTTCACCAATTGCTTCGTCGGCGCGCCGGCCTGCGGGCCGAATCGGGCCAGCCTCTTCAGCGGCTACTACCCGCACACCACCGGCATGGGCAAGAACGGCGACCTGTGGCAGAAGACCTGGGTGAGCCTGCTGGGCCAGGCCGGCTACTACACCGCCAACGTCGGCAAGATGCACCTGACCCCGTTCGACGCCAAGGCCGGTTTTGACTACCGCTTCAACGTCGAGAACAAGCAGCGCTTCCGGCAATGGGCGCTGCACGAGGACGAGTGGGACCGCGGGGTGATGGCCCACGGACTGCGCAAGCCGGAGCGCGAGGACTACGA
>CAZVZW010000066.1:9106-11394 GCA_964631365.1 uncultured Chloroflexota bacterium | reverse complement strand
TGGCGTCGCGGTCGGTTGGGTGATCGGTGTCGGTTCTGCCGATAATTCCGCCCCATCGGTCGACGCAGAGCATCCGGCCATTGTCGGCGCCAGCAGGCAGCCGCCCAGCAAGACCCCAATCAGCCGTTGAACTACCAGATACCCCTCTCGTCGCCGCTCGACCGGCCCGACTCTAACAAACCGTCTCGACCACGATGGTGCTGGAATTCACCCGGGTCCGTCGGCCTCGGTCTACAAGTCTGCCGGCCGCGTCAGCAGGTTGTCCCACTGGGGTGCAGGTTGTCGCCCGTTGCCCGCAGGTGCTCCAGCAGTTGCGCCCGCATGTTATTGAGCATTCCGGCCTGCCCCGGGTCGCGCACCAGATTGTGCATCTCGTGGGGGTCGACCGCTCGGTCGTACAGTTCATCGACGTCCGCCGCGTTCAGCACGTACTTGTAGTCGCCTGACCGGAGGATCCGCGACCCTGCCGGCAGCCGGTGCCCGTAGTCCTCACATACCAGGTGCTCCCGCCTTGGAGCCGCCGCATCTTCCAGGATCGGCGCCTGACTCACGCCGTCCGTTCCGGTCATCGCCCCGTCCGCCGCCTCGCAAGAGGTCGGCGCCAGGTCGATCAGGCTCACCAGTTGTTCCCGCGTCGTTCCTGCCTGCGCCGACCTCGTCAACTTCACGATCATCGGGATTCGGTACAATTCCTCGTAGGCCATCCCGCCCTTATCTAAGGCCCCGCCGTGGATGCCGATCGACTCCCCGTGGTCCGTCGCGAACACGATCAGTGTGTCGTCGTAGCGGCCCGCCGCCCGCAGCGTCGCGATCAATCGGACGATTTCCGCATCCACCATCGTCGCCGCCGTCCAGTGCCTCGAAATCGCCCGCGGCTGTCCCTTCTGGCGCCGCAGGTCGAGTTCCTCTTGCGCCTCCCTATTGCTGTAGGAACGCGCCCAACCGGGTACACTCCCGGGAACGTGGAGTCCAGCATTCCAATCCAGCGGGCGGCCGATGCCGCCGGAGGGCGTAGCGCCATCAAGATCAGCCTCGGACGATACCTGCGAGTGACCGTGGCGACGGCCGCCGCGCTCGCTATCGCGCTACTCGTCGCAGCCTGTGGTGGCGACACCCCCGCCCCGGCAGCCCCCGAAGCCGAGGTCCCACCGGCCGCTCCGGCGCCCAAAGCCGAGCCTGAGACCACCGTCGATAGCATCGCCCAGGAATTCTGCGACGGCGTCTTCGAGATTCTCGACTTGTCTCCCGATCAGTGGGAACAACAGGTCGAGCGGCTCGGCGTGCGTCTCGACCTCAAACGATCTGTCGCCGGCATCAGCGAGGAGGAATTTTTCGACGCCGTCCTCGGAGAGTGTGCAGACGAAATGACAACCGCTTTCGCCGGCGCCCCCGAGCCGGAAGTCCCGGACACCCCGATCCCGGAACCCACCCCGACCCCCGATCCCACCGCCACCCCCGAGCCCGAGGGTCCCCAAGGCCTCGCCCTCGTCGAGTTGGCAACCGTCCAGATTGTCGCTCAGGGCACCTTCGTGGAACCGGGCGCGGGCTCCGTCACCACCGCCGGCTCCGGGTCGGGCTTTATCGTCAGTGAAGATGGCTTTGTCGTCACCAACAACCACGTTGTCACCGGCGCTGCTACCCTCAACGTCTTCATTCCTGGTCGCGACGAGCCAGTCAACGCCCGAATCATCGCCGCCAGCGAGTGCGCCGACCTCGCCGTTGTCCAGCTTCCTGGCGATGGCTATCCGTTCTTGGAGTTCCACGAGGGCCCCCTGTCGATCGGCACACCGATATTCGCCGCCGGCTACCCGCTCGGCGAGCCCGAGTACGCACTTGTCGGCGGTATCATCTCCAAGCTCGATGCCGACGGTGAGTCCAGTTGGGCTTCCGTGGACCAGGTCATCCAGCACGATGCCGCGATAAATCCCGGCAATAGCGGTGGCCCCCTCGTCACCGGAGACGGCAAGGTTGTTGGCATCGTCTATGCCGGTTTGCTCGAGTACAACCAGTTCTTCGCCATCGGCCTACAGCAGGCTCTTCCGGTGCTTGATCAACTCCTCGCTGGCAACAATGTCGACTGGATTGGCATCAACGGCGAAGCCTTCATGGGCGATGGTTACAATGGCCTCTGGGTCTTCTCCATCGAGTCCGGCTCCCCGGCTGACGAAGCCGGCATCCTGCCGGGCGACTTCATTGTGGCCATGCAGGATCTGTCCCTCGGTGATGACGGCACCATGCTCGACTACTGCGACGTCCTCCAGACCCGCGGATCCGACCGTACCCTGCAA
>CAZVZW010000066.1:0-9006 GCA_964631365.1 uncultured Chloroflexota bacterium | reverse complement strand
GCATGGCCGTCTCCCCCGACCTAGCCTCCTGGGCCCCCTTCTACCAAGGCGACACTAGCACCGCCGACACTGCCGGCATCTTCATCGTCGTCATTCCCACTGAATCCGAGATTGGCAGTGCCGATCTCGAGGAGTACCTCGACGGAGCCGCCGTGCCCGACAACTGCAGCTACAACGGCCGTGTTGACTATGACGATGGCCTCTACACCGGGTTCATCGACGAGTCCATCTGCGACCATGGCGGCCTTCACCTTGTCTTGGCCGCCATCGACCCCGATGATCCCACCTTCGCCATTCTTGTTGAGACCGTGGAGATCACGCAGGCCGATGCCGACGCCACCCTCGAGTTTTACGGCACCTTCTTAGTATTATTCTCGTAGTATTTCTGGTCGACACCGGCGAGTAGGCCCGGATTCGGTAGCGGAGCACCCGCTCCCCGTTCCGCCTAGTGCGCTAGCCCGTACGCGCATCGATGGTTGGCTACACTCGGTCTCTAGTGTGCGATCCCGTGCGCGTGCAGCCTTCGGTGTAGCTCCGCCCGCGCGCTTTCAAAGAATCTCACGTGCCGCCGCTGCTTTTCCGCATCCCGGTACGGCGCCGCCGTTTCGTTTAGGTAGGTGATCCCGCCCTCGATCAGCGTCAACATGAAAGTCGCCACCTGCGGCGAGAAGATCTCCTTGTCCCCCACCGTCACGTACACCGGTGAGCTATGTGCCGCCACCTTATTCACCCACGCATGCACCAGGTCGATCTCCCCAAAGCACCTCGCCGCTAGCCAGCAGCTTTCCTCCACCTCGTGATTGATCGACAGCGTCGCCGAGCGCCCTCCCGAATCCGCAGCCGCGTCCGCGATCACCTTCCCGTTCGCCACGATCTCAATCCGTGTGAACGGTAGCGCGCTCCGCGCCGTCGCTGTTAGTTCCAGCGTCCCGCCCCCATCCGGCAGCTCGACGTCCGTCCCCGGTGGCTGTCCTTCGGCCGTGAAGAACAGCAGCGGTCCAGTGCTGGAGAAGGTGTTTCCGGAGCGCACCGCGTCCCGCCAATTCTCGTGCGTGAAGGGGCGGTCGTTGCCAACGTGGGCATACGTGCGGACTCCACCGACCGGGATCGAGTTGGTCATCTTGTCCGTGCCGCCGACGGCCGGCAACCGATAACCGCAGTTGAGGTAGTCGTACCAGGAGCCGATGCTGTGCCCGTTGAGGTGCGGAGGGAAATACTTCAACTCGGCGGCGTCGATCTTGCCCAGGGCGATGTCAGCCGCCAGTTCCAGGTGTGGCGACGGGAAGTGAGGCGCCACCGCCAGGCCGCCCTGGGCCCGCGCCGCGTCCGACCAATCCGCCATCAGCACCTCCTCGGCCCCGCCGAAGTAGTCCTCGTCCGGTCCGCCACTGCTCAGTGGGAACACCGGCTCCTTCAGCCCCAGCAGGCTGATGTGCCCCAGCATGTGATGACGGTTCTCCGTCCCCACCCACACTAAGTTTTTCTGCGTCGACGCCGGCGCCAGTGCTCCGGTGAAATGCTCCATGTCCGTGAACAGCCGCCCCCACTGCGCAGCTAGCACGTTCACCACGTTCAAGTCCTCCGCCCCGGCCTCCAGCACCGCTGTCGTCGGGTCGAGGAAGTGCACGTGTGTATCGCCCGTGTAGTACCCCTCCGCACCCGCGTCGGTCCAGCGATCGATCTCCAGCGTCAACTCGCGTTGCCCCGGCTGAATCTCGATCCGCTGCCGCGTCGGCGTGTACTCAAATCCCCGCGTCAGTTCCACGAATACCTCGCCAACCGGCAGATGAATCTGAAACCGCCCATCCACGTACGCGTAGCTCGTGTCCCCAAGTTTCAGGTCGCCGCCCATGTCCTCACACCAGTTCGTGTTGATATCCCGCTGGTGCCCGTACGGCGCGAAGTACTCACCCCGCGACCCGTAGAAGCTCACCCGCACCGGTGACTCCCGACCCGTCGACTTGTCCACCACTCGGACCTGCATCTGGGTATCCCGTTCCTCCAGCAGCCGCCAATTCACCGCTCCACCCTCCGTCGCCGCCGTCCTCTTCCCCAGCAGCTCTCCCCACCCAACCGCCGACTCCCCGCCGGCGTGGCGAATCGTCAGCCGCGCATCCGGCGTCGCAGTCGCGTCGATCAGCGTCGCCGGCGGATCCTCCAGCACCGCTCCTGCCCCGATCTCTGGCCGCTCCAGCCAGTCCTCCGGCAGCCCGCCCGGCAGCGCATGGGTCTTCACCACTTGGCCCAGGTCCAGGCTCGCCTCCACCGGCGGCGCCACATCCACCTCGACATGCCGTAGCACCGAGCGCCGGAACGGATTGTGCTCCAGTCCACAAAGCGTTATGGCGGCGACGGTGACGGTGCGTCCACCGGTGGCGCGGAGTTCGATCGTGGCGATCTCCACCTCCGGATTCGGGTTTGCCAGCGCCGTCAGCAGATACGTCGGACCGCCACGCATGGCGCTGACGATGCCGGTGAGACCGTTACGGTCCGCGCCAACGACCGGCGAGCTCAGCGAGGTGTCCTCCTCCACCGCCGCGAACGCCTGCATACCCCAGGGCCGGCGGCAGGGGTTGATTTCAAAACGATAGCGAATCGGATGTACATGGCTGGAACCGTCGGTGTAGTTGAGGACGTACTCGGCAACCACCGCGTTGCTTTCGTCGGGTTCCTCGGGGCGGAGTTCCTCGGTACGAACGGCGTCCAGAAAATGGCAGACCAGCAACTGGCGGGCGGCCAGGCCGACCGGTACGGTCACGGCATCGGGTAGCCCATCCCAGCCGTCTTTTCCCAGGACTACCCAGACCGCCTCGCCGTCGGGAGTGATGTCGAACGGCACGCCCCAGAAAACCTGCTCACCCGTGGGCAGGCTGCTTAGCGGCGAGAGCGGCATTGGCTTGCCAGCTGGTCCGGTACCAGTCGCCGGGACGCGGTTCCATAGCGGCCGATTGCCGATCAGAACATCCTCGGCTCCGTGGTTGCGCAGCCCGGCGAGTGACAGAGTTCTGAACGCTTCCACGAGTCCACCTCCCGGAGATCGGCCATGCTTGAACTCGCTGAGTATCGACGCGCCGCGCCTGCCTTGTCCAACCGCCTCGCCTACCCCCCCGCCCCGCCCAAACGCCTTCCGCAGTCGCAGCGCCACATAGACCAGCCCCACCAGCATCGGTACCTCGATCAGCGGACCCACCACCATCCCACCCGCTGGCAGCCCGTCCGCCACCGAGTCCTTCCCGAGGACCACTGCCCCTCCACATCGCGCGGCTCCGGCAGCACCATCATCACGAACTCCGCCCCGTGCGCCGCTTCCGCCGGGCCTCCCGGCTGGCGTCCCGCCCGCCTCCGCGAGCGCCGCCAGCGCCTTCGCCGACACGTCGTAGCCGCGCACCTCGTGTCCCGCCTTCAGCAGGTTCCGCGCGATCCCCAGTCCCCATCAACCCCAATCCCACAAATCCGATCCTATTTGCCGTGTTCAATCCCTTTCTCCACAACGCCGCTGCCGGTCCGCATCTAATCCATATGAATGCCGCCGCAAACATTGATCGCTTGCCCGGTGATGTAGTCCGAGTCCGGCGAAGCCAAGAAGCTCACCAGGTTAGCCACGTCCTCCGGCTCTTCCTGTCGCCCCAGCGGAATCGTCTTCACTATCGCCGCTCGAGCTCCACCCTTCTCCAGCCCCATCGACGCTGAACGCACTGTGTCGATGTGATCCCACATCCGCGTGTCCACAATCCCGGGGCAGTACGCGTTCACCGTCACCCCGTGCGGCGACAGTTCCTTCGCCATGCATTGCGTCAACCCGATCACCGCGAACTTGCTCGACGAGTACGCCACGGTGTCCTCCCCTCCCCGCCGCCCCGCGATCGACGCCGCGTTGATGATCTTTCCGACCCCCTGCCTGATCATGTGCCGCCCCGCCTCCCGCCCGCACAGGAACACCCCCCGCACATTCACTCGGTGAATACGCTCGAAATCGTCCGCCCTCGTCTCCAGCAGCGGCGCGACGTGGATAATCCCCGCATTCGCCACAAGAACATCCAGCCGCCCCATCTCCCGCACGATTTCCGCCACCATCCCTTCCACCACTTCCTCATCCGCCACATCCCCCGGAACCGCCAGCACCCGCCGGCCGGTGGATTCCACCTCGGCCCGCACCTCGCCGAGCGTCTCTCTGTCGATATCGTTGATCGCCACCGCGAACCCGTCCCGCGCCAGCCGCACCGCGATCGCCTGGCCGATACCCCTGCCCGCCCCCGTCACCCACGCCACCCGCGTTTGCTGTTCTGACATGTTCCCTCCCGGCAAGACCCTCAGGACTCCATACCGCCGACCCGGCGGCCGCAGCCTGTCGCAGCATACTGCTATTCTGGTCGACGCCGCCGAGCGGTTGATCACGGCGGTTCAACAGGACATCTGCAGCGAAACCGATTCCGGAGGCAGCCGAATGCCCGTGTTCATGCACACTCGCGTCCGCGTCAGCGATCTCGACAGATCCAGCGCCTTCTACTGCGACCACCTCGGCTTCAAGGTGCGTAACCGCAACGAGCGCTCCCCCCACGGCAACCAGACCTGTAACCTCGAGATGGAAGGCAGCGAGCACCTCCTTGAGCTGACCTATTCCCCCGACTACGAACTCGCCGTCCCCGAAGACCTCATGCACTTCGCCATCGGCGTCTCCAACCTCACCGCCTTCTGCGAAGATCTTGAAACCAAGGGCATCGAGATCTGGCCAGATAAGTGGCGGGAAGAGTTCAAGAACCTGCTCATGGCCTTCATCAACGACCCTGATGGCTATGAGATCGAGCTACTCCAACGACCGTAATCCCCGGCGCCTTCCTGCCGTGGGCCAAACCTGGATGAGTTCACCGAAGCCCGACATCGTTTTCTTCATGGTCGATCAGCTCTCGGCCAAATGGCTTGAGGCGGCCTCCAACGGCATCGTCGCCACCCCCGGCCTCGACCGCCTCCGCGCCGCCGGCACTACCTTCACGAACTGTATCAGCAGCAATCCCCTCTGCTGCCCCACCCGCGCCACCTTGGCCACCGGCCTCACCACCCGCGGCCACGGCGTCCTGCAGAACGGCTACGCCCTCGACCCCGAGCTCCCTACCTTCATGCGCTCCCTGCAGGATGCTGGCTGGCGCACTGTCGCCCTCGGCAAGCTTCATCTGCGTCCCCACTACGAAACCATCCATCCCGACTACCTCCCCTACGGTTTCGACGTGCAGCACAACACCGAGGATGACCGCGGCGGTGAATGGCTCGACTGGGTCCGCGCCGAGCATCCCGAGCACCGCGACGCCGTCTACAGCACCGTCTGGTCGAGGGACATCCCCGGCTTCGCCAACTACGGCCCCACCGCCGAAAACCTTCGCGCCGAACTAGAAGAGGTCCCGGCCATAAACGGAACCTACGAACTGCCCTTTCCCGAGGAACTTTCCCAGACCAACTGGATTACCGGTCACGCCCTCGATTTCATCCGTGGCCAGGCCCCCGCCCAACCCATCTACGCCCACGTCAGCTACGTCCAGCCCCACGGACCCTTCGCCCCTCCCGCTGGTTACCGGCAATTCGTCGATGCTGAAGCCATCCCCGCCCCCATCCCCCCCGAGTGGCCTGGCGATCCGCTAGCTCCCCATTGCCTCGAAGGCCGCGGTTGCGCGCAGACCCCGTCCGATTGGCGTAAAGACCGGGAGCACTACTTCGCCGACATCCGCCACCTAGATCGCCAGCTCGGCCTGCTACTTGATACCCTTGAACAGACCGGTCGCCGTGACAATACCTACGTCATTATGCTCGCCGATCACGGGGAACTCCTCCATGACCACGGCCTCACCGGCAAGGGCGAGTTTCACTACGACGCCTGCATCCGCGTTCCCCTCGTCATCGCCGGGCCCGGAATCAATGCTGGCCAATCGCGCGACGAGCTGGTCCAGCTCGAAGACATCTTTCCTACCATCTTCGAAATGGCCGGTCTCTCCCTCCCCAAGCCGAAGGTCATCTACGGGGCCGGCCCCCCCGCTGGCGGTGTCGGCGGCCCTACCGGCCACACCGAATACCCCTACGCTCCCGGGCGCTCGCTGCTCGGTCTTTGCCGCGGTGAGGCTTCCGATCACTGGCGGGACTGCGCCTACGTCGAGAGCTACAACAACATCAACTCGGCCACCACTGCCAACTGGGCCCGCAGCATCCGTACCACCCGGTGGCGTTACACCATGTATCCCGACAACACCGGCGAGCAGCTATTCGACCTGGTTGATGACTCCGACGAGACCCGCAACCTTGCCGCCGATCCCGACCACCGCCAGATCCGCCTAGAATTACGCGACCGTCTCCTCGATCTCATCATCCACCAAGACTACCCGCACTCGCCCCGCTCCCGCTTCGCCTTCGGGGTGCACTAGCCTCCGCAGCCGCTGCCTTCCCCAACGTCAATCCACCGTTCCGCGATCTGCGCCGTCTGCCAGCGGTGACCCTCATCCACCATCGCCAAGAAGTCCTCCACCGCATCTCGTCACGCCTCCAAGGTATTCATGGTCCCCGGCGTGGCCGCGTACCGTTCCCAGTGGCTCCGCTTCAGATTCGCCGTGTCCCCGGTCGTCACGCGGTCCCACTTCAGCGGAGGACCCGCCACCACTCGCACCATGTCTTAACCCAGCTGCGACCCGAACTCCACGTGCACTTTTGCGAACCGCAGCTTGTCCTCATCCCGCACCGGCGTCTCGGTGTCCCCCTACGATACAGCCGCGATGATCTCCGGATCCGCGAACGGCCCCTGCATCTCCACCCGCCCCGGATCCCAGCCTCCGGTCAGCGTCGCCCGTAGCGCATCAAGATTCGGGTCCCGCATTCTCAATCCCCCTTGGTAACCAACCGGCCCGATGTTCGGCGAGCCCACCAGAGCCACTCACCGGGGTGGGCCTGCTGACAGCCCGGCTTTGATCTCCGCCGGTAGTGTGGGAAGCTACATGAACCAACGGGAAAAGTCCGGGCTGGACCATCGCGGTGTCTCCCCGGCAAAACGTAAAGCGCCCTCCCCGGGGTAATGCGACCCGCCTGCAGGGCGCGTCTCTGCCCGGAATCGCATCTGAGGTCTCGCCAATGCCCCTGTCACCGCTCACAACTCGGCCGTAACCGTTTGACCTGGCTCACCGACTGGTCCCTCAAGCGCGCCTCCGTCACCCTCCTCATCGCTATCGGGCTCGTCTTCGGCGGTCTGTATTCGGCGATGAGCATCAACCAAGAGCTCATCCCAGATCTCGACTTCCCCATCCTCACTATTGTTACCGCCAACCCCGGCGCCAATCCCCAAGATCTCGCCGACAACGTCACTGCGCCCCTCGAAGCCGCGCTCAGCGGCACTCCCAAACTTAAGTCCGTCCAGTCCGTCTCGGCCGAAGGCGTTTCCATCGTCATCGCCCAGTTCGACTTCGGCGACGACATGCGCGATGCCGAGGCCGATATCTTGCGCCGCGTCTCCGGCGTCACCCTACCCGCGGCCGCCAGTATGCCGCGTGTAACCCGCATCAACATCAACGAGACCCTCCCGGTCATCCAGATCGCCGCCAGCGGAAATGGCGCGGCCGGGGAGCTGGAAGACATTGTCGCTCAGCAGCTTGCCCCCGCCCTCAAGGCCATCGACGGCGTCCAGCAGGTTGACATCTTTGGTGCAACCGAGCGGCAGATCAACATCCTCCTTGACGTCCGTGCCATGCAATCCAAAGGTGTCACCGCGCAGCAGATCGCTGGGCTGCTCCAGGCCAACAACGTTTCCGTACCCACCGGCCGCGTGGCGATCGACGGATTCTCCGTCCCGCTACGCGCCATCAGCCGGCTTGACTCCCTCGATGCTATTGCCACCATGATCGTCGGCGTCGACACCAGTGGCTCTATGCCACTGCCCGTGAGCCTGTCAGGTATCGCCGAAGTGACTATGGGTACTTCCGGACGCACCACCATTTCGCGCACCAATGGCAACCCCGGCCTCAGCGTTGCCGTCACCAAGGCCCAGAACGCCAACACCGTCAAGGTCGCCAATGCCGCAAAAGAGGTACTCGAAGAGGTCCGCGCCGCCAACACCGGCCGCGCCGAATTCGACGTGATCCTCGATCAGTCCCTCCTTATCGAAGAGTCCGTCGAAGGTCTGACCCGTGAAGGGCTGCTCGGCGCTGCCGCCGCCGTCGTTGCCATCTGGATCTTCCTGATTAGCTTCCGCAGCACTATCGTCGCCGCTGTTTCCATACCCCTCTCCGTGCTCGTCGCCGTTACGGTCCTCTTCGTGCAGGGTTTCACCATCAACATCCTCACTCTCGGCGGCATGACCATCGCCCTCGGGCGCGTCGTCGACGACTCCATCGTGGTCCTCGAGAACATCTTCCGCCACGTACAGGAGGGCGACGACCTCGACCACGCGGTCTCCGCAGGCACCCGTGAAGTCACCGGTGCCGTCCTGGGTTCCACCATGACAACCGTCGCCGTATTCCTCCCTCTCGGTTTCGCCGGCGGTATCACCACTGTCATGTTCCGTCCCTTCGCTCTCACCGTCACTTTTGCCATCCTTGCCTCTCTGGTGGTCGCCCTCACCGTCGTCCCGATCCTCGCGCGCTACCTCGTCGGGCGCCGCCAACTCGGCGCCCGACGTGATTCTGATGAGCGTCCTACTCTCGTACAACGGCTCTATCTGCCCGCTCTGCGCTGGGCCCTCCGCCGCCGCGCCGCTACCCTGGTTGTCGCCGCCGCGCTCTTCTTTGGCAGCCTCGCCCTCCTTCCTATCATTCCCACCACCTTCCTCCCCGCCATGGGCGCCAAGCAGTTCTACGCCAGCGTCTCCCTCCCGCCCGGCAGTGGTTCCGAAGAAGAGGTTCTCGCCGTCGCCGTCCAAGCCGAACAGATCATCGCCACCCTACCCGACGTCGATGTCTACAACACCACCATCAGCCTCGGCGGTGGCGCCGGCGACAGCCTTGCCCTCAGCCGGGCCATCCAGGGCCAGGGCACCCGCGGCGC
>CAZVZW010000065.1:0-11615 GCA_964631365.1 uncultured Chloroflexota bacterium | reverse complement strand
GCCGGCCCGCTCTACAACCTGGGCGTGCGCATCGCCGGCAGCGATGTGAAATCGATCGACGAAACCGAGAACCGCGAGAAGTTCGACGCGCTACTGGAGCGACTCGGCATCCAGCGCCCGCCCGGGGCGGCCGTCCATCGTATGGAGGACGCGCTCGAGGTCGCCGACCGGCTCGGCTACCCGGTGCTGGCGCGGCCGTCCTACGTCCTCGGCGGCCGGGCCATGGAGATCATCGCCGACCGCCCCAGCCTCGAGCGCTACGTCACCACGGTCACCCAGCCCTCGCCGCGCGAACCGGTGCTGATCGACAAGTACCTCGAAGGCATGGAAGTGGAAGTCGATGCCATTTGCGATGGCGAATACACGCTGATCCCCGGCATCATGGAGCACATCGAGCGCGCTGGCGTCCATTCTGGCGACAGCTTCGCCGTCTACCCGCCCATCGGGCTCTCGCCCGAGGCGGTCGAAAAGCTCGTCCGTCACACGCTCACCATCTGCAAGGCGGTCAACGCCCGCGGCCTGGTCAACATCCAGTACGTCGTCTGGGAAGACGAGGTCTACGTGATTGAGGTCAACCCGCGGGCCAGCCGCACGGTGCCTTTCATGAGCAAGGTCACCGGGGTGCCGATGGTCCGCCTGGCCACCCGCATCATGCTCGGCCAGACCCTCCATGAACTCGGCTATGCGCCGGGCCTGTGGCCCGAAAGCCCGCTGGTGGCGGTCAAGGCGCCGGTATTTTCGATGGCCAAGCTCTCCGGCGTCGATACCTTCCTGGGTCCGGAGATGAAGTCCACCGGCGAGGTCATGGGCGTGGACACCAGCTTCGCCCCAGCGCTGCACAAGGCCATGGTTTCAGCCGGACTCGGCATCCCCGCCATCGGCAGCGTCCTGATGTCCATCGCCGACCGCCACAAGGCCGAATGCGGGGACATCGCGCGGGCCTTTGCCGACAACGGCTACTCACTGCTGGCCACCTCCGGCACGGCCCGCTACCTGCGCGGCCTAGGGCTCGAAGTCGAGCAGGTCAGCCGCCTCCACGACGGCGACAACACCATGATCGACAACATCCGCCAGGGGCGCACGGTGCTGGTCATCAACACCCTCACCGGCGACCGCGAGACCTTGCAGGACGGATTCCACATGCGCCGCGCGGCCGCCGAATCGCAGGTACCTTGCCTGACCTCCATCGACACCGCTCGGGCGCTGGCCGACGCCATCGGCGACGAGGGCGCCGCCTTCCGAGTGCTGCCGCTGGCCACCTATCGCGACCGCGACGCCGCCGAGGAGATCCCCTAGTGCCGGCCCCGGTCAGCGCCGAAGTCGTCGCCAACGCCGGCCTCTCCGAGACTCTTTTCTGGATCACCTTGAGGTGCCAACGCATCGCTCGCACCGCCCGCGCTGGCCAGTTCGTGCACCTTCTAAACGGCGACTCCAACGACCCGCTCCTGCGCCGCCCCTACAGCCTTTCGGCCATCGACTCCGAAGCCGCTACCTTCTCGATCCTTTACCAGGTCGTCGGTCGCGGCTCCGCATGGCTCTCCCACCGGCGCCCCGGCGACCGCGTCGACACCCTGGGGCCGCTGGGCAGCCACTTTGCGATCGAACCCGGCAGCCGCCACCTGCTGATGATCGGCGGAGGTATCGGCATGGGCCCGCTGGTTGCCCTGGCAGCCGCCGCCGGCGACGACGCCGACACAGTGATCATCAACGGCGGCCGCACCGCCGACGCGCTGCTCCCCACGGCCTTCCTGCCGGCCGCCACCGAACTCCACCTCGCCACCGACGACGGCTCCGCCGGTACCCGCGGCACCGCCGTCGATCTGATGCCCGAGTGGTACGACTGGGCCGACCAGGTCTTCGCCTGCGGGCCGTCACCGATGCTGCAGGCGCTCGAAGCCGCGCTCAAGCTCCAGACCGGCCGCAAGACCGTGCAGTTCGCCCTCGAAGCCCGCATGGCCTGCGGGCTCGGCGTCTGCCATAGTTGCGTCGTCACCACCCGCCGCGGGCCGAAACGGGTCTGCACCGAAGGCCCGATCTTCGCGCGGCAGGACCTCACCTGGCGGTGGGAAACCGGCATCTAGCCAGGCCCGCACCGCGGAGGCGCCCTTGAAACGACCGGCCGGCGAACTCCGTGGCATCCTCCTGATCGCCGTTGGCTCGCTGGGTTTCGCCACCTCCTCGCTGTTCGTCCGCCTGGCCTTCCCGGTCTCGCCGCTCGAAGTCACCTTCTGGCGGCTGTTCTTCGGTGCCGTCTTCGTCACCGGCCTGGCCGCGTTCCGCGGCGAACTGCGCGGCTGGCTCGGCGAGATCCGCTCCTACCCGGCCCACGGACTAGCTATGGGCCTGCATTTCCTGTTCTTCGTCGCCAGCCTCTGGTTCACGTCCATCGCTCACGCCCTGTCGATCGTCTACTTCTCGCCGGCCATCATCGCCGTGGCATCGATTCGAGTTTTCCGCGAGCGACTCCGCGCAATCCAGCTCGCCGGCATCGCCCTCTCCATCGCCGGGATCGCCGTAATGTCCGGATTCGAACCCGATATGACCGGCAAGATGCTCCTGGGCGATCTCTTCGCGCTGTTCTCCGGGGCCATGTTCGCGATCTACTCGATCCTCGGGCGCATCCGCCGCCGGCGCGATTCGGTGCTGGCCTACACGTCGCGCATGTACGCTTGGGCTGCCCTCTGGGCCCTGCCGCTGCTGATCTTCAGCTTCGAACCCGCCAACTACACGGCCGGGCGCTGGGCCGCGTTGGTGCTCGCCGGGTTCATCCCGATCGGCATCGGCCACACCCTCTACAACACCGCCCTACGTTACCTCTCCGCCACCAAGACCAACCTGGTCGCCACCGGAGAAGTCACCGGCGGGATCCTGCTCGGGGTCATCTTCATGGCCGAAGTGCCCGGGCCGGTCACCATCGTGGGCATCGTCATGAACCTGGCCGGCATCATCATCGTCCTCACCCACGGGCCGCGCTCATCCGGCTAGCCGGTCATTCGCCGGAAAGCAGAAACAGCCCCCGGCGAGCGCCGGGGGCTGTTTCGAAAACTCGGTATGAGGCGGTGGCTAGGAGTCGCCGTCTAGCCGCTGCCGCCGGATAAACGCCGGCACTTCGTTGTCGCGAGCGTTGGCCTCCGCCGGCCGCGCCACTTCGCGAATCTCCGGCTCGCTCGGTTCCGGCGGCTCCGCCGTTACCGTGGCCGTCGAGCCGCCCACCGGTTCCGTAGCCACCAGCTCGATGGTGCGCGCGCGTGGCACCGACGCCACCGGGGCATCGTCGCCGGCCGCCGCTCGCCGTGACCACGGATCGCGCGAAGCGATCCCGCTCTCGCCGAACCCGGTCGCGATCAGCGTCACCGACAGCGTCTGCAGCGGATTCGGATCCACCACCGCGCCGAAGACGATCCGCGCGTCCGGACTGGCCAGTTGTTTCAGTTCGTTGACGACCGCCTGGATCTCGTGGATGCCTAGGTCCTGGCCACCGGCCACGTTCACCAGTATTCCCGAGGCGCCTTCCAGCGGGATGTCCAGCAGCGGGCTGTCCGCCGCCTGGCGCAGCGCGGTCTCGGCGCGACCTTCGCCGCCGGCCACGCCGACGCCCATGATCGCGGTCCCCGAGTTCGCCATAATCGAGCGCACATCGGCAAAGTCAACGTTCACGAAGCCCACCGAGGTAATCAAGTCGGTGATCCCGCGCACGCCGTTCACCAGCATCGTGTCGGCCGCCTTGAAGGCATCCGCCATCGAGGTGTTCTTCTGCACGACATGGATCAGTCGGTTGTTCTGAATCACCACCAGCGCGTCCACCTGCTCGCGCAGTTCGTCGAGCCCACCGGCCGCCGAGCGGCCGCGCATCGAGCCTTCAAACATGAACGGCATCGTCACCACGCCCACCGTCAGCGCCCCGGAATCTTTGGCGATTCGGGCTACCACCGGCGCTCCGCCGGTGCCGGTGCCGCCGCCCATCCCCGCCGTCACGAACACCATGTCGGCGCCTTCCAGCGCCGATTCGATCTCCAGTGAACTCTCAAAGGCGGCCCGTTCGCCGACCGTCGGGTTGCCCCCGGCGCCCAGGTTGCGGGTGGTCTTGGTGCCAATCGGAATCTTCTGGCCGGCCAGGCAGCTGGCCAGGTCCTGGGCGTCGCTGTTCACCGCGATGAACTCCACGCCGCCGACCCCAGCCTCAACCATACGATTAATCGCGTTGTTGCCGGCCCCACCGATTCCGACCACCCGGATCTCGGTCACCCCGTTTTCGCGCACTGGCGATCGCGGGTCTACCACGTTGGAGACCACGTCGGCCGGACGCTGCCGGTCGCGCAGGCGGCGTGGATCGAACGGCGCGGAATCACGCTTAGGCACGGGCCACAACCTCCTCCACCAAATTCTCATAGATCTGGACGGCTTTTTGAGTCCCCCGGTAAGCGAATATCGAAACGCCGGCGCTGGACGCCTCCAGGATCTTGCTATTCGTCGGAACCTCGGTGGCGAACACATCCTCGCCCCAGGTCGAGCGCAGAAACTCGTTCACCGTCGTCTCCTCGCGCAGGCGGCGGTCGTACTTGCTCACCACGATCCCCAGAATCTTCAGGTTCGGGTTCATATAGAGGACTTCGTCGATGCTTTCCTTCAGCATGTCCAGGCCCTGCATCGAGAAGAAGCGCGCCTCGGTCGGGATTACGACCCAGTTGGCGGCCACCATCGCGTTGATCGTCAGCAGGCCCAGCGAGGGCGGCGTGTCGATCAGGATGTAGTCGTACTGGCTCTGCACTCGCCCCAGCTGCTCGCGCAGGCGGAGCTCGCGGCCGAGCTTGTTGACCAGCGCCGATTCGACCGCCGCCACGTCCAGGCTGGAGGGCACGACATCAACGGTCACCCCGGCCACGTCCTCGATCCGCAGGATCGGCACGTCGGCCTCGCGGGAAATCAGGCACGTCGCGATCGATTCGGAGAGGCCGCGCTCGAGTCCGAACGCCGCCGTCAGGTTGGCCTGTGGATCCAGATCGACCAGCAGAACGCGAAAACCACGCCGCGCCAGTCCCGTTCCCAAGTTGGCCGTCGTGGTTGTTTTGCCTACGCCACCCTTCTGGTTGGCGACAGCGATAATAGAAGCCATGGGAGTAGTCTCCTACGTCAGTAGATTCAGCCAGTGCGCCTCCCAATGGCTCCGGCATCTTAACATAAGTCTTTCCGCTCCCGGCAAGCAGTTTCTCGGCCTCAATTTCGCCGCCCACTCCCGGCAATCTCCCCCGGCGCTCCCTCCTGCCCTCGCGCCCTACGCCGCTTTCACTAGAATCAACCGGGCTACGCAACTTCGCGTCGCCCGCAAGTGAACGGGCACGCTTCCATCAAAGACCCCGGCTCAACCACGCTTACCGTCCAGATCGCCCCTACGCATCCGGACGGACTCGAACTCCAGAATCCGGTCATGACCGCCTCCGGTACTGCCGGCTACGGACCGGAACTGGCCCGCGTTTTCGATCTCGGGCAACTCGGCGCGCTGGTCGCCAAGACAGTCACCCCGCGCGCTCGCGAAGGCAATCCCACTCCCCGCACCGTCGAGACTCCATCCGGCATGCTCAATTCCATCGGCCTGCCCAACCCCGGCCTCCACGATCTGCTCCGCGGCGAAGCCCGCGCCTGGCCTTCGCTGGGCGTGCCGATCATCGCAAGCCTGGCCGCCGACAGCGCCGCTGAGTTTCGCAATCTCGCCGCCGCCTTCGAGGGCCTGCCCGGGGTCGTCGCCCTGGAAGCCAACTTCTCCTGCCCCAACGTCGAGCACGGCATGGAGTTCGCCACCGACCCCGGCCTGATC
The DNA here is from genome assembly GCA_964631365.1 of uncultured Chloroflexota bacterium. GTDB lineage: Bacteria > Chloroflexota > UBA11872 > UBA11872 > VXNJ01 > JASLPR01. Next base: position 5,803 of record CAZVZW010000065.1, on the reverse strand, counting down.
GCCGGCGCCGTCGAGTCGATTCTCGAAGTCAGTAGCCTGCCGCTGCTGGCCAAGCTGTCGCCCAACGTCACCGACATGCGCCCCATCGCCGTCGCCGCCGCCCGCGCCGGCGCCCACGCCCTCACCATCATGAACACCGTCCTCGGCATGAAGATCGACGTCCGCCGCCGCCGGCCGCTGCTCGGCGGTACCCGCGGCGGCCTCTCCGGCCCGGCCATCCGTCCGGTCGGCGTGCGCTTCGTCCACGACGTCTACCCGGAAGTCGACATCCCGATAATCGGCGTCGGCGGCATCGCCACCTTCGAAGACGCCCTCGAATACATCCTCGCCGGGGCCACCGCCGTGCAGGTCGGTACGGCCACCTTCGTACAGCCCAACGCTGCCCCCAACCTGGTCGAGCGCCTCGCCGCCTACCTGGAATCCGAAGCCATCGCGAGTATCACCGAACTCACCGGCGCCGGTCACAGACCGGTTTCTTGATGCCTCCGGCATGGGCGATTCCCCACCCTCTTCGGGCGGCGTCGGCACAACTTCACGCCAACCAATCAGAAAGAAAGCCGTCGGGACCGGCTAGCGCGAGAAGAGCACGTGCACCAGTTCGTCCGGCACCAGCCGGTACTCCTTACCCTCGCTACGAATCTGCCCCAGTCGCCGCGCCTCCGCCTCCGAGCCCGCCGCGTCCAGCAGGTCCAGCGCGATTACCTCCGCGCGAATGAAACCGCGCGCCAGGTCGGAATGGATCATCCCGGCGAAATCCAGCGCCGAGGCCCCCCGGCGCGCCAGCCAGGCGCGCGCCTCCGACTCCGAACCGGTGTAGATCGGGATCAGTCCGGCCGCCTCCACCACCGCCGCTGCCAGCCGCCCGCTCGCCGCGCCTTCGATCCCCAGCGCCTCCAGGATCTCGCCGCCCTCCTCGTCCAGTTCGCCGGCCTCCGCCTCGATCGCCGCGCTGCAGGCCATCACCCCGGTCCCCGGGAACGGCCATAACTCGCGCACCTGTTCGCACTGCGCCGCCCAGCCCGCCACCTCATCCTCGCCGGTATTCAGCACCACCACCATCGGCTTCATCGTCATGAAGCCAAAACTGCGCACCAGCGTCCTTCGCGCCTCGTCCCATTCCAGCGCTCGCAGGTGGGCCCCGTCCTCCAGCGCCTCCCGCAGGCCGACCAGCACCTCGCGTTCGCTCTCCAACGCCGGCCGCTCCACCTTCGGCGCCCGCTCCAAGTCGTGCACCAGTCGTTCCAGCCGGTTCTCGACCACCGACAGATCCGCCACCACCAGGTCCGCCGACACCTCGGCCAGGCGCCGGGCCACGCTGTCGGCGGCGCCTTCATCCAGGAACACCGGCAGCACCGCCGCCAGCACGTCCACCGGCTGCAGCGCGTTCAGCCACTCCGCCTCGCGGCCACCGCCCTCCCCCAGTCCCACCGCGTCGTAGTCCACATAGGTGAACTCCGGCAGCACCGACTTGCGCGCCGAATAGAAGTCAGTCAGCCAGTCCAGCCGTGCGTCGCCGGGACTCACCAGCGCCGCGCGGGCCGTGAAGCGCCCGGTGCGTTCGGCCGCGAACGTACTACCCCCGGACACCAGATCCAGCAGCGTCGATCGCCCCGCACCCATGAGCCCAATCAGCCCCGTCGTAATCGCCATCAGTACTCCCGGTCGCAAAAGAACCCGCCCATAGTAGGGCCAACCACTAGGCCGGTTCGACCCCTTCCGGGTTCGCCGGTCTAGGCGGCCCGCCGTCCTTCTCCCAGGTGGCCGGCTCGACGTGCTCGGTATCCGGCGGAACTTCGGTGCGCAGCCGCTCCCACAACTCACCTGGGATCGACGCCTGCAGTGCCGCCGTCGCCAGTTCCACCTGTTCCGGATTGCTGGCTCCCACCAGGGTCAGGTCCACTAGGTCCTGCTCCGTGCAGAAGCGCACCGCCGCCGTCCGCAGGTCCACGCCCAGTTCCTAGCAGGTCGCCGCCGGCCGCTTACGCCGCCCGGGCCGCCGCCACCGCGAACAGGTACAGCCGCGCCCCGTAGGCGTAGACATACGCGACAATCAGATTGCGTACGATTTGCGCGATCGAGGCCACCGACAGCAGGGCTTCCCGCGACGACTCTTCACCGGCGAGGCTGGACGCGATCGCGCTTATCAGAATCGGCGCGATGATCTCAGTGGTGACCAGAAAAACCAGCAGCAATACCAGCACATCGCCCCACACCCGGCGGATCAGGCGGCCCGCGCCTACCACGTAGGCCATCACGCTGCCGTCCGTCTCGGCCACCAGCGCGATCGCCAGCAGATCGACCGCGAACCATCCCAACCACGCCAGCACCACCGGCAGCGTCAGAATCCCCAGCCCGGCGTTGACCATCTGAATGCTGGTGAACTGTGTCGCCATCCCCAGCACCGACATCAGAATCGCCAGTCCAGCAAGCGGCATGAACCGGCTACGCGCGACCCGAAAGCCCTCCGCGATGCTGACTGTCTCCCCGCGCAGCGCCGCCAGCACGCCCACCAGCAACCCGCACTGCATCACGTGCAGCAGAACGCTCTGCAAGATCGATAGCGTGACCATCAGCGGGATCGCCATCGCCGCGGCTTCCGGGTCGTCATCCGGGTCGGCAACCGCGATTGCGCTCAGCAGGGTCCAGACCAGCGTGATGCTGACCGCCGCGTTGATGCCCAGGTACCCCAGCAGGCGGAGATTCCCGGAAAGCACCTGCGCCGCCGCTCCAGAGAAGTAAATCAGCCGCCCGAACGACGACTCCGGGATCGGCTCGTCGTTGTGCGGGACGCTGTTCTCAGGCAAAACAGGACTCCATCCGCAAGATAAGAAGGGTTTCGCCCGGAGTCCGTGCCCACAACCCCGCGCGGCCGATGGATTCTATCCGAGAACATGAGGCCGGGCATCCGGGTGACAAGGAGGGCGGCGAATTAGGCTGTTCTGGGCGTCCGTTGCACAGGATTCGGAGGGTGGAACATTGGAAGAATCAACCTGGCAAGCAGCGCGACTAATCCCGATTCAGCAGAATTGGTGGTGCCGCCGAGCAGGAACGCCGGGCTATCTCCGCGCTGCTCGCTGTAATCGGCACCGTAGAAGAGTTCTCCCGGGCGATCCTCAAGCCGCTCGGCGCGGAGGTGGGCCAGGTAGCTTCATCGACAGTGTCTCGGACGCCGTCAACAGCTTCTATCCGGACGTGGTCCAGGGCCTGAAGCCGCCAGCTTAGTAGACGGAACCGCCGGACTCTTCGGTACAACGAAGTCCCGGCTATCGTTTGCCGCGCACCATCTGATTGGCGCTTGCGCCGCGAACGTGCAACGATCGGGAGCCAACCCGACAATCCGCGAATCGTCCCCCCCCGAAACCGAGGCAAACGTGGCCCCCGTACGCGCCATCCGGCTTGACCTGCAGGACACCGTCGCCGCCGTGCTCGCCGACGCCCCAGTCGGGTCCGCAATCGCCGCCGAATGCGGCGACGACCTCCACACCGTAATCGCCGTCGAAGAGATTCCGTTCGGCTTCAAAGTCGCGCTCGAAGACGTCGCCGCCGGCGGCACGGTGCGCAAGTACGGCGCGCCGATCGGCCGTGCCTCGCAGCCCATTAAGGCCGGCGAACTGGTCCACATCCACAATCTCGAAGGCATCCGCGGCCGTGGCGACCTCACTGAAGGCGCCGAATGACCCGCCGCAACCAGATAGCCAGAGACAGAGGCCGCCCTGCATGAAAGAAGAGTTCCTCGGCTACGTCCGCCCTGACGGTACGACCGGCATCCGCAACCAGGTGCTCATCATGCCGGGCAGCTTCGAGGCCCAGAAGGTCTGCGAGGCCGTGCATGGCACCGTCATGCTCAACAACGCCGACCTGGGCATCGGCCGCACGCCCGAGGATCGCGAGACCATCGCCCGCGTCCGCGCCGGGCTTGGCCGCAATCCGAACATCTACGGTGCGGTGGTGCTGGGCCTCGGCGAAGCGGACCATAAGCAGCTTTCCTACATGCGCCTCGCCGACGACATCGAAGCCTGCGGCAAGCCGGTCATTCGCATCGGCAAGAACGGCGCCGGGTCCGGTTGGGACGGCATCGCCGCCGCCTCGAAGGCCGCCGCCCGGCTCGTCTGGCAGGCCTCCCGCAAGCGCCGCCAACCGGCCCCCCTCAGCGAGCTGTCCATCGCCGTCAAGTGCGGCTCCTCCGACCCGTTCTCCGGTCTCGCCGGCAACCCGGCCGTTGGCTACTTATTTGATCGCGTCATCGCCGCTGGCGGCACCGCCATCTTCGGCGAGACCACCGAGATCATCGGCGCCGAGCACGAACTCGCCGAGCGCTGCGTCAACCCGATGGTGGCCAAAAAGCTGATGGACGCCGTCGAGCGCCAGGAGCAACTGGCCCACAGCATCGGCCAGGACATCCGCGAAATGAACCCAGTCCCCGAGAACATCAAGGCCGGCATCTCGACCCTAGAAGAAAAGAGCCTCGGCGCCGTCCACAAGGCCGGCACGGCCCCGATCCGGGACGTTCTCGACTACGGCGCCGCGCCCCCCGGCAAGGGGCTGTACTTCATGGACAGTTACATCTCGCACACGTCGGTATTTCTGGGCTTCGCGGCCGCCGGCTCGCCGCTGGTGCTCTTCCAGTTGGGCGGCGGCGGCTACGACCGCCAGATCCTCACCGGCGGCAGCGCGGTGGTCGCGCCCGAGATGTGGTGCACCGGCAACCCGCGCACGGCCGAGCGCCTGGCCGACAGCATCGACTTCTCGGCGGCACCGATCATCGACGCTGGCGAGCCGCTTGAACAGGCCGGCGAGCGCCTGCTGCAAACCGTCCTCGACATCGCCTCCGGGACGATGACGAAGTCCGAGGTCATCCGTTACATCGAGCCGCTGGAGATGTACCTGCCCGGCCCGACTTTCTGAGCAGGCCACACCTGCCTCTTGATGTTCCAGCGAACGGGCGTCCGGACTAGCTAGTCCGCCGCGCCTCCGCGCCTTTCGTCAGCCGCCTCGACCGACCGCGCGAACAGGTACAGCCGCACCGCGCAAGTGGCGAAATAGGTCACGAACAAGACTAGGAGAGCCCGGGAGCCGATCCGGGGAGTCTCCTTGAAGACATCGCTCTCACTGTCACTTCCGGCGATGAACATGACAAAGGGCAGACCCACCGCGAAAACAAACAACAAGAACATGCCGCCGTAGAACAACAGAACGTCGCGCCAGGTGCGTCGCAGGAGTCGCCGGGAACCGGCCACAGCGGCGATGAATCCATCTCCGTGCGAGTCTTAACTACGACAACCTCCGGCATCCGGTACTCCACGCTCACTCGAGCGAGGCCTTTGCCGTCCGCCCCAATTTCGGTGTGGACGGTGATTTGCTCGACGAGATGCCACGCGATCTCGCGGCGCTCTTCGTCGGTCAACATCGCGTCGAGTCGTTAGAGGAGACGCTTCCGCATTTCCTCCGGTATCGAGACTGGAGTGGTGGAGGAAGGAGAGAGTTCGTCGATTCGAGCCTCGAGGATCGTGCGGTCACCCCGGATTTCTTCAAGCTACTTTTTCATATCCAGCTCGCTGATCAAGTATCGGACGCAGATCTAGTACCTCTACAATTGCATCCACGCTCCTGGTTCTAGCACCTCTCAGCCCGTTTTGTCCGCAGTCATCAGTTGTGGATGATCGGCACACGGACTTAGACAATCCGCAGGGCCGGCGAATTCGCCCGCGGCCGTCCTCGTGTTAGCACGTTCTCCCGGAACTCCGTCAGCGGCGGCAGCTTCGCCGCATCCGCTCCGTCGCGAAATGCCCGGTACATCCAGCCA
>CAZVZW010000064.1:0-11633 GCA_964631365.1 uncultured Chloroflexota bacterium | reverse complement strand
GGGTCGCCTCGCTGGGACTGCGCGAAGGCGGCATGCGCATCCTGGCCTTCGGCGGCGACGTCGCCCTGTACCGGTTGCTGCTGCCGGAGGTCTTCGGACTGGTCGTGCCGATCGCCTTCATCGCCGGGATCATCAAGCAGTTCAGCGACCTGGGCCTGGCTGCCACTCTTTTGCAGCGCGAGGACGAACCCGGCGAGGCTGATCTCCGCACGGTCTTCGCGGTTCAGGCGGCGCTGGCCGCCGCCGCCGCCGCGCTGATTTTCCTCGGCGGTCCGCTGCTCCTCGATCTCATCGACGAAGGCTCCCCCGACCCCTGGCTGATCCGCGCCTTCTCACTCTCGGTGCTCATCAGCGCCTTCCGCACGGTCCCGGCGGCCATGCTTGAGCGCCATCTCAACTTCGGCCGCCTAGCCATGGCCGACGTCGCCGGCACCGGCTGGTTCTACGCCGCCGGCATCGTCCTCGCCGTCGCCGGGGCCGGGCCGTGGGCGCTGGTCGCCGCTCATGTCGGCGCCAGCATCGTCCCCACCCTGCTGCTGCTGGTCTTCTACCCCTGGCGGCCGGTGCCCGCAATCCAGCGCGGTCGCCTGCGCCAGAACCTCGACTTCGGGGCCAAGTTCCAGGGCCAGCGCCTCCTGCTGATGCTCAAGGACAGCCTCATCCCGATCCTCGGCCCCACCGGCTACGGCCGCGCCGCCACCGGCCTGCTGGCTTGGGGTGACAAGCTCGCCCAGCAACCGCTGATCCTCACCCAGATCGTCGCCCGGGTCAGCCTGCCGGCGTTCGCGCGGGTCCAGAGTGAGCGAGCCGCCGTCGCCCGCGGTGCCCATCTGACCATCAAGTGGACCGGCCTGCTCACCTTCCCCTTCTTCGCCATCGTCATCGCCTTTGCCAACCCGATCGCCGACTTCATCTACGGGCCCACCTGGAGCCAGGCGGTGCCGGTGCTCTATCTGCTGGCCATCAACGCCCTGCTGGTGCCGATCAACGGCCTGCTGACCCCGATCATCAACGCCCTCGGCCACAGCGGCCGCCTCCTGATCCTGGCCATCGTCTGGGCCGCCGCCGCCTGGTCCGTCGCCCTGGTGTTGATCGCCGGCGGGGCCGGCTTCGCGGCCATCGCCATCGCCCTCGCCGCTACCCAGATCGCCGCCCTGCTCTACCTAGCCCCATTAGCGCTACGTCTGGCCGGGGTCAACGTCGCCCGCGCCGCCGGCCTCCCCTTCATCCTCGCCGCCGCCGCCGGTCTCATCGCCTGGTTCGCGCTGCGCCCGCTGGCCACCAACCTGCCGTTGCTGCTGCTCTTCGCCGTGCTCGTCTTAGCCGCCTATGCTGTGGCGCTCTATGCTCTGGATGGCGACAACCTGCGCCGCGAAGCCGGCGACGTCCTCCGGTTGCGCCGCTGCCGACAACCCCCCGCGTCATGATGAACCGCCCCCCACCCCCCCACCCGACGGAAGGCCGAGCGCGCTTGAAAATCTTTCTCGCCGGGCCATGGTGGGACACCGGTAGCTGGACCGAGTATATCGCCGCCGGTTTCGGGCGACTCGGCCACGACGTCCGCATCTTCATCTACAGCCGCGATCTCAATCGTCCCCTCGGCCTATGCTCCCGCCTGCGCCGCAAACTGCTCGGCCCCGACCGCTTCCAGATCGAGCGTGTCTTCGCCAACGCCCGCCAGGACAATCTCGACTTCATCCACGGCGTCGAGGAATTCGCCCCCGACCTGGTGCTGGTGGTCAAAGGCGAGACCCTGCTCCCCGAGACCCTCCACGCCGTCAAGCGCCGCAGCGGCGTCCCGCTACTTCAGTGGTGCGGCGACGACCCGTTCTGGTTCCCCAACATCGTCGGCGCCTTCGGCATCTATGACCACTTCTTCATCGCTGACGCGTCCTACATCCCGGATATCGAGAAGCACGGCTCGCCCTCTGCCTCGTTCCTTGCCCACGCCGTCGACGAGACCGTTTATCACGATGGCATCCCACCGGCCGCCGAGGAGACCGATGTCATCTTCGTCGGTGATTCCCGCCACCAGATGGGCCATCTGCCCGAGAACTGGCATCGGGTCGAGATGTTGGAGGCCGTCGCCCGGGCCGGATTCAACCTCGCCATCTACGGCCGTGGCTGGGAATCGCTGCCCGACAGCTACGCCGTGCGCAAGTTCGTGCGCGGCCCCGAACTCCTGCCCGCCACCCAGGTCGCAGCCGCCTACCGGGCCAGCGCCATCGTCCTCAACGTTCACCACCCGCAGATGGTCCACGGCTGCAACATGCGCACTTTCGAGGCCGCCGCCTGCGGTGCCTTCCAGCTGGTCGACGACCGCGCCTCGCTGGCCGAGCTGTTCGACCCAACGGACGACATCGTCGCCTACCGCTCTTCCGAGGAGCTGGTCGAACTGATCCGCCACCATCTCGACCACCCCGCCGAGCGCGCAGCCATAGCCGCCCGCGGCCGGGCCACCGTGCTCGCCCGTCATACCTATGCGCAGCGCCTCGCCGAGCTCCTGCAACGCGCCACCGGGTCGGCCTCATGACCGCCGAATTCCCCCCGGCGGTCATCGGAATGTCGCCCCGCGACATCCTGCGCACGCTGCTGCACACCCACTACCACCAGCCCGCCATCTGCCTCTTCCGCGCCCTCGAAATGATCGAAATGCGCGACCTCGACTTTGCCGCCCCGATCCTCGACCTCGGCTGCGGCAACGGCGACATTGGCGATCTCGCTCTCCGCTCCCACTGGCCGATTTACGGGCTCGATCTGCTCCCCTCCGAGGTGCGCGCCGCGGTCGCTCGCGACGCCTACGACGGCGCCACCGTCGGCGACGCCACCCTTCTGCCCTACCCGGATCAATCCTTCGGCGCTGTCGTCAGCATCTGCGTCATCGAGCACATCCCCGACGACCTCGCCGTCATCGCCGAAGTCGCCCGGGTGCTCCGCCCCGGCGGCCGCTTCGCCTTCAGCACTCCCAGCGCCCATTTCGAGTCGCAGCTGCTCGACGACGACCATCCCGCCGCCGTCGCCGCCGTCAACGACCGGCTCGGCCACCACCACTACCGCTCCCGCGAAGAGTGGTTCGACATCCTCCGCGAAAACGGACTTGAGCCCGTCGAACACCGCTACTTCCTCCCGGCCGGCGCCCAGCGCCGCTGGCAGAAGCTGGACAACCTGATGGTGCGACGGATCGGCTCTCGGCGCGTCCTGGACATCGTCCGCGGCCTGCGCCGTCGCCGGTTGTTGCCGCTGCGGGCCTGGTCCTGGCTGTGGTCCTTGTTGCTGGCCCGTCATCTGCGCCCGGTGCCGGCCGGCACCGTCGGCGGCGGCCAATTGATTGTCGCCCGCCGGCCCGATTCCGAGTCCGCCGATGATCTCGCCGGCTAGCCGCCCGCGGGTGCTGCACCTGACCCCGCGTCTCTTCGGCGAAGAGGGTGTCGTTGGGGGAGGCGAGCGCTACCCGCTGGAACTCGCCCGTGCTATGTCCGCCCACGTGCCCACCCGGCTCGTCGGATTCGCCGGCCGCGCGCGGCGCGACACCGACGGCCGGCTCGAAATCCATGCCGAAAAGCGCCTCCTAGAAGTCGCCGGCCGTCCCCACGACCCGGTCAACCTGAGCTTCCTGCGGCATATCCTCTGGGCCGACGTCGTTCATTTCCACCAGTTCCGCTCCACCGCCTGCGCCCTGGGCAGCCTGCTCGGCCGGCCGCTCCGCCGCCGGCTTTACGTCACCGACCATGGCGGCGGCGGCTCCAACCTGCTGCGGCGCCTGCGCCTGGGCCGTTGGCTGCACGCCCACCTATCGCAATCCGCCTTCACCGTCGGAACCATGCCCTACGTCGGCCGCCGCCACGAGGTCATCTTCGCCGGCGTCGACACCGACCTCTACCGGCCCGGCGCTGCCAAGGTTCCCGGCCGGGTCGTCTACCTGGGACGACTGCTCCCCCACAAGGGCGTCGAGCACCTCATCGACGCCATCCCCGACGGCGCCCGCCTGTCGGTCATCGGGCGGGTCCACGATGGGGAGTATTTCGCCCATCTCCAGTCCCGCGCGGCGGGCCGGCCCGTCGAGTTCATCACCGAAGCCGACGACGACCGTGTGATCGAACTGCTTGCCTCCGCGCAGGTATTCGTGCTGCCGTCAGTCTACGAAGACTTTCGCGGCTGCCGCCAGGCGCTCCCCGAACTCGTCGGGCTGGTCCTGTTGGAGGCCATGGCCTGCGGCACGCCGGTTATCTGCACCCGCGCCGGCGGCATGCCCGAGATCGTTACCGAAGGCCAGACCGGCTTCGTCGTCGAGCCCTCCTCGGGGCCGGCCATCGCCGCCGCGCTCGGCCCGTTGCTCGACGACCCGGCCCGCGCCGCCGCCATGGGCGTCGCCGCTCGCGCCGACCTGCTCGCCCGCTTCACCTGGGACGTCGTCGCCCGCCGTTGCCTGGACCAATACCGGAGTGACGCCTGACATGCGCATCGCCGTCCTGATCGACTTCTACCCGCCCGAGAACCGCGGCGGCGCCGGCATCGTCGCCCAGCGCCTCAATCGCCACTTCGCCAACGAGGGCCACGAGATCCTCGTGATAGCCACGACCTCTGGCGAAGCCGCCACCGAAGCCACCGACGAAGCCGAGGTCGTCCGCCTATCGCTCGACTACCCGGAACGCTTCCGCAACTATCGCGGCATCCAGAACCCCCCCGCCCTGCCGCTGGTCGGCGAGCAACTCCAACGTTTCCACCCCGACATCGTCCACGCCCACAACGTCCACCACCACCTCTCCTTCGGCGCGCTGGTGGTGGCCGACGAACTCGGCTTTCCGGTGGTACTGACGTCCCATGACTACCTCATGGTCTGCTGCGGCCGGCTCACCTGCGCCACCGGCCCGACCGACCTCAAACCGCGCCAGTTACACTGCCTGGCGCAGCAGCGCTTTCGCTACAACCCGCTGCGCCGCTCCCGCATCCGCCGCCTGGTCAACCGCCACGTCGGTCGCGTCCTGGCCATCAGCGACATCATGCAACGCACCCTCGCGCTGAACGGCTTTCACTACCTCGAAACCGTCCACAACGGCATCGACCCGTTCGCTTGGCCGGCCAACGAACCGGCCGCCTCCGATGCCGGCTCCCCCCTCGTCGTGCTCCCTGCCCGCCTCTCCGCTGAAAAGGGCACCGAGGCCCTCCTCGACGCCGTCGCCCTGCTACCCGAGTCCGACCGCCCGCGCATCCTCTTCGCCGGCGACAATCCCCGCTACCAACCCGCCCTCGAGGCCTACGCCGCGCGCCGTGGCCTGGGCGATCGCGTCGAAATCAGCGGCTGGGTCGACCAGGCCCGCATGGTCGAGATTTTTCGCTCCGCCGACATCGTCGTGACTCCCTCCACCTACCCCGATCCCTTCAACCTCGGCAACATCGAGGCCATGGCCAGCAGCCGGCCGGTGATCGCCTCGGCGTTTGGCGGCGGACCCGAGATCGTACGCGACGGCGAGACCGGTTACGTCGTCGACCCCAACGACACCCCGCTGTTCGTCCGCCGCTTAGCCGCCCTGCTCGGCGACCCCGATCTGCGCACCGCCATGGGCGTCGCCGGTCGCCGCCGGGTACTCGAGCGCTTCACCCTTGCCCGCCAGGCCGAGGCCGTCATGGCCGCCTACGAACGCGCCATCGCCGGCCGATGAGTTGCCTCCGCGTTCTCCACGTAATCACCTCGCTGGCCGTCGGCGGCGCCCAGCGCCACCTACTGAGCCTGCTCGCCGGCCTGAACGAGGAGTACGACTGTGACCTCGTCTATTTCAAGGACGACGATCTGCTCCCCGAATTCGAATCCGTCGCCGGCCGGGTGAACCGAATTGAGCTCGGCGGACCGCTCGCGCCCGCCTACCTCGGGTCGCTCATCCGCCTCATCCGCCGCGGGAACTACGACCTGGTCCACACCCATTTGCTGAAGGCCGACATCTGGGGCGCCATCGCCGCCCGCCTCGCCGGCACGCCGGTCATCAGCAGCAAGCACAACGCCGAGGACGTGCTCAAGTACCCGGCCATCGGCGCGCTGCATGGCCTCCTCGCTCGCCTCGACAGCCGCGTGATCGCGCTCTCCTCGGCCGTCGCCGAGTACATGATCCACACGGGCCGCATCACCGGACCGCGCATCGTCGTCATCCATTACGGACTCGACCCGCGGCCTGTGTCCACCGGCGGCGCTGGCGTCCGCCGCGAATTCAACATCGCCCCCGACGCGCCGCTGGCGCTCTGCCTAGCGCGACTCGACCCCCAGAAGGACCACGCCAACCTCCTGCGCGCATGGGCGGTGGTGGTCGCCGCCCGGCCCGACGCCCGCCTGCTGCTGGCCGGCGGCACCCAGCTCGGTGGTGATGCCTATGTGGACGGTCTGCACCGTCAGGCTGCTGCGCTTGGAATCGAGTCCAGCGTCCACTTTGCCGGTGTCCGCCGCGACGTGCCCGACCTGCTGGTCGCCGCCGACCTGCTCGTCATGGCGTCGCGCTGGGAGGGACTCGGGCTGGTGTTTCTCGAAGCCATGGGCGCTTCGCTTCCGGTCGTTGCCACCCGCGTCGGCGGCGTCCCCGAGGTCGTCCACCACGACGGCACCGGCCTGCTCGTTGCGCCCAGCGACGCGCCCGCCCTGGCGGCCGCGTTGCTGCGCGTGATCGACGACCCTGAACTTGCCGGCCGGCTCGGCCGGGCCGGCCGTCTCCGCCTCGAGTCCGACTTCACCACCGGCGCCATGGTCCGCAAGACCCTCGACCTCTACGCCGGAATCCGGGGTACTATCGACCCGGCCCCCTCCCCCCACCCACCGGACGTCCCCTCATGAGCCAGCCCCGATCTCTCGTCACCGGCGCCGCCGGCTTCGTCGGGTCTCACCTTTGCCAGCGGCTCCTCGCCGAAGGCCACCTGGTCACCGGCGTCGACGGCCTCACCGACAGCTACGACCCGGCCGTCAAGCGCGCCAACCTGGCGGTCTTCGCCGACGACCCGGGATTCGCATTTGTCGCCGGGCATCTGGCCGACCTGGACCTGCCGCCGCTGCTGGACGGCATCGACTACGTCTTCCATCTCGCCGCCCGTGCCGGCGTCCGTGGCGGCTGGGGCGCGGTATTCGATGACTACCAGCGCGACAACGTCACCTCGACCCAGCGCCTGCTCGAGGCCCTGCGGCTCAACCCCGGCGTCCGCCAGCTGATCCTGGCTTCCACCTCATCGATCTACGGCCGCGACCCGCCCCTCCCCACCGCCGAAACCGCCCCCGCCAACCCGCAGTCCTACTACGCCATCACCAAGCTCGCCTGCGAGAAGCTGGCTGCCGCCTACCTGCACCATTTCGACGTACCGGTCACCACCCTGCGCTTCTACACCCTCTACGGCCCCCGCCAGCGGCCCGACATGGCCTTCCATATCTTCCTGCGCGCACTCCTGCGCGCTGATGAAGAGATCACCGTCTTCGGCGACGGCACCCAGACCCGTGAAGTCACCTACATCCAGGACGCCGTCGACGCCACCCTGCTGGCTATCGGCACCGACCGTATCGGCCACACCTTCAACGTCGGCGGCGGCACCTATCGCGACCTCAACGGCTATCTCGAAGAACTCGAAACCGTCGCCGGCCGCCGCTTCCGCCGCCGTGCCGCCCCGGTCGTTGAGGGCGACCAGTTGCACAGCCGCGCCGATGTCACCCAGGCCCGCGATGTCCTCGGCTACTCCCCCGGCTGGTCCCTGCGCGACGGCCTGCAGGCCGAATTCGACTGGCTCCGCACCATCTACGACGACCCGGGCTAGTCCGGTGCCATCGCCTCCGTGAGACCCATCCGTATCCTCCAGATCCTGGAAGCCACCATCGGCGGGACCAAGCGCCACCTGCTCGACCTCTGCACGCTGCTCGATCCCGAGCAGTTCGAAGTCACGGTAGCCTGCCCGCGCATCCGTTCCGAGCCCCACGGCGACACGTCCTTTGTCGCCGAACTGCGCGAAGCCGGCATCGCGGTCGAGTTCGTCCCGATGGTCCGCCGCATCAACCCCTTCGCCGACGCCCGCGCCCTCTGGCGGATGGCCGGCGTTGTGCGGCGCGGGCGCTACGACATAATCCACGCCCACAGCTCCAAAGCTGGCTTTGTCGGCCGGCCGGCAGCGTTGTTCGATCGCCGGGCCCGCGTCGTCTACTCCCCGCACGGCTTCTATTTCCTCAACTTCAAGAGCCCGCTCAAGGTCGCGGTATTCAAATGGGTCGAGCGCCTAGCCGGCCGTTCCACCGATGTCCTGATCGCGCTCTCGAGGGGTGAGCACGCCGAGGCGCTGCGGCAATGGGTCATCCCGTCCGAGCGACTCCGGCTGGTCGAAAACGGCATCGCCCATCTCGAGTGCCTGCCCTGCGCCGAAGCCCGCGCGCGGCTCGACGTGCCGCTCGATATACCCGTCGTCGGCACCATCTCCCGCTTCACTCCGCAGAAGGCCCCGTTCGATCTCATCGAGGCGGCCGCCCGGCTCATCGCTGATCGCCCGGACCTGCAGTTCCTCTGGTTCGGCGACGGCGAAATGCGCTCTGCCGTAGAGGCCGAGATCAAACGCCGCGGGCTTTCCGCCGCGATCCGCCTGCTCGGCTACCGCGAAGACGCCCGTGCGCTGCTCCCGGCGCTCGACGTGTTCGTCCTCGCCTCGCGCTGGGAGGGCCTCCCCTACACGATCATGGAGACCATGGACGCCGGCGTGCCGGTGGTCGGTACCGATGTGGTCGGCACCCAGGACTTCATCGACCCCGACCGCAACGGCGTGCTGGTCCCGGTTGGTGACCCGGAGCGGTTGGCGGCGGCCATCGACGACCTGTTGACACGCCCCGAGCACGCCGCCATTATCGCGGCGGCGGCCGCTCGCGATGTCGGCGGCCGCTTCAATCGTGCGGAAATGGTCCAGAAAACCGCTGCCATCTACACCGAACTAGCCCGAGACTTGGCCCGTGGTTAGCCGCACCCGGCGGCTCTCCGCGCTCCTCTATTTCGCCGACATCGCCATCGCGCTGGCCTCGCTCTACGTCGCCGATCTCCTCCGCCACGAACTACCCTTTGGCTTCGGCGAATCCGTCAACCTCGGCTGGGTCGACTGGCAGCAGTACATCGCGGTCGCGCTCATCTGGGCGTTCATGCTCCAGTTCTTCCGCGTCTACGAACCGCGCCGCATCTTCACGGCCGTCGAAGAAATCCGCGTCCTCCTGCCCGCCGTCACCATCGCCTTCGTGGTCCTCTTCGCCTATCTCTTCATCTTCAAGATCGAATTCCTATCGCGCCTGCTGATCGCCTACTTCTACGGCGTCAACCTCATCCTGCTGGTCAACCTCCGCTGGGTCCTGCGCCTGTTCTTGCGTTCCACCATCGGCTTCAGGCGCCGCCTGGTCATCATGGGCGCCGGCCCCGTCGGCGAACAGGTCGCCGACCTCCTCCAGCAGCGTCCTTGGACCGGTTACGACATCGTCGGTTTCCTGGACGACAACCCGGCCAAGCAGGGCGCCAGCGTCACCGACATCCCTGTGCTCGGCACCTGTGACCAGCTCGGCGAGATGATCGGGCGCGAAAACATCGCCGAGGTCATCGTCGCCCTGCCCGCCCATGCCTACGAGCGCATCCGCGAGGTCGTCACCCACGCCGGCGACTACGCCGTCCGCATCCGCGTCGTCCCCGACATCTTCAGCATGATCAGCGTCCGCGCCCGTGCCGAGGATCTCTGGGGCATCCCGCTCATCGGCATCCGCGAGCCGGTCATCACCGGCTTCGACAGCTTTGTCAAGCGCACGTTCGACGTCGTTGTCGGCTCGATCTCGCTCATCGTCAGCGCCCCGCTCATGCTCGCCGTCACCTTCGCCATCCTGATCGACGACGGCTGGCCGGTCTTCTTCAGCCAGAAGCGGGTCGGCGAGAACGGTCGTCTTTTCTGGATCTTCAAGCTGCGCACCATGGACAAAGGCCACAGCCGGCGCGGCGTCCTCAGCCACCGGCCCGGTCCCGACGTGCGTCAGGGCGACCCCCGCGTCACCCGCGTCGGCCGCTTTCTGCGGCGCACCAGCCTCGACGAACTCCCCAACCTCTGGAACGTCCTCCGCGGCGAGATGAGCCTGGTCGGCCCCCGGCCCGAGCTTCCCTGGGTCGTTGACGAATACGAGCCCTGGCAGCGCCAGCGGCTCTCCGTGCAGCCGGGCATGACCGGCTGGTGGCAGATCCAGGGCCGCGGCGAGGCTCCGTTGCGCGAGAACGTCGAACTCGACCTCTATTACATCCAGAACTACTCGCCGGTGCTCGACCTGATGATCCTCTGGCGGACTATCTGGGTGGTGCTGAGCGGCCGCGGCGCCTACTAGCCGGGTTCCCCTCCGGCGCGGTTAACTATCTGGTATTTGACCGCACTGAGACTCTCTTATTGCCTCCTTTGACGCCGCTGTGAATCCGACCCGCCAGCATTCATCATGAGGATCTGTGCTCCGCACCGATCTCGTGGATTAGGTGGCGGGGATGTGTTGCGGGAGGTGGAAAATGAATGCAGCCCGAGCGGCCCGCTGGCTCGCCCCTTCCGTGCTGTTGAGTGCCGGGCTTATCCTAGGCCTCGAAGCCGGGACGCGCACCGACAGCGGCCCGGCCTTGGCTCATCACCAGCGCCGGCGAAGCCGACTAGCCAGCCGCCTACGACCGCCTCTTGCTACCCCTTGTCCGGCGCCGCCTGCCGCAGGCGGTCGCCGTACAGTTCCTCGTAGTAGGTCTCGAAGTCCTGGCTGCGCATCCCGCGCCACCACCACTCGTTGTCGCGGTACCAATCAATCGTATCCAGCAGCGCCGCGTCCAGATCGAAGGCCGGTTCCCACCCCAGCGCCCGCAGCCGCGTGGCGTCCACCGAGTACCGGAAATCGTGCCCGGTGCGATCCTCGATGTGCGTCATCAGCGACGTCGGCTTGCCCAGCCGCTCCAGGATCTTCTCGATCATGTACAGGTTCGTGCACTCGTTGCTGGCGCCCACGTTGTAGGACTCGCCGGTCTTGCCCTCGCGCAGCACCAGTTCGATCGCCGTGCAGTGATCGCGCACGTGCATCCGATCGCGCACCTGCATCCCGTCGCCGTACACCGGTAGCGGTTTGTCGTCGATCGCGTTGCTGACGAACAGCGGCAGTGCCTTTTCCGGGTGCTGGTAGGGGCCGATGTTATTCACCCCGCGGGTGATCGCGGCCTGCAGGCCAAACGACTCCACCGCCGCCAGGATCATCATCTCCCCCGAGGCCTTGGTGGCCGGATAGGTGCTGCGCGGGCGCAGTTCGTCGCCCTCATTGAAGGAGCCGTCGGCGATCTGCCCGTACACCTCGTCGGTGCTCACATGCACGTAGCGCTCCACTCCGTGGGCCGCCGCCGCGTAGGCCAGCACTCCGGCCCCGCGCACGTTGGTCTCCACGAAGGGACCCGGGTCCAGCAGCGCGCGGTCGTTGTGTGATTCAGCGGCGAAGTTCACCACCGCGTCGCAGCGCGCGGTTAGAGTTTCCATCAGTTCGCGGTCCGCGATATCGCCTTCCACGAACTCCACCGCCTCGTCACCCAGCGATTGCTTCAGGCTGGCCATGTTGCCGGCATAGGTCAGCTTGTCCACCACCAGTACCCGCGTCTGCGGATGCG
>CAZVZW010000063.1:0-11749 GCA_964631365.1 uncultured Chloroflexota bacterium | reverse complement strand
CTCCAACGGCTGCGGCAAGTCGACCCTAGTGCGCATCATCTCGACCCTGCTCTACCCCGATGGCGGCTCCATATCGGTCTTCGGGTACGACGTGGTCAAAGAAAGCGAAACCGTGCGCCGTCTCATCAATCGCGTCTCGGTTGAAGCCTCGTTCTTTCGCAAGCTCAGCCCCCTGGAGAACCTGATGTTCTCCGGCCAGACCTACGGGCTCGACCGCGAGACCACCGCCGCGCGGACGTTCGCGATCCTCGCGCGACTGGGTATCGACGAGGAGCAGGTCCTGCGCCCGCTGGAGCAAATGTCCCGCGGCATGCAGCAGAAGGTCGCCGTGGCGCGCGGATTCCTCACTTCGCCGATCGTGCTGCTGCTCGACGAGCCTACCACCGGCCTGGACCCGGCCTCGAAACGGCAGGTTCAGGAGTTCATCATGGAACTCCACGCCGAGCACGACGCCACCGTCCTGCTGGCAACTCACGACATGGCCGAGGCGGAGAAACTCTGCGACCAGATCTCCATCATGGCCGGCGGCAAGATCGTGGCCAGCGGCACCCTGCCGGAGTTGTTGCGGGAGGCCGGCCTAACAGACGCGGGGCACGGCCTCGAAGACGTCTTCCTGCAACTCGTCGGGCACGCCCTCGACGAAGAACCCGAAGACAAGAAGGCCGGCGACGCATGATCACCTCATCCATCCAATTGCGCGGCGCCTGGGCGTTCATCGAGCGCAACTTCCGCGCCACCCGCCGCTACTGGGGCTGGGAAGTGGTGTTCCTGGTGTACAGCATCGTCAACGTGCTGGCCGTCACCTACATCGCGCCCGGCACCGAGGCTCTTACCGGCGTCGGCACCACCACCGACTTCATGGTCATCTACCTGCTGGTCGGCACCCTCGTGTGGACCTATCTCAACGGCGTCTTCGATGCGGTTGCCTTCATGATCAGCTGGGAGCGCTGGGAAGGCACCATCGAGTACACCTTCATGGCGCCGATCAAGCTGGTCACGATGCTCGGCGGTTCCGCGCTGTTTTCGATCGTTTATGGCCTGGTTCGAACCCTGATCGTGATCGGCGTCGTCAGTCTGTTCTTCGCGCTGAATGTCGCCGACGCCGATTTCCTGACCGCCACCATCTTCGTCCTGCTCGGCAGCATCGGCTTCCTCGGCATCGGCATCATGGCCGCCGCCCTGCCGTTGCTGTTCCTGGAACGCGGAACCCAGATGACCATCGTCGTCCAGGCCATGCTGTTGCTCGTCTCGGGCATCTACTACCCGGTCAGCATCCTGCCGGACTGGCTCGAGCCGCTCTCCTGGATTTCGCCCGCTACCTACATCCTCGAGGGCATCCGCGGGGCGATGCTGGACGGCAAGTCGGTCTTCGACATGAGCGCCGAGCTGTGGAAACTGCTTGCCGTTTCGCTGATATCGCTGCCGCTGGGGGTCTGGATATTCCAGAAGGCCGTCGACTACGCCAAGCGCACCGGTCGCCTGAAGCGCTACGGCTAGCCGGGACCAGCCGCGGGGCTACTCGCCACGGGTCTGGGCCCGCACGTACAGCAACCGCTGGACCACGGTCAGGTTCGTCACGACCGCCATAATCCACAGCATGGGTATCAGCAGGAAATCCCCGAACAGCAGCGCGATGCCCAGCAGGATCAGCCGCTCCGGACGCTGCAAAATGCCGACTTTGCCATCTAGTCCCAGGCCCTCGGCCCGCGCCCGCGCGTAACTGACCATGATTGACCCCGCCAGCACGATGAAGCATGCGATCACTGCCGAGTCGTTGTCGCGTTGCAGGAACCGCCAGATCAGCCCGCCGTAGTACGCAGCTTCCACGTAGCGGTCCAGAGTGGAATCCAGGAAGGCGCCGAACTTTGTAATCTCGCCCCGCGCCCGCGCCACCGCCCCGTCCATCATGTCCAGCGCCGAGACCAGCAGCAGGAATATTCCGCCTACGATCAGCCAATCCATCGCCAGCAGCAGCGCCACCGTCAGGGCCGCCACAAATCCGGCCAGCGTGACCTGGTTGGCCGTGATCCCCGCCCGCACCAGCGGCGCCACCAGAATCGCGGCAATACGTTTGGCCCGGCGCTCCAGTTCCACCATCGCGATCAGACGAAGGTCTCGGCCGAGGCCATCGATGCATTCGGGCGCAGGCTACCGTGACGCCGCAGCATTTCTCGGTAGTAACCCATAACCTCTTCGGCGATCACATCCCACGAGTATTCAAGCGCCCGCCGGCTCCCCGCCGCTCGATAGCGGCTGGCCGTCTCGGGATAGTCCATCATACGCATAATCGCCCGCGCCAGCGCCCGGGGGTCTTCCGGCGGCACATACAGCGCCGCACCCCCACCGGGAGATACCGTTCGATAGCCCAGCAGATCGCTGGCTACCACCGGGGTGCCCGCGGCCATGGCCTCCAGCAGCACCAGTCCCTGACTCTCGCGCCCGTCACCGCGCGCCGGAGCGCACAGTAGATCGGCCGTCTGCAGGTAGCGAATCTTGTTCTCCTCGGACGCGAAGCCCTCGAACAGCACGTTCTCCAGGCCGCAGTGCTCCACCAGTCGCTGCGCCTTCACCAGTTGCCGCTTGGTAAATGCACCGACCACGATCAGCCGGGTGTCGCGACGCAGTTTCTGCACGACCTCCATCGCGTCCAGCAGATAGGGCAGGCCTTTGCGCTTTTCCAGCCGCCCCACGAACAGCACGTTGAACTTGCCATCCTGCAGGTGTTCGAACGGCGGCAGTTTGCGTCCATAGCCCTCGGCATCGATACCGTTGGGAATAATCCGGTAGTCACCCTTGAAGGTGCCCCAGACAAAGTTCCGCGCCGTCTGCGAAACCGCGATCTTGCCATCAAGTCGCTTGAAGAGCCGCTTGATGAAGGGCTTGTAGGTCCGGTACACCGTCGGCGTCTCGCGCGAGGCGTGAAACGTGGCCACGTTGACGCAGCGGGAGTGCCACAACACGTACCACGGCAGCAGCGGGGCCGCCGGCTCGTGCAGGTGGATGAGGTCGAAATCGTTCTCCGCCAGGATGCGCTTCACCTGCGGCCCCAGGGTCAGCGAAAAGCTGACCCTGGCGATCGACGCGTTCGTGCGTAGCGGCACGATTGTCTTGCCCACGCGGTGAAAGTCCGCAACGGTGTCTTCCGGCTCTTCGGTTGAACTGGGTGCCAGGACATGAACGCTGTGCCCGAGGTCACGAAACCGCTCTGACAGGTTGACGATATGTGTCGTCACCCCGCCGGGCACCGCGAAGTCATAGGGCGACACTAGGGCGATCCGCAACGGGTGACCTTGTCGCACCATCGTTTTCATGCCCCTATTTTACCAATCTCCGCCACTGCGAACGTGCCTACTTCGCCCACATCGGTCGGAACATGTACCACTGCTCCGGCGCGATTCGAATCAGGCTCTCGAAATGCGCGAAGACCAGGCTGGAAATTCGCTGAATTTCCGCCTCCTCCGGTTGCGAGCGATCCGGGTACACATCGCCGGTCGAGATCAGGGTATGCCGCCCGTCGGCATCCCGGCGCGCCCCACCCACAAGTACCGGCACGTCGGCCCGGTAGGCCAACCGGGCGACCCCGGCCGGCACCATCGTCGGGCGGCCGAAGAACTTCACTTCCACTCCCTTGCCGGGCGTGGGCCGGTCGATCATCAGCGCCACCGAGTCGCCGCGCAGCAGTCCCCGCAGGAGCGGCAGCATGGGTTGGTCCATCTGCACTGCATTCATGTCCTTCGACTTGCGGATGCGCCGCAAGATCTCGTTCATCCGAGGGTCGCGGAACGTCTCCTGGATCACCCACAGGGGCATCATCGACGCCAACTTGGCCCCCGACACATCCCAATTGCCAAAATGGCCGCTGGCGAAAATGCTGCCCTTGCTCCGGGCTAACGCCTTCGGTAACAGGCCGCCCTCGTCAACCAGGAGGGTACTTTGCACGATCTCACCGGCGGGAGCGCGATAGAAGTCCAGCACGTTCGCCGCATAGGTGGCGTACTCGATCACCGAGTCCCGGGCCAACCGCCGCACCCGCGGATCGGCCGGCGGCCGCGCCATGACCACGCTCATATTCGCGATGGTGTTCTTGCGGACACGCGCATTGAGCACAAAGATGCCCCGCCCCACCAGCCGGGCCACCGAAATCTTGATCGCCCGCGGGATGCAGACGTACACCCGGGAAACAATCTCGAACAGGGTCAGCAACACGTCCGTCCCGTTTCAATCACCAGGCCGCCGCCCATTTTGCCCGGTCACGGCGACGTCCGCCTCCAGCCACCGCCCGGCCTCGCCCTGGCGCCGGCCGGGCCTATCGGGCGGTCCCGACCGTTCGCGTTTCGCGAATCACCGTGACCTTGATCTGGCCCGGGTAAGTCATGGTTTCTTGAATTCGCGACACCACGTCCCGCGACAGCCGCAGCGCGCCGAGTTCGTCGAGTTCGTCCGGCTTCACCGCAATCCGTACCTCACGGCCGGCCTGGATCGCATACGACCGCTCGACCCCGGGGAACGAGTTCGCGATCCCCTCGAGTTCCTCCAGCCGGCGCACAAACAGCTCCACGGTCTCGCGCCGGGCTCCCGGCCGGGCCGCCGAGATCGCGTCCGCTGCCGCCACCGCAAACGCCTCGAAGGTGGTCGGCTCCACTTCAAAATGGTGGGCCTCCACAATGTGGGCCACCGCCTCCGGCACCCCGAAGCGCCGGCAGCGCTCGGCGCCGATCAGGGCGTGCGGCCCTTCAACCTCGTGGCCGATCGCCTTGCCACAATCGTGCAGCAGCCCGCCGAAGCGACTGAGGTTGGCGTCGCCACCCATCTCCGCCGCCATCGTCGCCGCCAGGAACGCCACTTCAAGCGAGTGGCTCAACACGTTCTGGCCGTAGCTCTGCCGATAGCGCAGCCGGCCGAGCAGCTGGATGATTTCCGGATGCAGCTTGGAGACGCCGCTGTCCATCGCCGCCCGCTCACCCTCGGCGCGGATAATCGCGTTGATCTCCTTGCGCGCCTTGGCGACATGTTCCTCGATCCGGGTTGGATGGATCCGCCCGTCCTCGATCAGTCGCGTCAGCGCCGTCCGCGCCACCTCACGCCGCACCGGGTCAAAGCAAGAAATCACCACCGTCTCCGGCGTGTCATCGATAATCAGGTCAACCCCGGTCGCCGATTCCAGCGCGCGAATGTTGCGCCCCTCACGCCCGATGACCCGGCCCTTCATATCGTCGCTCGGCAGCGGGATCGTCGATACCGTCGAGACCGAGCTGTGATCGGCCGACACCCGCTGCATGGCCATCCCCACCAGCCAGCGCGCGCGATGGTCTGCCTCGGCCTTCGCCTTCGTATCCGATTCGCGAATGATCTGCGCGAAGCGCTCCGCCGACTCATCCCCAATCTGCCCCAGCAGAACGTCACGGGCATCATCGCGGGTCATCTGCGACACGCGCTCCAGAACCTCCACGTGTTCCTTCTGCGCGACCTCGAGCTGGTTGCGACGGCGGTCGATGTTCGACTCCCGTTTGCGCAACTCTTCCTCGCGGCGATCGAACGCCTCGGCGCGCCGGTCGGCCGACTCTTCGCGCTTCTGCAGGCGCCGATCGCGTCGCCGCGCTTCGCCGCGCTGCTCGCGTATTTCCCGCTCAACCTCTTCGCGAAGCTGACCCGCCTGCTTGCGCGCGTCCTCAATCAGGTCGCGCTGTTTGACCTCAACTCGTTCTAGCTCAGATTCAAGATTCAGCGCGACGGCGCTCGCCTGGCGCCGTGCGACCCATATTTGCACTATGTATCCACCGACCAGCCCCAGGACCAGCAGGGCTATCGCGATGGGTGCAACCACTACCAGGTTGTCCACTTGGATTCCTCCGCGTAAAAGATGGGGAATTGACTGCAGTCGCGGTGCTCGGCCTCGGGGCACAACAGAGTTGCGCCAGCATCAACAACTCCGTGCGGAACTGGCGATGGGGCCCTTGCGACAGCGATTCCGGAAACAATTCAGTAGGCATAACGTCTTCAGACGCTAGCACCTTCCGGCCCCGCCAACCAGTCCCCCGGTCCACATTTCCGCCCGCAGCCGACCCGCCGCTCGGTTAGCCGGAAATCTCCCGGTAGAAGTCCACCGTCGTCGCCGCGATCCGCTGCTGGGTGAAATTCGCCAGCACTCGCTCGCGACCCCGGCGGCCAAGTTCCGCCCGCCGCTCCGGGTCATCGCGCAGCCGCTCCAGCGCCCCCCGAAGCTCCCGCTGATCGCCTGGCTCAACCAGGATTCCCGCATCTCCCACCACTCCCGGGATCTCGCCACAATCGCTGGCCACCACCGCAACCTTGCAGGCCATCGCCTCCACCAGCACTCGCCCAAACTGTTCCACCCAGCTGACGGTCGGGATCGACGGCAACACCAGCACGTCCAGCGTGTTCATGAACTCCGGCACCGCCACCGGAGCAATCGCGGCCGGCCCGTCCACGCGATCGGCCAGACCGCGCGCCGCCGCAAAGTCCTCGATCCAAGCTTCCAACGGCCCCTGCCCGCCGATCCGCACCCCCACCCCGGGCAGGTCGGCCACCGCCTCCATCAGCGTTCTTAGCCCCTTCGCCTCTATCAACCGCCCCAGGTAGCCAACCGTGAACGGCCGCCCGGCGTCGCGTTCCACCCCCGGCTTGAAGACCTCCGGATCGACCCCGAACTGCGGCGCCACCGCCAGCCGTCCCGAAAACCCCTTTGCCCGCAGCACGTCCGCGGCTCCGGCCGTACCGGCAATCGCCGCCGCATTCCGGTGGCAGTAGCGTTCCAGCCACGAAAATGGCGGCGGGTACTTGCGCACCAGGTTCTGCCAGCTAAAGAACACGGCCCGCGTCGAACAGCGCTTCGCCAGCCAGATAGCATGCGCGGTGGCCAGGTTGTAGGGCTCCTCATCGATGTGCACCAGATCGGGCGTGAACTCGTCCATCTCCCGCGCCAGGCCCGGGTAGAAATGGTAATGGAAATGCCCGTTGAACAGCGCGCGTCGCACCGACATATCGTAGCCGTCCAGGTGATGGGGTTCCAGCTGCTCGCGGCGATCACCGGTGCGCCAGTACGGCGGCACCACCACCCGCAGTTCGATGCCGTCGTGGGCGGCGATTTCCTCCAGCTTCCGCTGGTACGGCCCGGTGATACAGGCCTTGGAGATCATCAGGACCTTCATAGCAGTTCCCGGTATGCGTCCAGCGTCGCCGCCGCCGTCGCGCGCCAGGTCAGTTCCGCGGCGCGCGCCCGTCCCGCCTCGACCAGCCCTGCGGACCGATCACCACCCTCGGCCACCAACCCGACCGCGGCGGCCCAGGCCTTTTCATCGGCCGGGTCCACCAGCATCGCCGCCTGGCCCACCACCTCCGGCAGCGACGTGGCGTTCGAACAAATCACCGGCGTCCCGCAGGCCATCGCCTCCAGCGGATCCAGCCCAAAGCCCTCGTAGCGGGAAGGAAACACAAACGCCGTCGCGGCGCTCAGCAGCGCCGCCTTCTCCGCCTCCGGCACCATCCCCAACCAAGAGATCGCTTCATGCACACCCAACTCTCGGGCGAGCCCTTGATAATCGGGGAACAGCGCGTCGCCCCGACAGGGGATGTTGCCGGCCAGGACCAGCCGAATCCGCCCCGCCGCCGGCAGCAGCGCCCACGCCCGCAGCAGCACTTCCAGATTCTTACGCACATCCCCGGAGCCCAGGTAAAGCGCGAACCGCTCCGGCAGGCCATGGCGATCCCGGACGCCGGCGATCTGGGCGGGAGGCGCCGGCCGCATGTCTCCATCGACCCCCAGCAGCGTCACTCGAATCCTCTCCGGCCCAATCCCCAGCAGGCGCTGTACGTCGTCAGCCGTGGCCTGCGAGTCGGCCAGGATCAGGCGCGCCCGGCGCGCCGCCGCCGCCACCGCCCGGTTGTAGACCCGCATCCAGGGCGAGGCCGCGTACTCCGGCAGCACCATGCCGATCAGATCGTGCACCGTCACCACATCGTTCCTCCCCCACAGCGGCGGGCCCAGGTAGGGCACGTGGGCCAGATCGGCACCGGCGGCAACGGACGGGAAACCAGTCTGTTCCCACAGCACCTTACCCACCCGGCGACCGAGCCGGGCATAGACGCCGCGCCGCCGCGCAACCGTGAATTCGTCCTCCGGGGCCGCGGCAACCAGCGCCCGGTGCAGATGTCGCAGGTACTGCCCCGAGCCGGTCAGCGGGTGTTCGGTGAAGTAGCCATTCAGGTGGACCTTCACGACGTCTCCGACCGCCTGACCGCTGGTTCGAGAATCTTCAACGATGCCCTTCGGGAGATCGCAGTGCGGCGCCGGCGCGAGCGGTCGATCAGGTCTTGTTCACGCCGATAAACCGTCCGACCCCGTAGCGGATGCTGTCGTCAGTCTCGACCGTGTGCTTGATATGAAACATCACCGCCAGCACCAGGCCCGCGATCAGGAAGTCCCAGCCGCCCGAGTCGGTCCGCCACCTGCCGAAGAGCCAGAACACGATCGGCAGCGCCCGCAGCACCAGAGTCGTACTGGTGAACGTCCGTCGGGTCACCAGCAGGCCGGCGAACCAGAGGCCCAGCAGCGCAAACGGGATCGGCGGCGAAATCGCCAGCGTCGCCCAGCCACAGGTGGTGGTTCCCTTGCCGCCGGAGAACGCCAGCCACAGCGGCCACAGCGCCCCGGCCGTCACACATACCAGCGCCACCAGCAACGCCAGGTCGCTGCCCGGCAAGAACCAGCGGGCCGCGAACACCACCCCTAATCCCAGGCCGGCATTCCCGATAACCGTCAAAAGTGCCGGCCAGAACCCCACGTTGTGATACGAGTTATAGACCGTGATATTCCCGCTACCCAGCTTGCGCAGGTCCTTCCGCGCAATCACCAGCGTCCAGATGAACGCGAACGGCACCGAGCCCGCCAGGTAAGCGGCGGCAGCGACTATGAGGTAGTTCGCAACTTCCGACAGATCCATCATCGCCCCTCCGGCGGGGTCTGCCAACGCGCTTGTCGCCAGTGCCCCGCAGGCTGATATTACACCTCCGCGACCTGCTGGTAGATCGCATGGGTGGCCGTCGCCGAGTCCGCCCAACTGAACACCCCGGCCCGCACCTCGCCAGCCCGGGTCAGGCGCTCCGCCAGATCCTGGTCATCCAGCACCCGGGCAATCGCTTCGCCGATCTCCGCGACATCTAGCGGATCGACCAGTTCCGCCGCCTCGCCGGCGATCTCCGGCATGCAGGAAGCCCGTGACGTGATCACCGGCGTGCCCATCGCCATCGACTCGATGATCGGCAGCATGAACCCCTCCGCCAGGCTCACCGCCAGCGTGATCTCCGCCTCCGAATAAAGCGCCGGCAGCCAGCGGTCGTCCACCGGTCCAAGCCGGTGCACGAATCTGTCATCCAGTTCCTCCAACCCCGCGAACACTCCCTCGGACAGCCAGCCCGCCGCCCCCACATGCACGAAATGAATATCGTGGCCGCGCGCCCGCGCCACCGCCACCGCCCTTGCCGTCCGCACCAGGTTCTTGCGCGGTTGAATCGTCCCCACCCCCAGGACGAACCGCTCCGGCAGCCCGAACCGCACCCGGGCTTCCTGCCGCTGCGCGCCGGTGGGCCGCCGGGCGAAGTTCGCGTCCAACCCATTGTGGACCACGTCCACCCGCTCCGGAGCCACCCCGTATTCACGCACCAGGTCGTCGCGGGTCGCCCCCGAGACAGCAATCACCCGCGTCGCCCGTTCCACCGAACGCGGCACAACCCGGTCCAGGTAGCGCTTCTGCGCCGGATGCGCCGTCTCCGGGTGGGTGACATAGGTCAGGTCATGCACTGTCACCACCGCGCGTCGACACCGCGCCGGTGGCAGCACGAAGTCCGGGCTGTGCACCAGGTCCACCGCTCCCGCCACCAGTTCGATCGGCAGCGGTGCCCGCAGCTTGTGCCATAGCGCCAGAATCACCCGCTCCGGCAGCGGCAGGCGGCGCACCCGGTACCGGGTGCCGACGAACATCAACCGGGCAGTCGCCGACGGCCGCCCTCCGGCGTAGAACGGTTTCAACTCCAAGTCGGGCGTATCCAGTTCGATCAATCCACCCACCAGCCCGCGGGTAGCCCGGCCGATCCCGGCGATCTGCCAGGCGCCCGAGGTGAAGTCCAGCGCTACCCTCATCGCCGCCCCACCACATCACTCCGGTCCGACAGGGCTAGGATCAGCCCCACCGCCACGCCCAGGATCAGCCCCAGGCCCCCCACGAACACGCTGTCCACCAGACTGTGTGCGGCAAACGCCGCCAGGCTGCCGGTTGCCCCGATCAGCGCCACCCTGGCCGCTGGCGCGCACCCGCCGGCCCACATCCGCAACATCACCCCACCTAGGAAGACCACGAAGAGCCCTGCGCTGATCAGGCCGGTCTCCGCCGCCAGATTCAAGTAGAAGTTGTGAGCGTGCCCCAACGACTCACCCCAAATGCCGATGTTGTAGTCGGGGTAGCCCTCGTCAAAGTTGCCCAGCCCCACCCCGGTCAGGGGCCGGTCGGCCACCATCCGCGCGCCGGCCACCCAGAAGGCGACCCGTTGCATCACCGCGAAATCGGCGCTGCCCGAATTCGACGCCAGTTCAACCAGATCGCGCTCGCCACTCAGAATCGTTCCCGCCGTCGCCGGGACTACTCCGCTCCCCCGGGCCAGCAGAAAGAACGCCAGGCCGATCGCCACCACCAGCCCGGCCCATTTCAGCAGTCCGCGGCTCATCCCCGCCGCCAGCCAACCGGTCACCAGCATCCCCACCACCCCACCCAGCCACGCGCCACGCGAAAGCGAAAGCACGATCCCCATCATCGCCAGTGCCGCCACCCCCAGGGCCAGCCAGCGCCATTTCCCATTCCAGATCAAAGCCCCGGCCAGGGCGAAGGGAAGCTGCAGGACCAGGTAACCGGCAAACGGGTTCGGTTGCTCAAAGGTTCCGTAGGCGCGGGTCAGCCCGCCCACCTGAAACGAATCCGGCCCTAGGCCCAGCGCGGCCTGCGCGGTCGCCAGCACGACTTCGCCGGCCAGCGCCATGCCGGCCACCACCGCCACCGGCTTCAGATCGGAAGGGCGGCGCGCCAGATCCATCGCCGCGAATAGCGCGATCGCCGCCTGCCCCCATTTGGCCAGTTCCTTGAAAGATTGACTCGAATCGATCGCCCAGGCCGCCGAAATCGCAGCGAAGCCCAGGAACAGCCCCGCCGCCGCCAGCATCCGCGGCAACGGCAGCGCGCCGGGCCGCCGGTAGGCCACCAGCCAGAACAGCGCCAGCAGCGCCGCCGGCTCGGTCAGTCCGACGTTTGCGCCCGAGATCGCGCCCCCGGCAAGAGAGCGCAGCGGGATCGCCGCCGCCAACACCGCCAACCCGATCCCCGGGTGCGGGCGCGGCACGAAGCGACCGGCCACCAGGACCAGCACTCCCAGCGCCCCCAGCCCCGCCACCGCCGGCAGCAGCCGGTTCCCCGGAGCCACCGTCACCGCATAGCCCAGCGCCAGCGCTGCCACCACCGCAAGTCCCCGCCGGGCCAGCCAGCGTCCGTCGCGCGCCAGCCCCATGCGGAGCATCACCGCGCCCGTGCTTGCGGATCTTCCGGCCACCGGCAGCCCCCCGGACTTCTGCTATTCCATTCGTCCAAAGGCCCGGGATTGCGAATTCGTTACGGTTCCGGCCTCCACGCCGGCCGGCCGCCACGCTCCGCGCTTGGTAAGTTGTGACACAGTCGCCACCCGGGCCGCC
>CAZVZW010000062.1:0-11815 GCA_964631365.1 uncultured Chloroflexota bacterium | reverse complement strand
GGATTTGCGAGCGACTGGCGGGTGGCGGAAGCCGGGTCGTCGACTCCGGGCGGATCCTGGTAGGTCTCGGGATAGCTAACGACGGTAGCGTGATCGGGCAGATCGACCGGGATGAGGTCGTCGCCGTAACGCAACTGGATCGACTGCGACATCGGGGGACCTCCTGCGGGGGTGTTTTGGACGGACCAACGGCAGACGCCTCCGGACGGGACACGCCAATCTAGCACCTCCCGCCCGGGAGCGATGGTGGGCGGCTTCTTGCCGGAAGTCCGCGAGCCGGGGAGACAGAGCGAGTGGCCGGGTGCGGTGATAGCATGGCGCGATGAATTCTCAGGCTGAGCCGCCCTCCTCCCCCCGCCGCAGCGAGCGTATTTCCGCGTTCTTTCCCTGCTATAACGATGCGCACACAATTGCGGACATCGTGCGGGCGGCCGACGCGACCCTGGCCGACCTGACCGATGACTATGAAGTGATCGTCGTCAATGACGGCAGTTTCGACGGTTCGGCGAAGGTGCTGGCCGGGCTGGCCGAAACGGTGCCGGCGCTGAAGGTGGTGACCCACCCTGCGAACCGCGGGTACGGCGGGGCGCTGCAGTCGGGTTTCGCGGCGGCGACCGGGGACCTGATCTTCTACACCGACGGCGATGGGCAGTACGACCCGCGAGAGCTAGAACTGCTGATCGCGGAACTGGCCGATGGGGTCGATGTGGTGAACGGTTACAAGGTCTCGCGCAGTGATTCGCCGGTGCGGCGCATCCTGGGCTCGGCCTACAACTTTGCGGCGACGACCCTGCTGCGGATACCGATGCGCGACTTGGATTGCGATTTTCGGCTGTTTCGTCGCGAAGTGGCGCAGGGACTGCGGATCACCAGTTCGGGCGGCATCATCTGCGCGCAGATGATGCAGCAGGTGTACCGGGGCGGGTACACGGTGCGCGAGGTGCCGGTGACGCATCTGCCGCGCCGGCACGGGAGTTCGCAGTTTTTCCAACCGCTGAACGTGGTCTATCTCGGGCTCGATCTGCTGAAGCTCTGGTGGCACGGGTTGTCCACCGGATCCTCGGGAGCGGAAGTGGAATTGGAATTGGCGAGTGACTCAAGCGAGGGTGAACCGGACCCGGTGACGGAAGCCGATCGTGCCGTCGACTAGCCCGCCGCCGGAACCGCTACCGACCGGGGAAGACATCGCCGCCGCCTTCGCCGGACGGCGAGTGGCGGTGCTGGGGGGACTGGGCTTTATCGGCAGCGCGGCTGCGCTGGGACTGGTGGAACTGGGGGCGCGGGTGACGGTGGTGGACGCGCTGCTGGAGGGGTTCGGCGGAGATCGCAACAACCTGCCGGAGGCTCTGCCGGATGGCGAAGTCCACATCGTGGATGTTCGCGCGGACGGACTGGAGCAGATCCTGGCGGGGGCGGAGGTGGTGATAAACGCAGTCGGACAGGTGTCGCACCAGCGCAGCATCACGGACCCGATCGGGGACCTAGAGGCGAACTGCCGGGCGCAGATTCACGTCCTGGAGGCCTGCCGGCGGATGTCGCCGGCACCGGTGGTGGTGTACGCGGGGACTCGCCAGATCTATGGGCGGGCGCCGGAATTGCCGATCACCGAGTCGGTGCCGGCGGCGCCGGTGGACATAAACGGGGTCGATAAATTCGCCGGCGAGGAATATCACCGCATCTATCACGAGGTACACGGGTTGGCGACGGTGCGCCTGCGGCTGACGAACACCTATGGACCGCGCCAGTCGCTGGCGGCCGACAGCCAGGGGGTGGTGCCGACCTTCATCCGGCGGGCGCTGCGCGGCGAGGCGCTGCGGGTATTCGGGCACGGCCGGCAACGGCGCGATGTGACCCATGTGGACGACGTGGTGAGCGCTATCCTGGCGGTGGCGTCGACGAGCGCCGCCCATGGGCACGTGTTTAACCTGGGCAGCGACCGGCCGATCTCGGTGGGCGGGATCGCGGAAGCAGTGGCGTCCGAGACCGGAGTAGAAGTGGAATACATCGAGTACCCGGACGAGTTGAAGCCGATTGAGATCGGGGATTCGTGGTCGTCGTACGACCGACTGCAACTGGCGACCGGCTGGCGGCCGCGGGTGGGATTCGCGACCGGAATCGCGGCCACGATTGATTTCTACCGCCAGCGCCCCGGGTACTGGCGCGGTGGCTGAGATTCGGATCCCGGTCTTCACGGCGGACCGCCAATTGGCGTCGATCCGGGGAGAGATCGACTCAGCGGTCGAGCGGGTGCTGGCGAGCGGCTGGTTCATCCTGGGCGAGGAGGTGCGGGGTTTCGAGGAGAAGTTTGCGGAGTATTGCGAGGCAGGGCAGGCGGTGGGGGTTGGTAACGGAACGGACGCGATTGAGCTGGCGCTGCGGGCGGTGGGAACGGGTCCGGGCGACGAGGTGATCACAGTAGCGCATACGGCGCCGTTCACCGGGCTGGCGATCCTGGCTACCGGCGCGACGCCGGTGTTCGTGGATGTCGATGCGGAGACGATGTTGATGGACGCGTCCCTGGTGGAGGCGGCCTTGAGTCCGGCGACGCAGGCGATCCTGCCGGTGCACCTCTCCGGGCAGGCCGCTGACGTGGCGGCGATCGGGGCGGTGGCGAGGAAGGCGGAGATCGCAGTGGTGGTGGATGCGGCGCAGGCACACGGGGCGAGCGTAGCCGGCAGTCGCGCGGCGGCGTTGGGGGACGTGGCGGCGTTTTCGTTCTATCCGACCAAGAACCTGGGCGCCTACGGGGACGGCGGGGCGGTGGTGACTGACGATCCGGAGATCGCGGAACGGGTGCGACAACTGCGCAGAGGCGGGATGGCGGCGGAGTACCGCTCGGAGTTGCCGGGACGCAATTCGCGGCTGGACGAAATGCAGGCGGCGGTGCTGCGGGTGAAGTTGCCCCTGCTGGAAGGCTGGAACGAACGCCGGCGGGAGATCGCGGCGCGTTACGGGGCGAAATTACGGACTGTCCGGGTGCCAGATGGTGATGCCGGGCACGCGCGGCACCTGTATGCCGTGCGAAGCCCGCACCGGGATGAACTGGCGGCGCACCTGGCGGAGCGCGGGATCGGCTCGCGGGCGCACTACCCCTGGGCGCTACACCAGCAGGCGGCCTTTGCGGAGCGATGCCGGGTGTCCGGGAGCCTGGCACAGACCGAGCGCTGCTGCCGCGAGGTGCTGAGTCTGCCGCTGTTCCCGGAATTGACTGACGACGAAGTGGCGGCAGTGATCGCGGCCACGAACGAGTTCAGTCCCGGGTAGCGCCGATTCGGAAGCGGCGGGCCAGGGCCGGGCCGCACCAGAGGATCAGCCCGGCGAAGAGCACCAGGATCAGCGTGGCCGCCGAAATCAGCGCGCCCAGGCGCACGGCCGGGGGATCGTACTCGAACACGACCTGGTGATGGCCGGCCGGCACCGACACCGCACGGCTGCCCAGGTCGGCGGGCAGGACCGCGGCTTCAGTTCCATCGACGTAGGCCTTCCAGCCGTCGTGGTAAGCGTCGCGGACCACCAGGATGCCCGGTTCCGGGGCGTCGGTGGTAATGATGAGGCGCAGGGCGCCGTCGTCGATGAGGGTCGCGGTACCGGGAGTTCCGGGAGTGCCGGCGAGTAGTGCAGCGGGAAGGCCGGGCGCGAAGTCGCCGGCCTCGATGACCGGGCGGGATGGATAGCCGGGGTCGCGTCGCTGCAGAATGGCCAGGGCGTCTTCGGGGCCGGCGGCCAGAACCGCCCGGGTGAACAGCGCGACGCGCTCGCCGGGATCGAATTGGCCGACAAGGAGTTCGCGCTCGCCGCCGGCCGGTTGCAACTGCGGAATCCAAACGCCGCTCGGACGGCCGCCGCTGTCCTCCACCGTCAGTCCATGGATGTTGAGTCGGATATCCGGGTGGACGACCTCGAAAAGCAGGAGGTCGGGATTGGCGTCAGGCGAGATGTCGACGGTGACCAGGTGGTAGAGGCTGTCGCGGTTATTGCCGACGACGACGCTTGGGCCGGGGGACTCGGAATGAGCCGGAGTGCGGAAGGCAAGCGCGCCGAAGCCGGTACGCTCGGAAACGTCTTCGCCGGCCTTCAGTTCGCGGGTGCCCAGCACGGTGGCGTCGCGGAGCCAGGCAACCCTGGCGACGGTGACGCCCTGCGGCACGTCGGTGGCGCCCTGCAGGGAAACGAGGGCGAGCAGGCGGGTCGGGGCGGGGAGGTCGGTGAAATTGATCAACCCGTCGCCAGGTGGCGATCCGGCATCGAGGACGGCAGCCGGCCGCAGGATCGAATAGCGGACGCCGAAGGCCGACGCGAAACGCGCATCAAAGCCGTGAGCCGGATCGGTGGAATAGAAGACGCGCGCCGCACCGAGAAGGCGCGAGTAGCGGGCCGGCGCGCCGTACCAAGCATCGAGCAAGGCGGCCTGACGGCGCGGCACCAGCGAGGCGTACCCGGAGGCCTCGGCGATGCGGGAAGCGAGCAGGTAGTTGGACCCATCCAAGATCTCGTCAAGGAAGACGGTCCGGGGATAGGGGCCGGGAGCGGTGGCAGCGGCGACGTGGGCCGGCGGATCGAGTATGGCGGTGACCGCGATTCGCGGATGGAAGGTGGCTGCGAAGAAGGTTAGCTCGATGGTGGCGCATACGATTAAGACGGGGGCGATCAGCGAACGGGAACGGTCGTGGCGTAGGATGGCGGCCACCAGGCCCAGGGCAAGCATGGCGGCGGCGACCGGGAGCCAGTTACCGGGCAGGCCGGGATCGGTGGCGGCCAGGACCAGGTCATCGGCCGGCAGCGCGGCGTCGACGCTGGCGCTGCCGGGCAGACCGTCGGCCCAGGCGGCGGTCTCGAAGCGGGTGCCGGGGTCGCGGCCGATCCAGCCGTTGATGGCCCACAGGACCGCCCAGCCCAGGGCCGGGAGCAAGGCCAGCAAAGCGGGCCAGCGCCAGGACCGGCGAAGCATACGCAGAGCGTCGAGACCGAATCCGGCGAGTACGGCCAGGTTCAGGACGACGATCAGGGCGAAGCGCCCGGGGGCGCGGGCGCGGTCGAGGCCGGGGACGGAACGGAGCAGGTCGTAAAGGCCGGTGGGGCCGTGGAGGCCGGCGGCGAGCAGCCAGGCGAGGAGGGCGCCGACGGCCAGGACCCAGATGACGCGGGTACGCCGGCGCGCCATCGCCAGTATGGCCAGGCAGAATGGCAGGGCGCCGAGATAGAGGGAAGTCTCCCAGCGATTCCAGGGTCCCCAGAAGGCGTCGCCAGTGCCCAGGAATTGTGGAAAAAGGAGTTGCGCCGAGGCCCAGGGAAGGAGGGCGAAACGCGAGGCCTCGACGTCGGAGATGGTGATTCCGCGAAGGGAGTCGGTGATCAATCGATAGAGCGGAGCTACCTGCAGCGCGGCAAGGCCGGCACCGACCAAGGCCATTGCGATGCCGCCGCCGAGGAGCCAGAGGATGCGACGGCCAAGGCGAGGCAAGCCGGCCCGCCAGCGCCCGGCGGCGAGCGAGAGGGCAACGTGTAGCAGAACGCCGAGGCCGACGATCATGACGATTTGAGGATGCACCCCGACCAGCGCCAGTGCGAACAACAGGCCTCCGCCGAGGAACCAGCCCAGGCGGGCGCGGAGCGCAGGGGCGGTGGCGGCGCGCTCGACGGTGGCGAGCATGGCCGGCAGGACAAAGGCGGAGTTGGCGATGTTGAGGTGGTGTTGCTGGGCAACGGAGAAGCTGCCGAGGCCGAAGGCGAGCCCGGTCAGGGCGGCGCCGGCGGGGGAGATGCGCAGCGTGCGGGCCAGCCAGTAAGCGGCGAATGCCGCCAGCAACGCCCGCAGAACCGGGCCCCAGAGCAGCAGCCAGTCGACCTGGCCGGTGGCGAGGGCGAGGAAATGGAGCGGGAAGAGCACACCAGTTTCGCCGTCAGCGAACTGCGGATAGCCCATGTATACGAAGGGGTTCCAGAGCGGCAGGGCGCCGTTGCCGAGGGTCCCGGCGGCGTACTCGACGAAGGGGCCGTAGTAGGCGATGGTGTCGGATTCGTAGAAGATCTCGTCGCGCGCCCAGGCGGGCGCGAATGCAACCAGGACGACGAACAGGACGAAGGCGACGGCAGCGCGATCGCCAAGAGAGCCGGGGCGCGACAGCCGCGAGCGCCAACGCTCGATGCAGCGCGGGGGAGGGGAACCGGGAGACATTGCGGACGCGCCGGCCGGCACTACTCCGGATTCCCGGAGCCGGTCGGGTTCTGGAAGATGGCCAAGATCGACGTGCCGAAGGGAAGGCGCAGGCGGCCGATCAGGCGGGATTCGAGCCAGCCGGCGGCGAACAAGAGCGGGGCGAGCCGCGAGGTCCGTTCGAGGTCGCCGGCGTCGGAAGCGGGCAGCAGCCACCGGGTGACAAGCGCGGGCAGAAAAAGGAGCACGTTGACGTAGCCGGCCCAGCCAACCCGCCAGCCGGCCAGCGAAAGTTGTTCGCGAAACCCGGCGAGCGCGAAACGGCGCGCGCCGTGGACGAAGCGGTCGTGGGGGCCGTCGAGCACCGCCATTGCCGGGACGCGCACGACGAGGCGTCCACCGGGACCAGTGACGCGGCGCATTTCGCAGGCGGAGTCACGGGGGCTGGCGACGTTGGCGTGATAGAGAACGTCGAAGGACGTAACGAGGTCGAAGGAGCCGGAGCGGAAGGGGAGTGCCTCGACGGAGGCGCAAACTACCGGGATACCGCGCTCGCGGGTGGCGCGCAGGGCGACGGGGTGGGGATCGACCCCGATGACCGCGCCGTAGCGGCGCAGCCAGGCGGTGGTGCCGCCGGTGCCGCAGCCGGCGTCCAGGATCCGGGCGGAACCGGCCGGCAGACGCCCGAATCGCCCAATAAGTCGAGCGACCTGGGCCCGCGCGGTACGGTACCACCAATGGGTCGCTTCGACGCGCCGCAGTTGCTTGTAGGCCTCGGTTTCCACAGGAGTAAACGATACCCTAGCTGCCCCGGCGACGCTCGAGCTCTTGCCAGTCGCGGGCGGGCTGGATCGGGTGATTCGCACGCGGGACTGGAGCCTGATCCTGCGGCCGGCGGGGAACAGAGCGAGCTATACGACCTGCACAAGGACCCGGGTGAAACAACGAACCTGATCGTGGACAACGCAGCGGTGGGCAGGAACTGATCGAGCAGTATGGCTCGATCTATTACGGTGACCTGTGGCCGGGCCAGAACGTGACGGCAGTGCCGGAAGTTTGTGCGCCGGGCAATTGGCGATCACGCACTGCAGAACGAGGGCAAGAACATGCTGGGGCTCCAGGCAAGTATGAGATCAGTTCGGGGATGGTGGACTAGGCGGGAGGCGGGGTGGCGGGAGATTCGGGGGCAGGCGGAGCGGTACCCTAGTGCCCGCGGGACGTAACGAGCAGGATTTAGGCGCAGTTATGAGCTACCAGTTCCCCGAGGGCTTCGTGTGGGGTACCTCGACATCGGCCCACCAAGTGGAGGGTAACAACACGCAGTCGGATTACTGGCTGATGGAGCACGTGGAACCGACGATCTTCGCGGACCCGTCGGGCGATGCCTGCGATCAGTACCACCGCTATGAAGACGACCTGGCGCTGCTGGAAAAGCTGGGCTTCAACGCCTATCGCTTCTCGGTGGAATGGGCGCGGATCGAGCCGGAGCCGGGGCACTTCTCGCGGGCGGCGCTGGATCACTACCGGCGGGTGCTGGAATCCTGTCACCAGCACGGATTGCAGCCGGTGGTGACCTACCACCACTTCACGTCGCCGCGCTGGGTGGCGGCAGCGGGCGGCTGGGAGACCATGGAGACAGCGGCGCGCTTTGGCGAGTACGCGGCGCGGGTAACCCACGACTTGGGCGACCTGATCGGCCGCGTGTGCACGATCAACGAACTGAACATCACGGCGCTGATCGACGAGTTCAAAGGTACGATGATCCCGGCGGAGGCGATTGACGCGATGCTGGCGGCGGCGGCGCGGGCCAGCGGCAGCGACCGCTTCAGCGCGCTCCTGCTGGGGGACTCGGCGACGATTGAGCCGGTGGTCATCGCCGGGCATCACGCGGCGGTGCAGGCGATCAAGTCGGTGCGCACCGATCTTCCGGTCGGAATGACGGTGGCGATGTCCGAGTACCAGGCGCTGCCCGGGAGCGAGGCGATGATGCAGGCGAAGCGGGAGAAGATCCAGGATGTGTATCTGCGCGAGGCGGGCGATGGCGATTTCATCGGGGTGCAGTGCTACTCGCGGAACCGCTACGGTCCGGAGGGGATGTTGCCGCCGGAGGAAGGCATAGAGGTCACGCAAATGGGCTACGAATTCTGGCCGGAGTGCGTAGGGGCGTGCATCCGCGACGCGGTGGAGTTGACCGGATTGCCGGCGCTGATCACGGAAAACGGCATCGGGACCGACGACGACACGCGGCGGATGGAGTATCTGCGCCGGGCGCTGGCTTCGCTGAAGGGCTGCCTGGATGACGGGCTGGACGTGCGCGGCTACTGCCAGTGGTCGCTGCTGGACAACTTCGAGTGGATGCTGGGCTACCGGCCGACGTTCGGGATCGTCGGGGTGGACCGGGCAACGCAAGTGCGGACACCGAAGCCGAGCGCGGCGTGGCTGGGCGGGGTGGCGCGGAGCAACACGGCGGACCTACGCTAACGCGCACAACCGAAACAACGCAATCGACATCTCAATCCGGGAGGGACGCACGATGCAGGCGCTCAAGGTCAGCGAGAACGGGCGATTCCTGGTCCATGAAGACGGGAGCCCGTTCTTCTTTCTGGCGGATACGGCATGGCGGCTCTTCTACAAACTGAACCGCGAGGACACCGATCTCTACCTGGAGGACCGGGCGGCGAAGGGCTTCAACGTGATCATGCCGGTGGTGTTCGACGTTCGCTTCGGGCCGAACCAGTACGGGCACTATGCCTTTCACGACGACGACCCGACGCGGCCGAACGAGCCGTTCTTCGAGCATGTGGACTACGTCGTCAACCGCTGCGAGGAACTGGAGATGTATGTCGGCATGCTGCCGAACTGGGGCTACATCGTCACCGGGGTGAACCCCGGGGGTGAGTATTTCCTGAAAGCGCCGCTGGTGAACATGACGAACGCGCGGCAGTACGGCCGGTTCCTGGGCGAGCGCTATGCCGACAAGCCGATGATCTGGATCACCGGCGGCGATCAGAAGGCGGGGCGGAGCGGGGAGGTGTTCGCTGAGCAGGCGGAGGGGATCGCGGAAGGCGACGGCGGCCGCGGCCTGCGAACCTTCCATCCCACCCCACCGTTGAGTTCGTCCGACGCCTTTCACGGCGCCGACTGGATGGATTTCAACATGATCCAGACGGGGCACCTGTTGGACTACCCGAACCACGAGATAATCGCGGGTGACTATGCACTGGACCCGCCGAAGCCGACCGTTGATGGCGAACCAATGTACGAGGAGATGCCGCAGTTCCTGCGCGACGGCTATCCGCGGGCGGATGCATGGCAGGTACGCAAGCAGGCGTACTGGTCGGTGTTCGCGGGGGCGTTCGGGCACGCCTACGGCTGCAACGATGTGTTTATGTTCTGGGATCCGGGCGGCGAGGAGCCGACCTTCGGGGCACGGACGCCGTGGAAGATCGCCATGCAGCTGCCGGGGTCGCACATGATGACGTTCGTGCGGCGGCTGATCGAATCGCGGCCTTTTACGGAGCGTATCCCGGACCAGGGGCTGATCGCGCAGGTTGACCGCGAGTCGGACACCGGGCATGTCCTGGCCACGCGCGGCGCCGACGGCGGCTATGCATTTGTGTACACCTCGCACGGGTTCCCGGTCAGCGTCGATATGGAGCGTCTGTCCGGGGAAAGCATCCGGGCTGCGTGGTTCGATCCACGCAGCGGGGTGAGCGAAATCATCGGTGAGTTTCCCCGGCAGGCCAATCGCTGGTTCGCCCCGCCGAAGAAGGGCGCGGGCTACGACTGGGTGCTGATCCTGGACGACGTGGCGCGGGGGTTCGCGCTGCCGTAGCGGCCGGTCGGTCGGAGGCCGGTGATTGGCCGAGCGCGCTGGCCCGGACCAGGCCGGCCGGTTCTAGATCCGGCTTTGCCCCTCATCTCCTTCCCAGCCTCCCGGCCCCGCCGACCACGGATCGCGTGCAAAGAACTCCGCGTCAACGTTCCGAGTTAAACGGATCGGCCCCAGTTGCCCGGCGCCAGTGATCCTGTGCCTCACGCCGTCCTTCTCGGGATCGACGTACGTCGTGAACCAATCCTCCAGCACCTCCCGCATCTCCGCGATCCGGCCGGCATGCTCCCCGGCTTCGATCAAGTTGTTGCGTTCGTCGGGATCAGACTCGAGATCGAAAAGCTCGTTGGGACCATCGGGGTAGCGGTGCACGTACTTCCAGCGCGCGTTCCGAACCATCCGCGTCGGCCCGTATTCGTCATAGACCACCACATGGTCCCGGCCGCCGGATTCGCCTCCCAGCAGCTCCGCCAGGAAGCTGCGTCCCGGCAGGTTTCGGTCTTGCGGCAATTCCAGGCCCAGATAGTCGATCAGCGTGGGCATGAAGTCGTAGTTGCTGACCAGCGCTTCTTCCACCGCTCCCGCCGGTATCCGACCCGGCTGGCTCACGATGAAAGGGACCTTCACCGAGTTCTCGTACATATTCAGCGGCGACGTTCCGTTTCCCTTGCCCCAGAATCCGTGGTGACCGCAGCTAAAGCCGTTGTCGCCGGCGAATATCACCAGGGTCGTCTTCGCAATGCCCAGTTCTTCCAGCCGGTCCACGATTCGGCCCACATCCGTGTCCATCGCGGTGACCGCGGCAAAGTACCCCTTCAGCATCTCCCGGTTGCCCATGAACTGCTTCGTGAAGTCGGTGGACCAGGGGTGCAACGGCTCCTGCGGACACGACTCGAACTCGCAATCATCGTAGGAATCGACGATCTCCTGCGGGTGCCCGGTCCACGGGCTATGCGGCGCCGTGTAGTGCACGCTCAGGTAGAACGGATCCGGCCCGGCGCCGTACCGATCGATGAACGCCAGCGCGTCGTCAGTGATAACGTTCGTCACGTAGCCGGGCTCATCTACCAGCTGCCCGTTCCGCACCATCGGCGCGTTGTTGTACAGTCCGCCGCCAAACTGATGCACGAACCAGTGGCTGAAGCCATGTTGGGCAAGCTGGCTCGCGCCCAGGTGCCATTTGCCGCTTATCCCGCAGGTCCACCCGGCCTCCGCCAGGATGTCCGTGTAGCAGACCTCGCCGTCCAGGTAGAGCGGAGCACTCGGGCCCACCTCCTGGCCCCGAATCCAGTCGTGCACCCCGTTCTGTGACGCGATCCGACCGGTGAGGTACGTCGCCCGGCTCGGCGAGCAGACCGGCGTGGATGCGAAGAAGTTCGCAAACCGCACCCCGGCAGCCGCCAGGCGGTCGATATTGGGCGTGCGAATCTCGGGATTCCCGTAGCAGCCCGCGGCCCAGATACCCTGGTCATCGCTGAGAATGAAGATGACGTTGGATCTATCGGTTGAGGCGATCGGCGCGCGTTCATCCCCATTCCGATTGGTCATACTCAAGCGTCTTCCTCCATGTCGGATCCCCGGTCGCGACGGCCACCGCCGCTCAACATATTATTATGCCGCCAGGCATCTCCGTCCGCGGAGCCATCGATGCTAAGGACAGAGGGAAATTCGACCGGATAGAGGCCAGCACGCTGTGGGAGGTTCATACACTACGGTTGGTAGGCGCGGCGGTCGGCGTCTTCGCGGGGTGAAGTGCTCCACTGGCGCTCGCTGCGGTAGGGGCCCCAGCGATTCCAGGGATGCTTGCCGCGATTGGATTCGCGCAGCCG
>CAZVZW010000061.1:0-12353 GCA_964631365.1 uncultured Chloroflexota bacterium | reverse complement strand
CCCCGTCGCTTGCCCCCGCCATCCTAGCTACGCCGCCCCGGGCGTCAATCCGGCCGGAGGCTGTCGCCGGCGCGGCGGGTTTCGCAACTATCCCATCGGTCGCCATAATTGGCGCCCCGAACTCGGGCATCACCGGGAGGACCACATGAGCACCGCCGCGATCACCGCCAACCCGCTCGGCCGAATCGGCCGCATCAACCCGGAGCACTACAGCCACTTCATCGAACACCTGGGCGAATGCGTCTACGACGGGATCTGGGTGGGGCCGGATTCGGAGATTCCGAACACGGACGGCCTGCGCCAGTTCACGGTCGATGCGCTGAAGGCGGTGGGCCCGGCGGTCTTTCGCTGGCCCGGTGGGTGCTTCGCCGACCACTACCACTGGCGCGACGGCATCGGCGACCCGGCGGCCCGGCCGCGCACCCGCAACATCTTCTGGGGCGGGACTGAGTCGAACCGCTTCGGCTCCCACGAGTTCATCGACTTTTGCCGCAAGGTGGACGCCATCCCCTACATCTGCGGCAACGTCGGCACCGGCACCCCGCAGGAGATGATGGACTGGCTGGAGTACTGCAACGGCGACGCCGACCTGAGCGTGGTCGACGAGCGGCGTGCCAATGGCGAAGCCGACCCGCTTGGCATCAAATACTGGGGCGTGGGCAACGAGAACTGGGGCTGCGGCGGCAACATGCGGCCGCAGGAGTACGCGGCCAAGTTCCGCAACTACGTCACCTACCTGGCGCGCATGGAAATGGGCGCGCAACTGATCGCGGTGGGCCACGACGACGAGTGGAACCGCGAGTTGCTCCGGGCGCTACAGGGCAGCCGGTTTCTGCCGTGGCTGGAGGCGCTGTCGATCCACCGCTACTTCTCGCTGGAACGGGAGGCGTTCAAGTACGACGAGTCCGAGTATCTGGATTTGATCGCCGAGGCGCACGTGCTGGAGGACGACATCGCCAAGGCGGACGGCATCCTGAAGAACTACGAGGATCCGAATCATCCGGTGGGCCTGATAGTCGACGAATGGGGCTTGTGGGACCGGGGCCGGGCGGTGCCGGAAGCCGGTCTGCGCCAGGCCAACTGCCTGCGTGATGCGGTGATCGCGGCGTCGTGCCTGGACATCTTCAACGCCCGCGCCGACCGGGTGACAATGACCAACATCGCGCAGACCATCAACGTGCTGCAGTGCCTCATCGAGACCCACGGTCCGGACGCCTGGCTGACGCCGACGTACCACGTCTACTCGCTATACCAGGCGCATGTCGGGCAGGACTCGGTGACGACGCATATCGACTCGGTGGAACTGGGCCAGCAGAACCCGCAGGGATTGCCGGTCCGGCAGGTGAGCGCCTCGGCGAGCGTCGCGGCGGATGGATCGCGGGTGGCCTTCACGCTGACGAACCGGAACTATTCAGCGGCGGTCGAATGCGTGCTGCGGCTACAGGATCACGCGCTGGGCGGCGCGTCGGCGCGGGTGTTGGCGGGTGACGAGGCGATGTCGGCGAACTCCGCGGCGGACCCGGACGCGGTGGCGCCGGGCACGCTGGCGGTGAAGGCGGACGGCGGGAGCCTGACGGTCGAACTGCCGCCGCACTCGGTGGCCGCGGTCACCGCCTCGGCGGATTAGCGCTGACGGTTGGCGAAAGGCAGTTGCCCGCGCGCAGTCTCAAGGGCCGCGATCAAACCGGCTTCCAGCGAGCGTGGCTCCGGCGGCCCGTCGGTTGGTGCCCAGGCGATAACAAAGTCTTCGTACCCGTCGAGCTGCCAGACGATCTCGCCGCCTCGGTGGGGTCTGCGATCGGTCGTCTTGCCCGCGCCGTGCCGCACCAGATCGCGGATGCGTATTCGAAGAGTGCGGGGCGATCTGGTCACGGCGCAGCCGATGTAGACAACCTCGGCGTCGGGGGCCCACTTACCTTCAAGCCGGGCCACCGGCCAGGGCGCGATTACGTTGCCTAGCGGACTTCGAGGTCGACGAGCACCGGGCGGTGGTCGGAGGCGGTGGAAACGGGCGATTCGGCGGTGGTGACCGCCAGATCGGCGGTGCCGAAGGCGTAGTCGATGCGTTCGTCAGGGGTATCGGCCGGGTAGGTCGGGCCGTCGTTGTCGGCTTCGCGGAGCAGGTCGCGCAGACCGCTCGCCGCCACCAGTGCGTAGCCGGCCGAGTCGGGGGTGAAATTCATGTCCCCGACCAGCAGCGTCGCCCCGACGCCGCCCCAGACACCCAGCACTTCGGCGGCCTGGTCGGCGCGTACCTGATCGCCGTCGGCCTCCGAGTCCAGGTGGGTGACCAGGATACGCAAAGGACCGTTAGCGGTTGAAACGGTGATTCCCTGCACGCCGCGCGGGACCCGGCCCAGGTCTTCGAAACGCAGATGCTCTTCGGCCAGCACCGGCAGCCGGACCAGGAAAGCGTTGCCCCAGGTGTCGGCGAGGTTGGGCTCGAAATAGAGCCGCATGTCGAGGCGGTTGGCAAGCCACTGGAGCTGGTCGACCATCCCGGAAATAACCCAGCCGCGGGCGATTTCCTGCAGAGCGACGATGTCCGGGTTGTGGCGCTCGATCTCGGCGGCCACCGGCTCGAGGCCGAAGCGATCTTCAAGCCCGAAGCCCTGGCGAGTGTTGTAGCTGAGGATACGCAGCGGGCGGTCGGCCGGGGTCGCCGTGAGGGTCGGCGTTTGCTGATTGAGCGCTTTGACCAGGCTGGGCGCGAGCGTCAGCAGGACCAGCCCGATGACCAGCCAGCGGCCGCGGGCGCCGAGCGCCGGCGCGCTGCCGGCATCCGCGCGGACGACCGCACCGAATCCGCCAAGCACCACCAGCGCGATGAGCACCAGGACAACCCAGAAGGGACCGTAGAAGGAATAGAAGATGAACAGTAAGGCGACGAAGAAGATGAATCCGAGAGTGACGAAGAAGGCGCTCGGGCCGCCACCGTTGTGGGTGTCGCCGGTCGGGTCGGCGGGTAGCAGGCACAGCAGGTGGGCCAGCCCCAGCGCGGCTACCGCCACCCAGATGCCGCCGGAGCCGCCCCAGTAGGCCAGCAGCCCGCCGGCGAGGGCGGCGGCAGAGATCAGGGTGTGGGCGAGCCGGCGGGAGCGGTCGCCGTCGCGGGGCAGCAGGGTGCGGACCAGCCCGGCGGCGGCCCCGGCGGAGAGCCAGATCACGGTCTCGCTCCAGCCCAGTTGGCCGCGCACGGCTACCTGGCCGAAGTTGCCGGTGACCAGCATGAAGAGCAGCAGGGCGGCCGGGATGCCGGGGAATTGCCAGGCGGCGCGGGGGCCGACGCGGCCGGCGGCTGCGCCGGGACCGCGCCAGACGGCGGCGAGCAGCACGGCGGCCAGGGCAATGACGATCAGGCTGGCCCAGACGGAATCCGAGAAGGCGACATCGACGGTGTCGAAGGCGGCGCGGATGGCGATGTCGATTCCCAGGGCGGCGGTCAGGCCGATGCCGGCGGCCCGCCCGCCCCGGCCAATCCGGGCGACGACCAGCCAGCCGAAGAACATGACGCCCAGGAAGCCCAGCGTGAGGTCGAGGACGGCCACCGGATTGGCTTGGTCGATGAGGCGCGCCAGCACCAGGCCGGCGGCGCTGACCAGCGCGGCGCGCTTCAGACCGGCGAGCCGCAGCAGCGGCCAAGCCAGCCCCACGGTGCCGAAGGCGACGAAGGCGACCACTGCCATCACGACCCGGTCCGATGTCTCACCCAGGTACCAGACTAGGTTGGTGGCGAAGACGCGCAGCGCCTGCATGCCCAGCAGCGTCGCCGCCGCGGCCAGCAGGATCGTCCAAACGGTCAAGTGTCG
Organism: uncultured Chloroflexota bacterium; assembly: GCA_964631365.1. Taxonomy (GTDB): domain Bacteria; phylum Chloroflexota; class UBA11872; order UBA11872; family VXNJ01; genus JASLPR01. Next base: position 8,544 of record CAZVZW010000061.1, on the reverse strand, counting down.
ATTAGCGATTGCCATTGCCGGCAGCCCTCCTGGCGGCGGCGTGCATCCCACGCCCCGCCCGTCGAATTCTAGGCCGATTCCGCCTTGCGCTGCTCTCTGTAGCGCCGCTCGATATCGGCTACCCTATCCGGGCAGTCGGCAGGAGTCCCCCGGGAGGAAATCGACCCCATGAAGATTCTGGTGACCGGCGGCGCCGGCGACATTGGCGGGAGCGTCGTCGCGGCTCTCCTGCCGAAGCACGAAGTGTCGATCCTGGACCGTGTGCCTTCGAAGCGACATCCCGAGCTGCAATTCCTGGATGTCGACCTGCAGGATCCGAAGCGCACCGCCTCGCTGATCCGTGGCTTCGACATCGTGGTCCACCTGGCGGCGCTGCCCGACGCGCGCTCCGGATCGCAGGACGAAATCCTGCGCGTCAACAACGCCTGCACTTTTAGCGTACTCGAAGCGGTGCGCGGCAACGGCATCCCGAAGGTGGTCTATGGCTCCAGCGAGTCGGCCTCCGGGTACGGGACCCAGACCGTGTCGCTGCGCCCGGACTACTTCCCGATCGACTCGGACCACCCCTCCTGGCCGCACGAGGCCTATAGCCTCAGCAAGTACTTCGGTGAGGAGATGACCCGTTTCTACGCTGAGGCGCACCGGATCGACGTGGTGTCGTTGCGCTACTGCTGGGTCTGGGGCGGGGGGCGCAGCCAGGACCAGTGGGGCAAGATTCTGGGCGAGGCCAGTCGCGGCGGCGGCAAGGATCGCCTGGGCGCCTGGATTGCAGTGGAGGATGTGGCCCAGGGTTTCGCGCGGGCCTGCGACTTTGAGTACGACTCGCCCGGCGGCAATTTTGAATATTTCTACCTGACCGCCCGCGACAACTTCACCGAGTTGCCCTCGCTGGAACTGGTGAAGGCCCTCTGGCCGGACGACATGCCCGAGGTGCGCCGCCCGGAGCTTTACGAAGCCAACCCGAAGGCCAGCCTCTTCGACATCTCCAAGGTAGAGCGCATGCTGGGCTATGACCCGCAGGTCACCACTGATGATCTCCGCGAGAAATTTGGGATCGAGCAGCAGACATGAGCGTGAGAATCTCATTCCAGGCCAGCCTGGGCTATAGCGAGTGGCCGGCCGCGAAGGTCATCGCGTCGCTGAAAGGCATCGGCTACGAGGGCATTGAATGGGGCACCACCCATTTCGACCCGACGAAGGGCCTGGCTCACTGCCGTGAGGTGGTGGACGCCACCCGCGATGCCGGGCTGGAGGTGTGCCGGATCTTCGCTCACGAGGACCTGGTGAGCCTGGACGAAGCCGAGCGCCAGGGACGCATCGACCACACGGTGGCGGTGATCGAACTGGCTGGCGAATGTGATGTGTCCAACGTCGGGGCGATGAGCGGCCCGGCGCCCTGGAACCCGGCCGCGCCGAAGATTCCCCGCGATATATCCGAAGGCGCCGCCTGGGACCAGGTGCTGGACGCCTACCGGCAGTTCGAGGTCGCCGGCCGCAAGTCCGGGGTGAAGGTCAGCTCCGAGGGTGTGTTCGGGATGGTCGCCAATGACTTTTACTCGCACAAGTTCCTGATCGACACGATCGGTTCGGAGTTCATCGGCGTTAATTACGACCCCTCGCACGGTATCCTGGGCGGCAACTTCGACATCGCCTGGAACATCCGCCAGTGGGGCGAGCACATCGTCCACTGCCACCTGAAGGACGCGGTGGGGATCAGCCAGGTCCCCGGCGAGTTCATCTTCCCGCTGCTCGGCGAAGGCCGGGTGGACTGGACGGCGTTCTTCAACACGCTGGATGAGATCGGTTTCGACGGCTACGCGGCGGTGGAGTTCGAGAGTTTTGCATACCTCGCGAAGGTACTTGGCGGCGACCCGGAGGCGGCGGCGCGGATCAGCATGGAGCAGGTGCGGGCGCTGCAGTCGGCGGCGGCCGACGCCGGGGCCGGCCACCAGAAGTAGGGGTCATGACCGCTAATGGGGAAGCAGTTGCGACGGTCGCCGGGTTGGTCCATCGCTACGGTGATCTGACCGCCGTCGATGACCTGTCGTTCTCGATCGAGCGCGGCGAAGTCTTCGGTCTGCTGGGCCCGAACGGCGCCGGCAAATCGACCACGATCTAGATCTTGAGTTGTGTGCTGGAACGCAGCGACGGCCGGGTCGAGGTGCTGGGCGGGGACGCCGGTCCCAACAACGCGTCATCAAGGCGCGGGTCGGGCTGGTGCCGCAGGACCTGGCGCTTTACGAGGAGATCAGCGGCCTCGACAACCTGAAATTCTTTGGCCGGCTGTACGGGCTTTCGGGCTCGCGGCTGGGCACGGCCATCGCGACGGCGCTGGAGACGGTGGGCCTGAGCGATCGCGCTGGAGACGGCGGTGCTGGTGGGTTTCGGGGTGGTCTTCCTGACGGTCAGCGTGTTCCGCTTCCGGTACGAGTAGACCCGGCGACCGCTCGAATGGCCGGCCCTCAGGCGGGGATGGCCAGACGCGGTTCCTGGACCGGGGCGCGCTGCGCGGCGACCACTTCTTCTTGGGCGTTTTCGTCGAGCGACACATAACGCTCGGCGGCGTCGAGGATCGCCGGGATCAGCGTGATTTCGCCGGTGCTCGGGGCGGTGTGGATCGCCTGCGAGAAGAGCCAGTTCAGTGCGGTGTCGATGTCGGCTTGCTCGCGGTGCGGGTCGTACCAGGTGGTGCAGTCTTTCTCCTGCGCGCCCCAGCCACCGCGGGCCAGCATCTTGATGGTCTGGATGCCGACATCGTTGGCGTTGGCGTATTCCAGCAGCGCCTCGGCGTCCTCGCGGTACTCGGGTTTCTTGAACATCGCTGCGCAGACCGGGAACATGATGGTGTCGAAGTCAAAGCGCTTCAGCGCCTCCAGGTGGACCTTTGGCACGTAAGGACCGTGGCCGGTGATGCCGAGCCATTTGGTGAGGCCCTGCTGCTTCATCTCGACCAGCGCGTCGATGGCACCGCCCTTCATCATTACGCTGTCCAGGTCGGCCATCGTGGTGACGGCGTGGAGCTGGAAGAGGTCGTACTCCTCGGCGCCGAGGCGCTGTATGCCGTCGCGGATGTCGTCCCAGGCCTGGGTGTAGTTGCGGCCCTGGGTCTTACAGCCCAGGAAGACGCGGTCGCGGATCTTCGGCAGCCAAGGCTTCATGCGCTCCATGGCCTGCCCGTAACCGGGGGCGATGTCGATGTGATTCACGCCGGCGGCCATCATCTGTTCGACGGCGACGTCGACCACTTCCTGCGTACGGGTGCCGAGCGCGGCGGTGCCGAAGGAGACGATAGTGCTTTCGTGGCCGGTGCGTCCGAGGCGTCGCTCTTCCATGGTTGTTTCCCCTGCGTCGCTGTGCGTGGTCCGGTGGTTAGGGGTGGCGATTCATTGTCACCCGCTGTCGCCGAATCCCCAAATCGCCGGCGGCTACCAGTCGGCCTGGCGCACCGGCAGCGGATCGACGGTGAAGGCCATCCGGTCGGCCAGGCGTTCGTGCATATCGAGTTTCAGGTCGCGGCTGTCCGGGTCGTTCCAGAGGTTGTTGGTCTCGTTGGGATCGGCCTCCAGGTTGTATAGCTCGCCGGTGCCGGTGCCGTGGGCGGCGACGATCTTGTGGGTCCGGGTCCGGACCATGGTGACCTGGGCGGTCGGGTCGCGGTGCCAAGGCATGGCGTTGTAGTACTCCGAGTAGACGTCGTCGCGGTGTTCGTGGAGGTCGGCGTCGCCGGTCAGCAACGGCCAGAACGAGCGGGCCTGCATGCCGGGCGGGATGTCGACGCCGGCGGCGTCGAGTAGGGTCGGGGCCAGGTCGCTGAGTTCGATCAGCGCCTGGCTGCGGCGACCGGCTTCGATGGCCCCGGGGAGCTTCATGATCAGCGGCACGCGCACGGCCGGTTCGTAGAAATAGGGGCCCTTCCAGTAGATGCCGTGGTCGCCGAGCATCTCGCCGTGGTCGGAGGTGAAGATGACCAGAGTGTTGCTGGCCTGGCCGGTTTCTTCGAGGGTTTCGAGGAGGCGCGCGATCTGGTCGTCGACCAGATCGCACATAGCCAGGTAGGCGGCCCGCGTCAGGCGGTGGTCGCGGTCGGTCATCTCGCCCTGGCGGAACTGCGATCCCATCCCGTTGTAGCCGCCCTCGGTGTTGTCGAGCTGTTGGAAGGGGCCCTTGTCATGCAGTTCGCCTTCGACGTAGTTGGGCAGCGGGATGTCATCCAGGTTGTCCAGGTAGCGCTGCAGGTACTCGACCGGCGGATTGAAGGAGTGGTGGGGGTCGTAGATGTTGACCGAGAACAGCCAGGGGTTGTCGTAGTCGGCGGCCGCCTGCATGAAGGCCATCGTCTTTTCGACGCACCAGGTGGTGTGGTGGTGCTCGGCCGGGTAGCCGGCGTCGACGTGCGGCGAGCCTTCGTAGGGGTAGGGCTCGTAGTCCACGCCCTTCTCCTTCAGCCAGAGGCCGTAGTCGTTGCTGGTCCAGTCCAGGCCGGAATGGTGCGACCAGTGGAAAACGGCGTAGCCGTCGTCGATGCGGCGCTCGGTGTGCGGCTGGACGGACGGATGGCAGGTGGAGATGTGCAGCTTGCCGGCGAGTCCGCAGGTGTAGCCGGCGTCGGCCAGGACTTTCGTGACCAGCACCTCGTCGGCCGGGATGTCGACGCCATTTTGCCGTCCCCGGCAGGTGCGCGGATAGCGTCCGGTGAGGAAACTGGCGCGGCTGGGGGTGCAGACCGGGCTCTGGCTGAAACAGAGATCGAAGATGACGCCCTCGTCGGCCAAGCGATCGGCGACCGGGGTGCGGACGAACTCGTTGCCGTAGCAGCCCAGGGTGTCCCAGCGTTGCTGGTCGGTGCAGATCCAGAGGATGTTCGGTGGCGCCATCTAGCCCTCCCGGGGGGGTCTTGCGCGGACCGGCAGCGGATCGACGGTCCAGGCCATCCGGTTCGCGAGTTGGATTAACAGTTCAGTCTTGATTTCGGCGTGGGCGGCGGAGTCCCAGCGATTTACGTTTTCACCCGGGTCTTCGCGCAGGTCGTATAGCTCGCCTTCGTCGCTGCTGTGATGCAGGACCAGCTTGTGCCGCCGGGTGCGCACCATGGTGGAGTGTACGGGCGCTTCGGCGGGCCGGTCGATGGCGTTGTAGAACTCGCAGTAGACGTCGTCGCGGTGCTGGTCGCGGTCGCCGTTGCCCTGCAATAGCGGGGCGAGCGAGCGCCCCTGCATGCCGGGGGCCGGGGGCAGACCGGCGGCTTCCACAAGCGTTGGCGCTAGGTCGACCAGTTCGACCAGCGCGTAGCTGCGGCCGGGCTCGATGGCGCCCGGTTGGGAGACGATCAGCGGTACGTGGGTGGCTGGCTCGAAGAAGAACGGCCCCTTCAGGTAGATGCCGTGATCGCCCAGCAGCTCGCCGTGGTCGGAGGTGAAGATGACGATGGTGTCTTCGAGCTGGCCGCTGCGCTCCAGGGCGTCGAGCAACCGGCCGACCTGCGCGTCGATCAGCTCGCCCATCGCCCAGTAGGCGGCGGTGATCAGCCGGTGGTCGTCGTCGGACATTTCAAGGTACGGGTAGGGCTGCGGCGGGTCGAGTTCATCGTGGTGATGGCGCCCATGGAACCGGGGCTTGCCGTCGATTTCGCCCTCGACCAGGTTGGGCAGAGGGATCTCGTCGAGGCGTGCGGCCCAGCGGTCCAGGTGATCGGCCGGGGGATCGAGCCGGAAGTGCGGATCGAAAATATTGACCGAGAAGAGCCAAGGTTGCTCGCCGCCGGTGTGGGCTTCGATGAAGTTGATGGCCATCTGCGCGCACCAGGTGGTGTGGTGGTGCTCGGCGGGCATGCCGGCCTCGACCCACGGCGAATCCTGATAGGACTTGGAGTGGTAGTCGAGCCCGCGCTCGCCCAGCCAGCCGGTGTAGGCGTTGCCGGGGCGGTCGGGGGTGGGGCTGTTGGAGCGGTGGACGACCGAGTAGCCGGTCTCGACCTGCCGCTCGCCGTTCGCCTGGCCGCCTGCGGCGCCGCTCTCGCCCAGGTGGAGCTTGCCGGCGAGTCCGCAGCTGTAGCCGGCGTCGGCGAGGAGCTTTGTCACCAGGACTTCGTCGGCGGGCATGCCCCGGGCGTTCTGGCGGGTGCGGGTGGTGCGGGGATAGCGGCCGGTCAGAAAGCTGGCGCGGCTGGGATTGCAGACCGGGCTCTGGCAGAAGGCGTTCTCGAAGACCAGTCCGTCCTGCGCTAACCGGTCCAGGTGCGGAGTGGCGACCAGTTCGTTGCCGTAGCAGCCCAGGGCGTCCCAGCGTTGCCCATCGGTGCAGATCCAGAGGACGTTGGGGCGCGGCATCGATTCTCCTTGCGCGGGCGGGCTTCGGACCGGCCCGGTGGCTGCGATGATGCCAGAGATCGGGTGGTGGGGTGTGGCTAGCCCCCGGACTGGGCGGCGAGGAAGTAGAGCTTGCTAGTGACGGTGAGCCGGGTGCGCAGGCCGGTGGCGACTTCGGCGCCATCCAGGTAGAGCGCTAAGCCGGGACGGAGGCGGTCGCCGTCGAGGAGGTGCGCTTTGATGCCCGGGTGCCGCGCTTCGAGCAGGTCGACGGCCTCGCCGGCGGTGGTGGCGTCGATCTCAACCCGCGACTGGCCGCCGGTGATTTCGCGCAGCGCCGACGGGATGTGCAACAGGGCCATGTCGGGGAGTCCTTTCGGGTCGTGAGTCGGGTGTCCTCAGAATTGAAAGTACACGAAGGGGATCGCTTCGATGGTGCCCATGTTCAAGATTCCCGCGATGAGCGCGGCGTAGTAAGCCAAGCGGATGGGGGTGTACAGCGGGCGCCGGCTAGCCAGCCGCTGCCCGATGCCGAAGCCGAGCGGTTCGACGAGTAAGAGCAGCATCGGTGTGAGCCGCCAGTAGGTGGTGGCCTCGGCGCCCAACATGGCGCTGAAGCGAGCGGCGAACCCGGGCTGCTGGCTGAAGTCCCAGCCTTCCGGCAGGCGGCCGATGATTTCGAAGGCCTGGCTGAGGTCGTCGGCGCGGAAGAAGATCCAGGCGAAGCAAACGAGGAGGAAGGTGAAGGGCACCGCAAGCAGGGTGGACAGGCGGAATCTTGCGGCCGCTGTTTCGGGGACGAAGGGGCCGGATTCAGTGGTGCGCGAGCGCCCGCGGCGCAATAGGTCGGCGGCGATGAGATAGACGCCGTGGAGCCCGCCCCAGACGACGAAGTTCCAGGCGGCGCCGTGCCAGAGCCCGCTGACCAGGAAAATAATCATGATGTTGCGGTAGCGACGCAGGGTGCCGACGCGGCTGCCGCCGAGCGGGAAGTAGACGTACTCGCGGAACCAGCGGTAGAGCGAGATGTGCCAGCGGCGCCAGAAGTCGACGATGGAGCCGGCGTGGTAAGGGAAGCGGAAGTTCTCGACGAGGTCGATCCCCAGGATGCGGGCGGCACCGATGGCGATGTCGGAGTAGGCGGAGAAGTCAGCGTAGATCTGGAAAGCGAAGAGCATGGTGCCGATGATGAGCAGTGGGCCTTCGAACTCGATCGTGGGTCGATTGTTGAGCGAGTAGATGTGCTGGATGACGATGGCTAGGCTGTCGGCGATGACGACCTTCTTGAACATCCCCCAGAGCACTCGTCGCAGACCGGCGACGACCCGGTTGGTGTCGAAGTCGTGTTTGCGGGCGAGCTGCGGCATCAGGTGGTCGGCGGTTTCGATGGGCCCGGCGACGAGTTGCGGGAAGAAACTGACGAACAACGCGAAGCGGCCCAGGTGGCGCTCGGCGGTCTTGCGGCCGCGGTAGACATCGAAGAGGTAGCCGAGGGTCTGGAAGGTGTAGAAGGAGATGCCGACCGGCAGCAGCAGATCGAAACGGCGGGCGGTGAGCTGGATGCCGAGTGGATCGAGTAGTTCGGCCAGTGCGCCCATGAAAAAGCCGTAGTACTTGAAGACGGCCAGCATGCCCAGGATGACGGCGGCGGCGAGGGCGATGGGCCTGAGTCGGGTGGCGCGGCGGGAGGGGCGGGTGGTGAGCAGCGCGGCGGCGTAGCTGACCAGGGTGGCCGCGCCGATCAGCAGGGCGTAGGCCGGTTGCCAGGCGGCGTAGAAGTAGTAGCTGGCGGCCAGCAGTAAGACCCAGCGGAAGCGCCCCGGGATCAGGTAGTAGGCGAGCGCGACGAACGGGAAGAAGACTAGGAAATCGACCGAGTTGAAGCTCATCGGACGGGAACTTGTTGGGCGAACGAGGGGGTCATCGGGGCGCGTCCCTACCGATGGCGGCGGCCAGCCGCTCGGCGATGTAGGCCCGGCCGCGCTGGTCGAGGTGCCCGTACAGGAACTGCTCCGGGGACCGGTTAGAGAAATACCCCGGCTCCAGGTCGTCGACCAGATCGATGACCGTCGCCCCGGTGGCGGCGACCGCATCGCGGATGAACCGGGCGTTGGCACTAGTGACGCGGTGTAATTCGTCGCTGAGGTCCTGGTTGGCTGGGGCGATATTGAGCGGAGTGACGTAGAAGATGGGCCGGACGCCGCGCGCGAGCAGAAATTCGGCCAGTTCGACGGCCTGC
>CAZVZW010000060.1:5465-12669 GCA_964631365.1 uncultured Chloroflexota bacterium | reverse complement strand
CGACACGACCATGCGCATCTACGCAACGGCAGTGCCCTCGGCGATGCGGGAAGCGGCTGAGGATTTGGACACAATAATGCGCCCCGCTTCGGACGAAACGGAGCGAAGCGGGCGGGCCTCGTAGGGCGGATGCCGCCGGTTTCGGCAGCTGGTTGCTACATGCGTTGCTACATTCGGCCGGATCCATTGCCCGGTAGCTAAACAACCACAGGAGTAGGTGAATCTTGAGATGGATAGGTGGTGCCGAGGGAGGGACTCGAACCCTCACGGGCGTAGCCCTTTGGATTTTAAGTCCAATGCGTCTGCCAATTCCGCCACCCCGGCGGGTTGCGCCAGCGTAGCACGGGCCGCGCGGCGGGCAACCGATTGATGGGCGAATGGGCGGCCGCCGAATCGATCGTTGAAGGCGAAATGCCGCCCAACGCCTACGTACTCTTAAAGCCGGCGGCGGGCCTTGAACCGGTCGAGCAGCGAGACCTGATCCGCGGGTTGCGGGCGACCCCCGGGCGAATTCGACGCCGCTGATGACTGATCCGAAATGCCGGGCCGTCCGGTGAGACAGGACACAGTTCCGGTTCCAATCAGAAGCTATGATCCTCCCGGATTTATGATGTTGAACGACGTGTCAGTCGTGGGGAGTCAGTCGACCTTTGGATGACCATTCGCGCGCCCGGGAATTGTTACCCGAAACCGGCTGGCCCGGTTGATCGATCAGGATGTCGAAGACTGGGTGGAGCAAACCGGGCGCACTCACAATGATTGCGCCCCCGAGCCGGCCGGCACCCTGCAGAAGTTTCGTTCCGTCGACGGCAGCATCGTCATCAAGTGGTGCGACGCCTGCGAATGGCATTCGGTCGAGGAGCGCCCCGCCTCTTAGGCCGCGTGCCCGGAGCTAGGCGGTGATCGTGTCGATCAGGTCGCCCAGCCGCGCATAGGCCGACTCCACCCGTTCTTCGCCCAGTTCGGCCGTGGCCAGCGTCGGGTCGCCCAGTGCGCCGCCTTCGGTCAGGTCGTGCATGTTGGTCGGCACCCGGATTCCGTGCGTTTCCATCGCCCGGCGGAACTCGAACGCGCCTTCGTTCAGTTCGGCTTCCGCGATCTGGTCCTCGCGCACGATCTCCGGGCACAGGTACATCGCCGTCGCAGTCTCGTCCTCGCAGGCGTGCCCGCCGCGGCCGCTGCCGGCGGCGCGTTGCCGGGCGCGGACGTCCGGTTCGATCAGGCTGCCCAGGTCGACGGCGCCCATGAAGTCCACGCCCTCGCGAGCGCCGATCTGGGTGGCCGCCAGTTTCGCCACATCGCGATTGCCGCCGTGGGTGTTGACGATCAAAAAACAACTGAACTCATGCGCCACCAGCGAGTCGATCACGTCCTCAAAGATGCGCATCACGGTGTCCGCCGAAAGCGTGATCGTGCCCGGAAAATCCATGTGCAGTCCCGACAGTCCCCAGCGCAGCGGCGGTGCCACCAGTAACCGCGGGTAGTGCCGCCGCGACATTTCGCGGCAGAACGCATCGGCGATGAACGAGTCCGTCCCCATCGCCAGGTGCGGGCCGTGCTGCTCGGTGGCTCCGAAGGGCAGCAGCACCAGTTCGATCTGATCCTGCAGGCGTTCAACCTCCAGGGTGGTCAGCTCCGACAGTAGCAGTTCGCGGCCACCGCCGTTCTCATTTGCCATCAGGAATCCGCCCCTTCGTTCCGGTCCAGCCAATTACTCATGATCTCGTCGAGGATGTCCATAAATTCGCCCATCATCCCCTCCACCAGATTCTTGCCGCCCTCGTAGCTGGCGTGGCGGGAGTCTCCCAGCGCGCCGTTGCTCGTGCCGTCGGCAAACGACCAGGTCACCCGCACGCCGCTTCCGTAGAACTTGCGCCGCCGGTCGATGTGCTCCGTGCGCAGGCCGCCGGCCACCACGTCTTCCATCCGCACCAGGTCCGGCCGTACGTACATCAACTCGGCGGTCTCCACCTCGCAGCCGTGCCCCACTACCGGTGAGCGTCGCACCTGCGCCTCGATGTTGTCCGGTTCCAGTTGCGCCAGCGAGACCGAGCCCAGGAAGTTCGGCTTCATCTCCGTCCCCAGCGCCTGTACCGCCACATTGATGATCCCCTCGTTGCCCGAGTGGAAGTTGGTGATTAGCCAGTTCTCGATGCCGTGCTGGCGCAGCGAGCCGAAGATGTCACGCAGAACATCGAGCACCGTCTCCGGGCGCAGGCTCAGCGTGCCCGGAAAATCCATGTGGTAGTCCGACATCCCCCACGGGATCGGCGGCACCACCAGCAGCTTTGGGTACAGCCGCGCCGACGCCATCCGGGCCATCTCGTGGGCCATCGCCAGGTCGGTTTCCAGCGCCGTGTTCGGCCCGTGCTGCTCGATCGAGCCCAGCGTCACCACCGCCAGTTGCACCTCGGGCAGCACCGCCCGCAGCTCCGGCAAAGTGAGTGTTTCTAGTTCCAGCGGGGACAACCCGCCAAGATGGAATTCTGGCGCTTTCAAAGTCGTCAAGATTAGGCTGGATCGAGAGCAACAGGCAATTCCGAGCGGATCGGACGGCACGCCCTTGAGCGCAGGTTCCCCCGACAACCCCGATGGCGGCGACGGCCACGGCCGATTGTTGGCCATCGACGTGGGCAATTCCAACATCAGCATCGGCGTGTTGCGCGCGCGCGCCATCGAGCATTCCTGGCGTTTCGCCACCGAGCGCGGCCGCACCGCCGACGAATACGCGCTGCTGCTCGGAGCCGCTCTTGAGCGGGCCGGCATCGAGCCCGGCGACCTCGCCGCCGCCGTCATTGGCTCGGTCGTCCCGCCGCTCACCGCGACCATCAGCGAAGCAGTCGCGGCCACCGCCGGCGTCACCCCGCTCCCGGTCTCCGCCACCACAATCCCCGGCGTCGCCGTGCATGTGGATTTCCCGGGCGAAGTCGGCGTTGACCGCGTCCTCAACTGCGCCGCTGTCGCCGAACTCTTCGGCGGGCCGGCCATCGTGGTCGATCTCGGCTCGGCCACCACCTTCGACGTTGTCGACGAAGACGGCAACTACACCGGTGGCGTCATCGCTCCCGGCGTGGCGATGCTCACCGAGGCGCTGTTTCGCGGCACCTCGCAGCTGCCCCGGGTGCGCTTCGCCCGCCCCGAACGCATCGTCGGCAAGAACACCGTCGAATGTATGCAGGCCGGCATCTACTGGGGCTACGTGCACCAGGTCCGCGGCCTGCTGGAGAGCCTGTTCGCCGAGTTAGGCCAGCGGCCGCGGGTCATCGCTACCGGCGGGCTCGCCGACCAGGTCATCGCCGACATCAACCTGATCGACGAGGTCGCCCCCGACCTCACCCTGCTCGGGCTGGCCATCGCTCACGAGCGAAGGGTGGTCGCCGGATGAGCGGGTTGCAGGGCAGGAACATCGTCCTCGGCGTCACCGGCAGCATCGCCGCCTACAAGGCCGTGCAACTCGCCAGCACCCTCGCGCATCGTGGGGCCAACGTGCACAGCGTCTTGACCGCCGCGGCGCGCGGTTTCGTCAGCCCGCTCAATTTCCAGGCGCTGACCCGCCAGGCCGTCCACACCGATGTTGGCGAGGTCGACCGCGAGGGCCGCATCGCCCACGTCGAACTCGGTCGCGCCGCCGACCTGATGATCGTCGCTCCCGCCACCGCCAACACCATCGCGCGACTGGCCATGGGCCTGGCCGACGACATCGTCTCCGCCACCTGGCTCACCACCGCCGCCCCCCGCCTGGTCGCGCCGGCGATGGAATCCAGCATGTACTTGGCCGAGTCCACCCAGGCCAATCTGCGCACCCTGGCCGATCGCGGCGTCGGCATCATCGCCCCGGGGACCGGGCGGCTGGCCTCCGGGCACTCCGGCGTCGGGCGGTTGGCCGACGTGGAAGCCGTAATTGACCGGATCGGCGCCACGCTCGGGCAGGGCGGCGATCTGGAAGGCAAGAAGATCGTCATAACCGCCGGCGGCACCCGCGAGGCCATCGATCCGGTGCGCTTCATCGGCAATCCCTCATCCGGCCGCCAGGGCATCGCCCTGGCCCGAGCGGCGCGGGATCGTGGCGCCGGGGTCACCCTGATCGTCGGTGCCATCGCCGTCGAACCGCCCACTGGCATGAAAGTAATCGAGGCCACCAGTGCGGCCGCGATGAAGACGGCGGTCGAGCAGGCTACCGCCGGCTGCGACGCCTTGGTGATGGCTGCCGCCGTCGGCGACTTCACCCCGGTCGTTGTCGCCGAGCAAAAGATCAAGAAATCCGGCGGGCCGCTTTCCCTCGATCTCCAGCAGACCGACGACATCCTGGCCGGCCTCAGCGGCGGATTCGTGAAGATCGGCTTTGCCGCCGAGACCGAAAATCTGCTGGAGAACGCCCGCGCGAAACTCGAGTCCAAAGCACTCGATGCCATCGTCGCCAATGACGTCGCCGCCTCCGGGCTCGGTTTCGGCTCGGCCATGAACCGGGTCAAAATCGTCCGCGGTGATGGTCAGGTAACCGAGGCCGGCCCGGCACCGAAGCAGGCGATTGCCGAAAAGGTAATGGATGTAGTTGTGGAATTGTTGGGCGGTAGTCAACAATAGGCGCGGCCACCAACTTAATCCGGACGCGCAATGGCCCAGGCCAAAGACGATCAACTCAAGCGGCGCAACGTCAACCGTCCCAGTTTTCTGGAGCACGTCGAGACCGCCAGCCTCAAGGATTCCGAAGCCGGGTCCGACCCCGAGCCCGCCGCCGAGTTCCAGCAGGCCGATATGCTTGCCGACCCACCACCGGCGCCCGTGGCTGAACCGGTCACCCGGGCCGCGCCCGAACCGACACCGGCTCCGACAGCCACCGCACCGGCGGCGAGCTTCGTGACCCAGCTCACCCCGCCCCCGCTCGGCGTCGGTGACCCGTACGGCGAGCGACCCGCGCCCGGCGCGGTCGCCGCCGCCCGACGCGATCGCGACGACGCCGAGCCGCTCCTGGCCACCCGCTGGATCGTCGTGATGCTCATCGTTGGACTCGCCGCCGGGGCCGTAATCGGCGCCATGGCCGGGATGTCGCTCTTGCCCTAGACGGGCCAATCCGCCCGGGACGCAGCCCGATATCGGTCACGCATTTGGCGCTGCGGCTATATTTGGAGCCAGATTATTGACCGCAGGGCGGCCGGAGCGACCCCGGCTTTCGCCGGGGGGCCGCCCACCCGTCTGGGAGAGGGCCGCCATGGCGCAAGCAACAACCACGACTAGCGCTGACTCAGCGACGAGCACCACCATGAGTGCGGCCGAAGCCGCCGTCGTCATCCTCGAGCAGATGGGCGTCGACCGCATCTGGGGCATTCCCGGGGCGGCGATCCTGCCGGTCTTCGACGCCATCCACCGCCGCGGCAACATCGACTCCTACGTCGTTCGCCACGAGCAGACCGCCGTCTTCGCCGCCGACGGCTGGGCCCGCATCACCGGCCAGCCCGGCGTCTGCATGGTCACCTCCGGCCCCGCCTCGACCAACCTGGCCACCGGTCTCTACGGCGCGCTCTTCGACCGCATCCCGCTGATCGCCTTCACCGGCCAGGTCAACGTCGCCCTACTCAACCACGGCGCCTTCCAGGAGGCTCCCACCCCCGATGTCGTCCGCTCCGTCACCAAGGCCGTTTTCCAGCCGCACTCCGGCGAAGAGATCGTCGACGCCGTCTACAACGCTTGGCGCATCGCCACCGAGGTCCCGATGGGCCCGGTGCTGATCGACCTGCCGCTGGACGTGCAGTTGCAGAACATCGATTTCACCCCCCGCCAGCCGGCCCCGGCCCCCGCACTCGCCCGCGCCACCGACGACGAAGTCAACCGCGCCGCCGACATGATCCTTGCCGCCGAGCGCCCGGCCATCCTCGCCGGCGGCGGCATCATCCTGGCCGACGCCGCCGACGAGTTCCGCGCCCTGATCGAGACCACCGGCCTTCCCGCCGTTCTCACCTACATGGGCCGCGGCGCGATTCCGGCCGACCACCCCCTCTACGCCGGCGCCATCGGCACCAGCTGCAACACCCCGCTGGGTAACGAACTCTTCAACGCCGCCGATCTCATCGTGAACCTCGGTGGGCGCTTCTCCGACCGCAGCGTCGGCCTGCCCAAAGACCTCAAAGAGCACGCCAAAATCGTCCACGTCAACATCAACCCCGAGATGCTCGGCCTGATGGTTGATGCCGAACTTGGCATCGCCGCCGACGTGAAGGACTTCCTCCCGCGCCTCCAGGCCGCGCTGGTCCAGCGGGGCAAGACAATCGACGATTACAAGACCTGTGACTTGGCCGTCAGCTTCGCTGCCCGCAAGGTCGAGGTCGACCGGCGCACCGAATTCGACTCCGAGTTCCTGAAGCCCCAGCAGGCCATCGCGATGCTGCGCACCTTCCTGGATCGCGACGCCATCGTCACCCATGACTGCGGCGTCAGCCAGATGTGGTCCGGGCAGTTCTTCGAGATCTACGAGCCGCGCACCTACCTGGTCACCGGCGGGGCGGGCACGATGGGCTGGGGCCTCGGCGCGGCCATCGGCGCCAAGATGGCCCGGCCCGAGGCCCAGGTCGTCAACCTGCTCGGCGACGGCAGCATCGGCATGGCCTTGGCCGACCTGGCCACCCTAGCCCACCACGACATCGGCGTCGTCGTCTGCGTCATCAACAACGGCTGGCTCGGGCTCATCCGTCATGCCCAGGACGGCAAGTTCGGCGAGCGCCGCATCAGCACCGACCTCACCTACGGCGACACCGACCGCCACCACGTCCCGGGTATCGACTTCGTTAAGACCGCCGAGGGCCTGGGCGTCGCCGGCGAGGCCGTTACCGACGCGGCCGGATTCGACGCCGCGCTGGAACGCGCCTTCGCCAAAGACCAGCCCTACCTGATCGAGATCGCGGTCGACCGAGACGCCAAGTGCTCGATGTCCGGCGACGGCTCCCTGAACTCGATCAACTACTACACCGAATAGCCCGGATCGAAATAGCTGGTTGAGCCGGCGGTTTGCCGCCGGCTCAGGCCAGCGGTCGGGCGCGCTGCGCCAATCGCACCATGAACACTAGGAACACCACCAGCGCCACCGCGTTGAGCAGCGCCCCCCACTGGCGTAGACCCGGCTCGGTGAACAGATCACCCAGGAAGCGCGCTGCCAGCGAGCCGTGCATCAGCGCTACCGGCGCGTAGAGCATCGGGTGGAACGCCTCGCTGA
>CAZVZW010000060.1:3350-5365 GCA_964631365.1 uncultured Chloroflexota bacterium | reverse complement strand
CCCGCGCCGAGGATCCGCTGGCCGCTCCAGATCCCGCCGGCGCTCAACCCGGCGCCCAGCGGCAGCAGCGCCGCGAAGACCCAGAACAGCACCCGCGCCCGTGGGCCGGGCCGGCTGAACTGCGATAGTTCCAGCCGCTCACCGCCGATCGTCAGGGCCACGAAACCGATCCAGAACAGCGTCAACTGGTAGCCGGCGAAGCCGAACGCCCACAGCACGTTGCCGGCCAGCCACATCAGCGAACCGGCGATCACCACCAGCGCGTGGTCGGCGAAACGCCCGCGGCTCAGCGGCCCCAGCACGTTCACTGCCGTCATCCCGATCGCTGCGCCGATCATCAGGATCGGCGCCGTCGGCGAAGGCGCGCCCAGCACCAGCGTCAGAATCCCCACCGACCCAAGCAGCGGCGCGATGAAGGCCGGGCGGCGATCCAGCGCCACCGCTCGCTCCATCCCGATCACCGTGCCCAGAAATCCGGACACCAGCAGCGGCCCGTGGTCCGGCACCCAGCCGCCCCGCGGCATCGGCCAGTCCCAGCCAACCCGCACCAGTCCCGCCCAGATACCAATCACTACCGCCAGCAGCGCCGGGATCACCAGCAGTCGTCGGTTCAAATTGCGGTCTCCATATCGCTCGCGCGGTGCCTGGCATATCTCCGGCGCCCGGCGAAGCTAGAATCCCCGGCATACTAAAGGAAGGACGGCGGGCATTTGAATAACGCGGAGCGATTGAGCCTCAGCGGTCGCCGCTGGCGGATCGCGCCACGGCTGTCGCCCGAAGACCTTGGCGCCGTCACCGACCTCCCCCCGCTGGCTGTCCAACTGCTGCACAATCGCGGCCTGCGCGACGCCGACGCCATCGGTGAATTCATCGCCGGCGGTCTGCCGCCCCACGACCCCTTCCTGATGGACGGCATGGAGGCCGCCGCCGCGCGCCTGCTGCGGGCCGTCGCCGCCGGCGAGCGGGTCTGTATTTACTCCGACTACGACGCCGACGGCGTCACCAGTTGCTCCGTCCTGACCCTGGCGCTGCACTCCCTGGGACTCGACCCGACCGCCTACTTCCCTGACCGCCGCCGCGAAGGCTACGGGCTCAACCAGGCCGCCATCGCCGCCATTGCCGCCGAGGGCGTCAACCTGCTGATCTCCACCGACTGCGGAGCCAACGCCGTCGCCGAAGTCGAGTCCGCCTTGGCCGCCGGGATGGACGTCATCGTCACCGACCATCACACCGTCGTCACCGAGCTTCCCGCCGCCGCCATCGCTCTCAACCCGCACAATCCCGGTGAGGGCTATCCCTTCCCCGACCTGGCCGGCGTCGGCGTCGCCTACAAGCTCGCCGAGGCGGTGCTGATGGAAGCCGAATCGCCCGAGGCCATCGAAGCTGAGAGCCTCCTCGACCTGGTCGCCCTCGGCACCGTCGCCGATGTCGTCCCGCTGCGCGATGAGAACCGCCTGTTCGTCCTCGAGGGTCTGCAGCGGATGAACGCTGGATCGCGCCCGGCCATGAAGGCGCTCATCAACGCCGCCCGGCTCACCCCCGGCGACATCACCTCCACCGACCTCGGCTACCGGCTCGGCCCGCGGATCAACGCCGCCGGCCGCATGGATGACGCCCGCATCGCCTATCGGCTCCTGACCGGCGACGACCCGGTCGCCAACGACCGCCTAGCGCTGGAACTGGAAGAGTTGAATCGCCGGCGCCAGCAGGCCACCAAGGATGTGCTGGCGGCGGCGCAGGAGTTCGCCACCGCCAACGGACCGGTCTTCGCCTACGGCGACGACTGGCACCCCGGCGTCATCGGCCTGGTCGCCGGGCGGCTGGCCGAAGCCAGCGGCCGGCCGGCCTTTGTCGCCTCCGTGCGCGACGGCGTCGCCCAGGGCTCTGCGCGGTCTCCCGAGGGTTTCAGCGTTGTCGCGGCTCTCAGCGCCTGCCACGTGATCCTCGACCGCCACGGCGGGCATCCCCGCGCCGGCGGATTCACCCTCGCCGGCGATCGCCTCGAAGAATTCGCC
>CAZVZW010000060.1:0-3250 GCA_964631365.1 uncultured Chloroflexota bacterium | reverse complement strand
GGCGGCGGGGCCCACGTCGGAGCTCTCCAGCCCGGCCACGACTACGACGTCGCCTTCCGGTTAGCAAAATCTACCTATCAGGGACAAACAAGGCTCGATATGCTTATAGAGGATGTTCGAGCGGCCGGGTAGAGTTTCCAATCAACCGGGAGCGGGCCAGTGAGCGTACAGATCCACGCGGTAGAGCACACCCGGGTGGTGGTCGACGTCCCCGGCAGCCTGGACGAATTGCTGGAGGCAGCCGGCGCATACATCCAGGGCCCGCGCCGCATCGGGGCGCTGCGGTTGATCTCCGACGCCTACGCCTTTGCCACCGAAGCCCACGCCGGCCAGCAGCGGCTTTCCGGCGAGGACTACGTAAACCATCCCCTCGCCGTCGCCATCCTGCTCACCGACCTGCGCCTCGACGAGGCGGCCATCGCCGCCGCCCTCCTGCACGACACCGTCGAGGATGCCGGCACCGATCTCGAAACCATCCAGGACCGCTTCGGGCACGAGGTCGCCGACCTGGTCGACGGCGTCACCAAGCTCGGCATGCTGGAGATCACCAATCTGGAAGAAGAGCAGGCCCAGTCTCTCCGCAAGATGTTCCTGGCCATGGCCCGCGACATCCGGGTGGTGCTGGTGAAGCTCGCTGACCGCCTCCACAACATCCGCACGGTCAGCGCCCTGCCCGACGAAAAGCTCCGCCGCTTCTGCACCGAGACGCTGGAAATCTACGCCCCGCTGGCCGGCCGCCTCGGAATCTTCCACTGGAAATGGCAGCTGGAGGACGGCTCGTTCCGCGAGCTTAACCCGAGTCGTTACCGCCAGCTGGCCAACGTCATTGATTCCCGCCGCATTGAGCGCGAGCAGCTTGTCAACGAAGTCATGGAAGAGCTGCGCACCAAACTCGAAGAGGCCGGCCTCGACGCCGAAGTTTCCGGGCGCGCCAAGCACCTCTACAGCATCGATCGCAAGATGCGCGAGGCCCAGGTTGAGCTGGAAGAGATCTATGACCTGCTGGCGTTTCGCTTGGTCGTGCGCTCGGTCGACGACTGCTACCGCGCCCTCGCCGTCGTCCACTCCAGCTGGCGGGCGGTGTCGGGGCAGTTCGACGACTATATTTCTTCCCCCAAGGCCAACCATTACCAGTCCCTGCACACCGCCATGGTCGGCCCCGGCGGCCGGGCTTTCGAGGTCCAGATCCGCACCGAGGATATGCACCGCGAAGCCGAGTTCGGGGTGGCCGCCCACTGGCGCTACAAGGAAGGCCACCTGGGCCAGGAAGACTTCGTCAACAAGCTAGCCTGGGTCCGCCAGGTACTCGAGTGGCAGGAGGATCTCGAAACCGCCGCGCCCTTCGTCGACATCCTCAAGGCCGACATCTTCGGTGACCAGGTCCTGGTGTTCACTCCCCAGGGCGAAGTACTCGACCTGCCGCGCGGCGCGACCCCACTGGACTTCGCCTACCGGATTCACACCGAAGTCGGCCACAGCTGCATCGGCGCCAAGGTAAACGGCCGCCTCGTCCCCCTGAGGCGTGAGCTTCAGAGCGGCGACACCGTCGAGATCCTCACCAGTCGCGCCGGCCACGGGCCCAGCCGCGACTGGCTCACCATCGTCCAGACCGGTTACGCCCGCGACAAGGTGCGCCAGTGGTTCAAGCGGCAGGAGCGCGCCGAGAACGAAGAGTTTGGCCGTGGCCTGCTCAACGAAGAACTGCACCGCATCGGCCACAAGGGCATCAGCCAGATCGCCGAAAAGGATTTCCAGCGCGTCATCGAGCGCCTTTCCTTCTCCAACCTTTCAGGGCTGCTGGCCGCCATCGGCTACGGCGCCGTTACCCCCACCCAGGTCATCAATCGCCTCGGCATCGAAGCCGCCGAGCCGACCTTTCTGCCGGCTGGCGACGCCGCCGAAATCATCCACCCCCGCCCCGCCACCATCACCACCGGGGTCAACGTTTCCGGCACCGGCGACCTGCATACCCGCCTCGGCTCCTGCTGCGGCCCGCTGCCCGGCGACGACATCGTCGGCTTCATCACCCGTGGCCGCGGCGTCACCGTCCACCGCGCCGACTGCCCCAACATCGCCAACAACACCGAGACCGAGCGCATCATCGACGTCAGTTGGACCACCCAGCGGGTCGAGACCGCCGTCCGCCTGCCCACTCGCCTGGCCACCTGCTGCAACCCGACCCCGGAGCGCGACATCGCCGGTCTGCGCGAAGGCGGCGATGTCGTCGTGCACGCCGTCGGCTGCGAGAAGCTGAAGGGTGACCGTCAGAGCCTGGTCGAGGTCACCTGGGGCGAAGAAGAGGCCAGCCTCTTCCCGGTGCAGATCGTGCTCGCCGCCACCGACCGCGGCGGCCTGCTGCGAGATATGGCCGCCGTCGTTGCGGAAGAGGGCTACAGCATCGTCTCCGCCAACGTTGAGACCGACAAGGACGGCATCGTAGAGATGGTCGTCAACCTGAACTTGTCCAACATCACCGAGTTGTCGCACCTGCTCCACCGCCTGCAATCGATCCGCCAGGTCCTCACCGCCCGCCGGGAGACTTCCTCATCGCGCCGGGGGTAGAAGCGCGGCGCGCCGAATTCGTCGCCAAGACCGCCCGCATCCGCGCGCTGATGGCGGAGCGGGGCTGGGATCGCCTGGCCATCGGCACCATCGCCACCTTCGCCTGGGCCACCGCCGGCGGCCGCTCCTACATCGACACCTTCGATATCACCGGCGTCGCCACCCTGCTCTACAGCGCCGAGCGGGTCGAAGTCCTCACCAGCAACGTCGAGATGCCGCGCCTTGAGCAGGACGAATTGGACGGCCTGCCGGTCGAGTACCGGGTCATCGACTGGACCGACATGTTCTTCAATGGACCGGCGCGGATCCGCGAAGCCGCCGGCCCGGGCGTGCTGGCCGCCGACATCCCGATCGACGGCGCCGTCCCCGCCGATGGGCTCACCGACCTCCGCGCCGCGCTGGTGCCGGAGGAGGTCGCCCGCATGCTCGCGCTGGCCGCCGACACCGCCGCCGCACTGGAGCAGGCCGCCCGCTCGCTGGAATCCGGCCAGACCGAAGAACGAATCGCCGCCGACGTCCGCGCCCGGCTCGGCGATCGTGGCGTCCTCTCCCCCGTAACCCTGGTGGCCACCGACCAACGCATCTACGACCATCGCCATCCACTGCCCACCGAAAAGACCCTCGACCGCTACGCTATGCTGGTCACCTCCTCTGTTTTGATCCGGCGAGCGATCAGTTGGTCGATTTA
>CAZVZW010000059.1:0-13130 GCA_964631365.1 uncultured Chloroflexota bacterium | reverse complement strand
CTCCCGACGACGGCCGCGCCGCACTCATCGGGATGGCCCGAATCGGCGGCTGGGATTCGGTGGTTGGCACCCTCGCCGAGCGGCTGGACGGTGAAGACCTTGGCGACATCGTCGCCATCATCGAGAAACTAGATGAACTCGACGGCTTTCCGATTGAAATATGGCGACTGCTCGGCGATCACTACCTGCGCAACCGGCGGCCGCAACTCGCCTCGGAGGCCTACTTCCGGGCGGTCCGGCGGAACTCCTGATGAATGAGCGCGAAGAGCCCCTCGACCAACTCATCGGCGCCCTTCTCGGCGTTGACGGTGTACGCGGCGCGGTAGTGTGGCGATTGGGTGAGCTTCCCCGTTCCCGCTGGATCGACGGCGAGGGCGATGCGATGGTCGCGCCGTTGCTGGCCGCGTTGACGGGGAGCCTGGAGAGGGGAATCGAAGACCTGAACCTCGGGCACCTCAATCAGATTTGGTGGCAGACCGATCGCATCCAGTGTGTTGGCTTCCGGGCCGGGGAGTGGGAAGTGCTGATCTTCGCCGCGCCCAACGCCAACATTGGCGGGTTGCGGACCGGGGTGGCGCGCATCCTTGACGACAAATGGCACCTTTTGGAATCAGAAGAGGAGTAGAGCGAACCTTGGAAAAGACTTTTGTATTGCTGAAGCCGGACGCCCTGCAGCGCGGCCTCGGAGGCGAGATCCTGGCGCGATTTGACCGGCGCGGCTATCGCCTCCTGGCGCTCAAGTTGCTGCAACCGACCACGGCCCAGGCGGAGGAGCACTACGGAGTGCATAAGGGCAAGTTCTTCTACGAGGACTTGGTCAAGCACCTGACTTCTGGGCCGGTCATCGCGATGGTCCTGGAAGGCCCCGAGGCGATCACTGCGGTCCGCAAGATGGTCGGCGCCACCCGACCGCCGGAGGCCGAAGCGGGCACGATCCGAGGCGATTTCGGCCAGGCCGGCCTGCGCAACCTGGTCCACGCCTCCGACGCTCCGGAAACCGCCGCCGCTGAGATGGCCATCTACTTCGACGAAGGTGAACTGGTGGAGTCTGAGCGCGCCGTCGACCGCTGGATCTTCGAGGACGGCGAATAGGCGCCGCGGGCGAATCCGCCTGCAGCCGGTTGCCCGCGCCGGGGCCTAATCCAATGCCGCCGGCGGGCTGGTGCTGACGCCGGATTCGATAAGTTTCTGAAGCGCGTCGCGGGCGCCGCCGATGATCGGGGCACCGTGCCCCGGCAGCAGATTTTCAAACGCGTATTCCAGCAGGTGGGCCAACGTCTCGGCCGGAACCGGGTGATTACGCGGATGACCGCCCAGCGGCAGTTCCGGCCAGGGCGTCCACTTGGCCGCCGTGCCCAGGCAGTCGCCGACGATCAACGTGCCTCCGTGCATCGGGGACAACAGCGCCTGCTCGCCGCCGTCGGCGCGCTGCCCGGGAGTGGCGATGGCCAGCAGGTCGCCCGGCAGCGTGTCACCGCCGGAGTAGGTCGCGAACTCGTCGAGGTCTTCGTAGAGAGCCGCGTGCCCGGCTGGGACGTAGATCGGCGCGCCCGTCCGTTGGGCGAAAAGCGCCGCCGAGCGCTCGTGCCAGCCGTTGGTCAGCACCACCGCCAGCGTGTCACCCGCTTCCGCGATGGTCTCCAAATCGACGCACTCGATCGGGTCGGCCAGGATTCCGCCGGCCGGCGTCCTGAGCCAGTACGACTCTAGCGGGAAGACCCCGGGCCATTCGATGGTCCAGTGGAAGATACCGGGCATGATTTCACGCATGACGGTCAGGCCCCTTGTTCATATGTACGGCGGCTAGTTTCCAGCGGCGTGGATGACGTTCAACGCCGAGCCGGCCCAGAACCACTCGATCTGTTCGTCGTTCAGGGTGTGCTCCAGGGAGACCGTTTCCTCTGAGCCGTCGGCATGCCGCAGGGTGACGGCCAGCGCGCGGCCCGGGGTCAGTTCGGCCAGGTCGGTGAAGTCGATCAGGTCGTCCTGCCGGAACAGTTCGTAGTCGCCGGAGTTTGCGAAGGTCAGCGCCAGCAGACCCTGCTTCTTCAGGTTCGACTCGGCGATGCGGGCGAAGCTGCGGGTGATGACCGCTCCGCCGCCGAGATGCCGGGGCGACATCGCCGCGTGCTCGCGGCTGCTGCCTTCGCCGTAGTTCTCATCGCCGATGGCGATCCACTCGATCCCGGCGGCCTTGTAGCCACGCGCGATCTCCGGTAGGGCCTGGCCGGTTTCGTCGTTGATCCGGTTGAACCCGGTTCCGGGGGCGTCACTGAAGACGTTATTGGCCCCGGTGTACATGTTCTCGCTGATGTTGGTCAGGTGGCCCCGGAAGCGCAGCCAGGGACCGGCCGGGGAGATGTGGTCGGTGGTGCACTGGCCACGGGCCTTCAGCAGCAAGGCCATGCCCTGGAACTGCTCGACCGTGCGCGGGCCGAAGGCGTCCAGGGCTTCGATTCGTTTGCTCGCCGGGTCAATGGTTACGGCGCTGCCGCCGGCGCTCTCCGGCGGGGCCACGTAACCGTGGCCGCGGCCGATGAAGCCGTCCGGCGGGATGTCGGCCGCCGGCGCCGGCGGGTCGAGCTTCACCGGTTGGCCGTCGGCGCCTTCCAGGGTGTCGGTCAGCGGGTTGAAGGTCAGTCGGCCGCCCAGCGTGAAGGCCACCGCGGTCTCCGGGCTGGAGATGAACGCCCGGGTGCCGGCGTTGCCGTCGTTGCGCTGCGGGAAGTTGCGGTTGAAGGAGGTGATGATCGAGTTGTCCTTCGGCACGTCGCCGCCGTCGCCGATCTCGTCGCGCCGCCATTGCCCGATGCAGGGGCCGCAGGCATTGGCCAGGACATTGGCGCCAATCGCTTCCAGGTCCTTTAGCTGCCCGTCACGCTCGATGGTGGCTCGGATGGTCTCCGAGCCGGGAGTCACCAGGAAGCGGCTCTTCGCGCGGATCCCGGCGGCGGCGGCCTGGCGGGCCACATCGGCGGCTCGCGACAGGTCCTGGTAGGAAGAATTAGTGCAACTGCCGATCAGCGCTGCCGAGACGTCCGCCGGAAAGCCCTCGCGCTCGACCTCGGCTGCAAACTCCGAAATCGGCCGCGCGCGGTCCGGGCTGTGCGGCCCGACGACATGCGGTTCCAGGGTGGACAGATCTATCTCGACCACCTGCTCGTAATAGCTGCCCAGATCGGCGGCGACTTCGGCGTCGGCGGTGAGGAGATCAGCAGCGGCCTCGGCCAGTTCCGCCTGTTCTTCGCGACCCGTGGCCCGCAGGTAGTCGGCCATGCGCTGGTCGAAGGGGAAGATCGACGTTGTCGCGCCCAGTTCGGCGCCCATGTTGGTGATGGTCGCCCGGCCGGTGCAGGCGATCTGCTCCACGCCCGGCCCGAAGTACTCAACGATGCGGTTGGTGCCGCCCTTGGTGGTCAGCAGCCCGGCCACCTTCAGGATCACGTCCTTCGGCGCGGTCCAGCCGCTCATCGTGCCGCTGAGGTGTACCCCGATCGTGCCCGGGTTCGGAAGCTCGAGCGGGAAATCGACCATCACGTCCACGGCGTCCGCCCCGCCCACGCCCATCGCCACCATCCCCAGTCCGCCGGCGTTGGGGGTGTGGCTGTCGGTGCCGATCATCATGCCGCCGGGGAAGGCGTAGTTCTCCAAGATCACCTGATGAATGATCCCCGCGCCCGGCCCCCAGAAGCCCAGCCCGTGGCGCGCCGAAACGGATTTCAGGAACGCATAAACCTCGTCGTTCTCGTCGAGGGCGGTTTCCAGGTCGGAGTCAGCGCCGGCGTGGGCGTGGATCAGGTGGTCGCAGTGGACCGTCGTCGGCACGGCCGCTGTCGCGCGGCCGGCGAGCATGAACTGTAGCAGCGCCATCTGGGCGGTCGCGTCCTGGTGGGCCACCCGGTCGGGGCGCAGTCGCAGGTAGGCGCCCGGCGCAAGGTCTTGCCCGGCCGCGTTATCGAGGTGGCCATAGACCACCTTCTCGGCCAGGTTCAAAGGCCGTTGCAGATGCTCGCGGACGATCTTCAGGTTGTGGCGGGAGCGTGCGTAGACCTGCGCGACGAGGTCCGGAGTTGAGTCGATGGTGGGCATCCGGGGCATCCTTCTGGCAAGTGAGATTCGATTCGACCGGGCGTTGCCGGCCGCAGGTTGTAGATGGCTGCATTCTAGCTCCATCGACGGAAGTGCCCGCTCCTTGAAAGCCGTTTCTGCTCGCGCCTTTTCGAGCCGCGCCAATAGATTGTGCCGGCGGCGAGCATTCGTCCCGCCTTTCCGCTAGATTGAGCCACTGGTGATATCAAGGTGTTATCAACTGGCCGTGAAACCTGTAAGGACCCCATGAAGATCCACGAATACCAGGCCCGCGAACTGTTTGCCGCGGCGGGCCTTCCGGTCCCCGACGCGCGCGTCGCCACTACCCCGGCGGAGGCCTTTGCCATCGCCGCTGAGTTCGATGTCCCGGTCGTCGTAAAGGCGCAGGTGCTCACCGGCGGGCGCGGTAAGGCCGGCGGCGTCAAGCTGGCGGCCGACCCCGACGAAGCCGAAGTTGCCGCCGAAGAGATCCTCGGGCTCGACGTCCGTGGCTACATCGTCGAGAAGGTGTTGGTGGCGGTGGCCTCCGACATCGCCACCGAGATCTACCTCGGGGCCATTGTTGATCGGCAGTCACAATCGATCCTGCTCATGGCCAGCGCTGAGGGCGGGGTCGAGATCGAAGAGATAGCGAAGACGAATCCCGGGGCCATCATTCGGGTGTCGGCCGATCCTGCCACCGGGTTGGCTTCGCACCAGGCCCGCGAGGTTGGTTTCAAGCTCGGCCTCGACTGGCCGCAGGTCCGGCAGTTCGACGGCATCGCCCGCAAGCTGGTGCAGGCGCTGGTGGACCTGGACGCCTCGCTGGCCGAAATCAACCCGCTTATTGTCACCCCCGACGGCGAACTCTGCGCCATCGACGCCAAGGTAGACATCGACGACAGCGCCGTCTTCCGGCACCCGGATCTGGCGGAACTGCGCAACCCCGAAGAAGAGACCGGCCCCGAGCGTGAGGCCCGCGAAAACGGGATCAGCTACGTGAAGCTTGATGGCAACATCGGCTGCATGGTCAATGGCGCCGGACTGGCGATGTCGCTGCTGGATGTTATCCAATTGAACGGTGGCGAACCGGCCAACTTCCTCGATGTGGGAGGTGGGGCCGATGCCGACCAGGTGCGAACCGCCATGGAGATCATCCTCGCCGACCCAGCGGTCGAACTGGTACTGGTCAACATCTTCGGTGGCATCACCCGTTGCGACGACGTCGCGAAGGGCGTGGTGGCCGCGACGCAAGAGCTGTCACGGACGGTCCCGCTGGTCGTGCGACTGGTCGGCACCAACGAGGCAGATGGCCTGCAAATCCTGGAAGACGCCGGAATCGCGGCGCATCGCGACATGGTGGACGCGGTCAAGGCCGCCGTGGCGGGGGTGACGGCATGAGCGTCCTGATCGACGGCGACACCCGAGTACTGGTCCAGGGCATTACCGGGCGCCAGGGTTCCTTTCACACCAACCTGATGATCGTATACGGCACGAAGGTTGTCAGCGGGGTCGTGCCGGGGCGCGGCGGGCAGGTCGAGCACGGCGTCCCGGTGTTCAATACGGTCGCCGAAGCCGTCGCCGCAACGCAGCCCAGCTGCGGCCTGGTGTTGGTGCCGGCCTTCGCTGCTGCCGACGCCGTCGACGAGCAGATCGCGGCCGGGATCGACCTCATCGTCTGCATCACCGAAGGCATCCCGGTGCTTGACATAATCCCGACCTATCACCGCGCCGCTGCCGCCGGTGTCCGCCTTATCGGTCCCAACTGCCCCGGGCTCATCACCCCCGGCGGCAACGTCAAAGTCGGCATCCTGCCCGGGCAAATTCATATCCCCGGGCCGATCGGGCTGGTCAGCCGCAGTGGCACCCTGACCTACGAAGTCGTCCAGGCGCTTACCGACATGGGCCTCGGCCAGTCCACCTGCATCGGCATCGGCGGCGACCCGGTGATCGGCACCAATTTCATCGACTGCGTGCGGATGTTCCAGGACGATCCGGACACCGAAGGGATCGTGGTCATCGGCGAGATCGGCGGCAGTGATGAAGAGGAATGCGCCGAGTTCATCGCCAACGAAGTCACCAAGCCGGTCGCTGCATTTGTGGCCGGGCGAGCGGCGCCGCCCGAGAAGCGCATGGGCCACGCCGGGGCGATCGTGTCCGGCGGGTCCGGTACCGCGCAGGCCAAGATCGACGCCTTTTGTGCCGCCGGCGTGTCGGTGGCCGACTTCCCGGCCGACGTGGCGCGATTGATGAAGGAGCGAATGCAGGGCTAGCCACGGCCGGCCCGGCCATGAAAAGAGTCAACAATTCGGCGAGGAAGATCCTTCCCGCCGTGTAGATCGTCGGAGACCGCGCAATATCGGGCGGCCGGCGAAGAATGGAAGGGTTAGCCGATGCGATCCAAAGTGACGGTTGTCGGAGCGGGCGCGACGGGCGGTTCCACGGCGCGGCGACTGGCCGAACGCGGCTACTCCGACGTGGTGCTGGTGGACATTGTGGAGGGTTTCGCCGCCGGCAAGGCGCTGGACCTGAACCAGGGTCTCACCCTCGGCGGGCACGCGCCTTCGATAGTTGGTTCGGACGGCTACGACGAGACCGCCGGGTCCGATATCTGCGTCATCACCTCCGGGTTTCCCCGTCAGCCCGGGATGTCCCGCGATGACCTGCTGCTCAAGAACAAGGCCATCGTCGAAGAAGTGACCGAAGAACTGGTCAAGCGGTCACCCGACTGCACGCTCATCATCCTGACCAACCCGATGGACGCCATGGCACAGCTGGCGCAATCGGTCTCCGGTTTCCCGCGCAGCCGCGTGATCGGCCAGGGCGGGCTGCTCGACACCGCCCGCTACCGCACCTTCATCTCCTGGGAGCTGGACGTTTCGCCGGAGGACGTAGCCGGCTTCGTTCTCGGCGGCCACGGGGACACGATGGTCCCGGTGCCCAGCTACACCAGCGTGGCCGGCGTCCCGCTGACCGAGCTGATCGACGCCGACCGACTGGAGGCGATCATCAAGCGCACGGCCGGCGGTGGCGGCGAGATTGTCGGACTCTTGAAGAAGGGCAGTGCCTTCGAGGCTCCGGGTGAGGCGGTCGCGATGATGTGCGACGCGATCCTCATGGACCGCAAGCGGCTGTTCCCCTGCGCGGTGATGTTGGAGGGCGAATACGGCATCAAGGACACCTTTGTCGGCGTGCTGGTCAAGCTTGGCGCTGGCGGAGTCGAGGAAGTCCTTGAACTCGACCTTGCCGAGAACGAACTCGCCGGGCTTAAGCACTCCGCCGATTCAGTCCGTGAACTCATCGATGTGATGGGGATGTAGGCGGAGTATTGGAGCCCCGCGGGACATGATTTCAGTGGCGGAAAGTCCACCGGAACTGGGCTCCTTGCCGGCGGCGGCGTGGGGCTGGCGGCACTCTCAAAGGTGTCGGATCGGCCCGGTTCGCGGGCGGCGACGGCGGCTACCTCTGGATCGCGAAAAGGCACCGTCGGTAATTGCGGATATCGGGGAGCCGATCTATGATTCGCTCCATGGCGCTATTCCAGCACGACATTGTCATAATCGGTGGCGGTGGAGCGGGATTGCGGGCCGCGATCGCGGCAGCCGAGGTTGATCCCGGCCTAGACGTAGCGGTCGTCTCTAAGGTCTACCCGATGCGCAGCCATACGGTCGCCGCGGAAGGCGGGATGGCGGCTGTCATCAAGGACAGCGACAGCTTTGAAGACCACATCTACGACACCATCAGCGGTTCCGATTGGCTGGCGGATCAGGACGCGGTAGAGGCGTTCGTCCGCGAGGCTCCAGGGGAGCTCATTCAGCTGGAGCACTGGGGCTGCCCGTGGAGTCGGGAGCCGGACGGCCGGATCTCGGTCCGCCCCTTCGGCGGCATGCGGACCGAGCGCACCTGGTACGCGGCTGACAAGACCGGATTCCACGTTCTGCATTCGCTGTTTCAGACGACCCTGAAGTACGACAACATCACTCGCTACGATGAGTGGTTCGCAACGGAATTGCTGGTGGATGACGGACGTTGCCAGGGCGTGGTTGCGGTCGAACAAC
Source organism: uncultured Chloroflexota bacterium (assembly GCA_964631365.1). Taxonomy (GTDB): domain Bacteria; phylum Chloroflexota; class UBA11872; order UBA11872; family VXNJ01; genus JASLPR01. The sequence continues at coordinate 5,004 of CAZVZW010000059.1, read as the reverse complement.
GCACCGGGGAGGTGCATGGGATCGTCGGCAACGCAACCATCATGTGCACCGGTGGTGGCGGGCAGATATTCAAATTCACGACCAACGCCTCCATCAAGACCGGCGACGGGATGGCGCTCGCATATCGGGCCGGTGTGGCGCTCAAAGACATGGAGTTCGTCCAGTACCACCCGACCGGACTACTGGGGTCGGGAATCCTGATTACCGAAGCCACACGGGGCGAGGGCGGTGTACTGTTGAACAAGCATGGCCGGCGCTATCTGCAGGACCATAACCTTGGTGAACCGTTGGACGTGACCGACCCGGAGCATCCCCGTACGCGGACGATGGAATTGGGGCCGCGCGACCGGCTTTCTCAGGCCTTCATTCACGAAGAAGCGGCCGGGAACGTGTTCGAGGGACCCAAGGGCAGCTACGTCCACCTGGACATCCGGCACCTGGGTGAAGAGGAGATCGATGCCGGACTGCCGTTCGTCCGGGAGCTAGCCAAGAACTACGCCGGAGTGGACCCGGTCCACGAGATGATTCCGGTACGGCCGGTCGTCCACTACATGATGGGCGGGATCGATACGGACATCAACGCGGCGACCTCTCTGCCCGGTTTGTACGCGGCCGGGGAGTGCGCCTGCGTGACCATAAACGGAGCGAATCGGCTGGGCTCCAATTCGCTGACCGAACTCCTCGTGTTCGGGTCGCGGGCGGGACAGAACGCGACTGAATTTTCGCGCTCCCACGAGGTCTCGGACGAGGGTGCGCTGGAGGTGCAGGTCGCTGCGGTGCAGACGCGGATCGCGAATTTCGTGGAACGGGGACACGGTGGTGAGGAGCGGATTGCGACGCTGAGAAACGAAATGGCCGAGGCGATGGAGGCCGGCATCGGAATCTTTCGACGCGAGGAGTCAATGCGGCAGGCGTGCGACCGTCTCGTGGAGCTTCGCAGCCGCTTTGCAGATCTGAAACTTGATGACACCGGCCTCCGGCACAACACGGAATTGAGGGCGGCTCTGGAGCTTGATTTCCTGCTGGACGTGGCTCAAAGCGTTGCCTTTTCCGCCATCGCGCGACAGGAATCTCGCGGCTCGCATCAACGCACGGACTTCCCGGAGCGAAATGACGAGGCATACCTGAAGCACTCGATGGCGTACCACACCGACGGTGAACCCCGGATTGAATACTCGGACGTGACGATTACGGATTGGCCGCCGGCCGACAGGGTCTACGGAAATTGACTGGAATTGATGTGATTCATTCCGTACGGCCGGGGATGATGGACTGATGGTCGGCACAGTGACGTTGGAAGTCCTTCGTAACGATCCTGAATCCGGACAATCGGACTTCCACCGGTTCGAGATCAAGTACGAGGACGACTGGGTAATCCTGGATGGTTTGAACTACATCAAGGACTACATCGACGGCTCCCTGTCGCACCGATGGTCCTGCCGGATGGGCGTGTGCGGCTCGTGCGGAATGGTCGTAAACGGAATGCCGACATTGACCTGCAGTACCTTCATTCGCGACTATCTGCCCGGCCCGATTCGGGTGGAACCGCTGACCAATTTCAAGGTGGAGCGGGATCTCATCGTCGATCTGGACAGTTTCCTCGGGAAGCTGCAGAAGGTCAGCCCGTGGATCTTGCGCGATGAAGAGGCGCCGCTAGAAGATGGCGAATACCTCCAGACGCCGGCGCAGCTTGCCACCTTTAAGCAGTTCACTCTCTGTATCAACTGCATGCTCTGTTATTCGGCCTGCCCGGTGGTGAGTCACGAACCGGACTTCATCGGTCCGGCGGCCCTGGCGCTGGGGCACCGCTACAACCTCGATTCCCGCGATCAGGGAACGGCTACGCGACAGGACGAGATGCTGAGCAGTGACGGAATCTGGAGTTGCACCTTCGTGGGTGAATGCTCGCAAGTCTGTCCCAAGCACGTCGATCCGGCCGGGGCGATCCAGCAGTCGAAGGTCTCCGGGGTGATGGCCTACTTCAAGTCCCTCGTCATGCCATCGGGGTCCCGGAAATGAATAAGGATGACCGCCGGATTCTTGGTGCAGGCTGGTGGATGAAACGGCCCCGGTATTTCATGGTTTTCGTGCGCGAGGTGACCGCGATATTCATCGCCGCCTACGTGGTCCTCCTCCTAGCACTCCTGGCCAATGCCGGCGCTGACGCCGAATCGTACGAGGCGTTTCGTGATTTCCTGGCCTCGCCGGGGCTGCTGGTGCTTGGAATAATCACGCTGCTCTTCACCCTGTTTCATTCGATCACGTTTATCAGTCTGATCCCTCAAGGCATGGCCATCTGGAGGGACGGAAAACGCGTGCCCGCGCCCCTGATCGTCGGCCCGGGTTTTGTCGCCTTCGTGGTGGTCGTGGCGATAGTACTGCTGGTGTTTCTGGAATGAAGGGGGCACACGAGGCTTTCTGGTGGTCGCTGTTTTCGGCGGGCGGCGTGGTCGCGGCGATGCTTATGCCGGTCCTAGTGTTCTCCACGATTGTGGGGCCCGGGCTCGGCTGGGACGTGTTCGTCGACGCGATGCAGTACGGCCGACTGAACGGGCTCCTAGCCAACCAGTTGGTGAAGGTTGTTCTGTTCGTGAGTATTTCGCTTTCTCTGTTCCACGCCTTCCACCGAATCCGGCACTTGATCATGGATCTGCACATCCCGGTACCAGGGTCCCCGGTGGCAGCTTTGAGCTATCTGCTGGCCATCGCGGGAACGGTCGCGGCGGCAATCGTCCTCTGGCTGATGTAATTTAGGGTCAACCGGGGGGCTTCTTGTGGTTGTGGGGTGGCCTGGAGGTGCGGGCCGCGGGGCCGGCCGGGTGATTCGTTCGATGGGCCCTGTCAGGGCTAGGTGAGCGGTTGACCATGGATCTGACCCCGATCGTCGACGATCTCCACGATCGAATGAGCCGCACGGCGGTGCCGGGCGCGGCGCTGACCCTGATCGTCGACGGTCGGGTGGTGCTGGCCGAGGGCTACGGGGTCACCAGCATGGAGGATTCGGGCCTGCCGATGACGGCGGACACGATCGCGCGGGCGGCGTCGATCACGAAATCGCTGACGGCGACCATGGTGATGCGCCTGGTCGACCGCGGGCAACTCGACCTGGATCGGCCGGTGATCGAGTACCTGGAGTCGCTGCGATTGAGCTTGCCGGGGGCGGCGGAACGGATCACGTTGCGGATGCTACTCAGTCATACCAGCGGTTTGTCGCGAGACGTGGATTGGTGGGGCTCCCGGGACTTTGATGCGCTGGAGATCCAGGTGCGTGATGTCCTGCCGGAGATCCCGATGCCGGCGCCGCCGGGGGCGGTCTGGTCATATAGCAACTCGGGCATTTGCCTGGCGGCCCACGTCGCTGAGAAGGTCACCGGCCGCCTCTACCCTGAGTTGATGTCCGAATTGCTGTTCGATCCGCTGGGAATGACGCGATCCACCTTCGACATTTCGGTCGCATCCACCTACCGCATGGCGCAGTGCCACGTCATGGACGTGGAAGGGAATCTGTCGGTCCATCACCGCCAGGCTGACGCGGTGGCCTTCAGCGCCTCCGGCTCGGTGATGACCACCGCCAACGATCTGGCGCGCTACCTGCTGTTGCACATGCAGTGCGGCGAATTCGCGGGAGAGCGCATCCTGAGCGAGGCGGCGGTGGCCGAGATGCACGCGCCGGTGGTGAATCGCTACACGCCGGCCGGGGATGGCTACGGACTGGGCTTCTATACGGGGCAACATCGCGGGCGGAGTAAGGTGTGGCACTGGGGCCGGATCCTGCGGTACGGCGGGATTGCGGTCACCATTCCCGAGGCCGGGGTGGGCCTGACGCTGCTGTACAACCGGCATTCCGAGGGTTTTGATGGCGAGGGGTTCGCCTTCGACGCCCTGGACAGCTTGCTCGGCGAGAGTGGGTCGCGGCCGATGCCAGCTCCGGCGACCGATCCGAGCGTTGATTGGACGGTCTGGGCCGGGAGTTTCGTGGGGTCGCTGGTGGGGCTGGTGGAACTGACAGTCGATGACGGCGGCGTGCGGATGAACTGGAACGGGGTCGGGCTGGACTTGGCGCCGCACGGCCCGGACATCCTGGTCGGAAAGACGGAAGACGGCGTTGCCGTGTCGGTGGGAGCGGTCGGGGGTGGGGCGGCACCGGGGGAGTTCGTGCAGGTCAACGGGATCGCCGCCTGCCGGTGGGACGGGGGCGTGCTTGAGACAACGGCGGCGGAACTGGCTCCGCTGATTGGCCGCTACGAACTGTTCGACCGAATCCAGATCTCTGTGGAGGAAAATCGCCTCATGCTCGAATCGGAGACGCACTCCCGGAAGATGGCCTGCCAGACCATCGGACCGCGCAAGTTCGCCTGCGCGATCGGCACGGTCGAGTTCCCGGAAGGCGGCTACGAGTCCGCACCCTCGCTGAAATTCGCCGAGTTCGCCAACTTCAATCGTCGCGGGTAGGCGGCGGCCCGGGCCTGGCTCCTGAATCGGATCGAGCGAGGCTGGCGGGCAGAGTAGGCTTCTTGTAGATACACTGTCGGCGGGAGACAACCTGGGGGCCACACGAAATCGGACGTATAGACATGGCGATCGCGGAACAAGCGCAGAAGCCCAGGCCGGTGTCCACTCGATCCGGAGTCAGCACCGGGGTGGCCGGCTACCTCTTCATCACCCCACCGCTGATCTTCATCGCGATTTTCGTGATCGGCCCGATCATCGGGACGCTCTGGTACAGCCTGACCAGCTACGACCTCATGTCGTCGCCCAGGTACATCGGCCTGGCCAACTTCGAGCGGATTATCGACGATGACCGCTTCTCCCGCTCCATGACCAACTCGCTGTTGTTCGCATTTGGAACGGTTCCAACGGGCGTTATTACTTCGCTTCTTCTTGCCACCCTCATTAACAGGCAAATCCGTGGCATCTACACTTTTAGGGCTTTGTTCTACATGCCGGTGGTCAGTTCATTCGTATCAGTTTCTTTGATATGGCTCTGGATGTATGAGCCACAAA
>CAZVZW010000058.1:0-13241 GCA_964631365.1 uncultured Chloroflexota bacterium | reverse complement strand
ACCGCTTCGCCAACGAAGACCCATCCGAGCCAATGGTGATGCTGTGGGTTTACGCAGCGGCGAGCATCGAGCGGAACATCGTCGACATGGCGCTCTGCGAGGTCGTTAGCGAATAGCCACCCCGCCGAAGGCGGCAAGGAACGGGCCGTGTCCGCCCCTACCATTCGGCGACGGCGCCGTCCTCCCAGGACCAGTCAGGCCTATCGATCGGCGCGTACGGATAGCGCGCCGCAACCGCCTCGTTGAGTTCGATACCCAGGCCCGGCCGGTCGGGCAGCGTCGCGTAGCCGTCCCGGATCACCGGTCCGCCCTCAAAGAGTTCAGACTGCAAATCCGGCCCGAGATGCACGTACTCCTGGATCACGCAGGCCGGCGAGCAGGCGTCGATGTGCAGCGAGGCCATCGTGCTTACCGGACTCTGCGGGTTGTGCGGAGCCATCTCGACAAAGCGCGACTCGGCCATCGCGGCGATTTTCTTCATCTCGAGGATGCCGCCGACGTGGACGACGTCCGGCTGCACGTAGTTCACCAGGTGGCGGTTGATGATCTCGGCGAACGCCCACTTGCCGAACAGCCGCTCGCCGGTGGCCTGCGGCACGCTAGTCTGGCGGCCAAGCCATTCAAGGGCGTCGACATCTTCCGGCGGTGCCGCCTCCTCGAAAAAAAGGATGTCCAGTTCTTCCATCCGGCGTCCCATGTCGGCGGCCTGCGGCAATGTCAGCCGCCCGTGGGCATCGACCATGATGTCCACCCGGTCGCCGACGGCGTCGCGGACGGCACGGACGCGCTCGACCTCGAGGGGAATCGGCACCGGCAGCGCCACGACCCAGTGCTCGTCGACCCAGGCGGGGGTCATTTTCAGTCCGTTGAACCCGGCTTCGACCATCTCCCGGGCGTGCTCGGCGATCTCGGCGGGGGAGTCGCCGGAAATGTGGGTGTAAAGGCGAATGCGGTCGCGGCAGGCGCCGCCGAGGAGTTGATAGATCGGCACGCCGAGCGCCTTGCCCTTGATGTCCCAGAGGGCGATCTCGACGGCGCTGATGGCGCTGGCCAGCACCGGGCCGCCCCGCCAGCGCGGGCGGCGATACATCGATTGCCACAGGCCTTCGATGCGGGCGGGGTCCTGGCCGATCAGGTTGCGCGCCAGCGCCTCGACGGCGCTGGCGACGGCCGGCTCCTTGCTGGCCACATGGCCCTCACCGAGTCCGGTGATCCCGGCGTCAGTGTGGACTTTGACGAACATCCAGTTGCTGGTGATCGTGTTGTCGGCGCCGGGGACGCCGACAATGAAGGTCTGTAGATCGGTGATCTTCATGAGTGACGGCCTCCGGTTGAATATCGTTGTGGCAAAGGTATGGCGGCGGACTTTCGACGCGATGGAATTGGCCGCATAATAGGACCACGAAAGAGGTGAACGAAATCGACGAGGATGCTGCCGCCGCAAACGGCGCGCCGGACGAGGACGACGAGGTGGTGGGCGAGGTGAAGCGAGTCCGCGGCATGGAAGAAGGCACCGGCTACGCCGTCTGGGCCGGCGACGTGCGCGGTCGACACTTCCAGCTCAGCCGCCGGCTGTTGCAATACGTGGGCAAGCGAGTGCGGATCAAGATCGAGGTCGTCGAGGACGAACCGGAGCCGGCCGGGGACGACGAAGAACAGGCATGAGCGAGCCGGCGGCGCGGCAGATTGAGGCTGATAATTTCTTCGCCGTGCAGCAGCTCTACCTGGAAAACGGCTGGACCGACGGCCTGCCGATAATCCCGCCCACGCCGGGGCTGGTTGAGCAGGCGCTGAGCTTCACCAAACTCGACCCTGGCGACATGATCGGCCGGGTGCCCGAGCGACGCCGCACGATCACCGTCGAGAAGGTCGCCATCAACGTCGTCATGGCCGGCTGCCGCCCCGAGTACCTACCGGTCGTGCTGGCCGGCGTCGATGCGTTTTCCACCCCGGAGTCCAACCCCCACGGACCCACCGCCAGCACCGGCGGATCGGCCCTCATGCTGATCGTCAACGGCCCGCCGGTGCGGCAACTTGGCTTCAACTCCGGCGGCAACGCATTCGGCCCGGGCCCCGGCGCCCACGCCAACGCCACCGTCGGCCGGGCACTGCGCCTGGTCCTGCTGAACTGCGCCGGCTCGGTGCCCGGCCAGGCCGACCGCAGCACCCTGGGACACGCCGGGAAGTTCTCCTGGTGCATCGCCGAAGACGAGTCCGACGAACGCTGGCATCCGCTGCACGTCGTCCGCGGCTTCGAGCCCGCCCAGGGCGCGGTGACCACCTTCTGGGGCCTGTCGACGCTGCAGGTCAGCGACCACGTCAGCGCCGCTCCGGAGGACATCCTGGCGAGTTTCGCGGCCCAGTTCCACCGCCCGGGGATGCCGCGCGGCAGCGGCTGCCAGGTAGTGGTGGTCGTCGGCGGGGAGCATCGCGCGACCCTGGCCGGCGCCGGCCTGTCCAAGGAGGACGTCCGCGACGGGCTCTACCGGCTGCGGCCCGACGACACCATCAGCGAACCCGAAGACATTCTGGTGGTCGCCGCCGGCGGCACCGGCGGGCGCTTTTCGGCGCTATCGTTCAGCTGGGGCAGCGGCCACCGCTACCTGGCCGCTACCCGGCCGGTGGAAGAATGTGTCAACCTGTCCGGAACAAATGCGCGGAGGAGTGACTGAACATGGCGATCACCGGACGACTACTGGTGCTGGATCCGACCATCGGGCCGAATGCCGGCGGGCTGGAATTGGCCCGGCGCCCCGCCAACCTGCAAGGCCAGATCGTGGGTCTGATGGAGAACTCTAAGCCGAACTCCGACCGTATCTTGGCCTACGTCGGCGAGATCCTGCAGGAGCGCTATGGAGTGGCCGAGCTGGTGTTCGCCAGCAAGGGGGACTCCTCCACTTCGGCCCCGGACGACATCCTGGACGAACTGGTGCGGCGCTGCCACTTCGCGGTGACCGGCATCGGCGACTGAGGCTCCTGCAGTGCGGGCAGTGTGCTCGACGGAGTTGAGTTGGAACGGCGCGGACTGCCGGCGGCGGCCCTGATCACCGATGAGTTCCGGCCGACGGCGCTGAAGATGCTCGAAAACCAGGGCGCCGAGTGGTACCCGTTCGTCGAGGTAGAGCATCCGATAAACATTCGCAGTGAAACGGAATTACGGGCAATGGCGGAGGCGGCCGGGGAAGAAATAGTCCGGCTGCTGACCGGGCCCTAGAAACCAAAAAGGGAGATCTAGAAGATGGCCAACGCGACCGAACGAGTGCTCGGATCGATGCCCGCGATGGTGACGCCGTTCACCCCCGACGTACAGGTCGACCACAACGCCCAGCGCCGGATCGTGGATTTCTTCCTCGACAGCGGCGTCCACGGGATGGTGGTGCTGGGTAGTTCCGGCGAGATGCAGGGCACCGACTGGGATCAGCGCGAGGCGGCCATCAAGACGGTCGTCGACCGGGTAAACGGCCGGGTACCGGTGATCGCCGGGGCCGGATTGCCGAACTTGAAGGCCACCATCGAGCAGATCAAAGAGGCCGAAGGCGCCGGCGCCGACGTGGCCCTCGTCGTCGCACCGTACTACTTCCCGATCGACCAGGACGCCATGGTTGCGTGGTTCGAGCGGCTGGTCTCGGCCTCAGGAATCCCGGTGATGTACTACCACTTCCCGCGGATGACCAAGCTCTCGGCCGAGCCGGACACCGTCGTGCGCCTGCGCGATGTCGGCGTGGCCGGCATGAAGGACAGCGGCGGGCTCACCACCTACCTGCACGAAGTTCTGACCCGGGTCCGCGACGACGCCGGCTTCCCGGTTTTGCTGGGCAGCGACTACCACCTGGTCGATGCGCTGATCAACGGCGCTGATGGCTGTATCGGGCTGCCGCAGAACGTGGTCCCACACCTCTCGGCCGAGATGTACGAAGCCTTCATCGCCAGCGACCTCGAGGGCGCTAATCGGATGCAGCGCGAGGCGGCCGATTTCCTAGTCAAGCTCGGGGCCGCCCCCTCCGGCCAGGCCGCCGCCAAGGCCGCCCTGGCGAAGATGGGGCTCTGCGACCGCACCATGGCCCCGCCGTTCGTGGCGGCCACCGATGCCCAGGCCGACGCACTCTGGGAGCGGATTGCTTCCTACTGCCGGGTGCCGGCGGGCGCGGCCTGATCTAGCGCCGACCGGTCCTAGTCGCCGGCGCGCACCCGTTTCAGCACCGACTGGACGAACTCGGTCTTGCCGGTCGTATAGCCAGCACGGTCGTCGGCGAAACGCTCGGCCAGATCAATCTTCACGCGCTCGTAGGTGGCCACCAACTCGGGGTCGGCCCGCAGGGCATCGCGGAAGTCGAGCTGGGATTGCCAGTCATCGCTGCCCAGTTCGACCACGTGCAGGTGGCGGTCGTGGGGGTCGTTGGTGCGCAAGAACATCCAGCCGGGGCGCAGTTCGCCGGACGTGTAGCCGATCGCTTCGAGCGGGGCGACTGTTTGGGGTGTGTTGCTGAAGTCAGCCAGCCCCACCAGCACATCGATGATCGGCTTGGCGACCATGTCCGGCACGGCCGTGCTGCCGGAGTGCTCTACCTCGGCGATCAGCTCGCCCAGCGCCGCGACGACGCGGTCACGCTCAACTTGGAAACGCCCGGGCCACGCCGGGTCGCAGGCGGATATCTCGATGTGATAGCCGGGCAGAAATTCGAGACTGTGGTTCTTCGTCGTCGTTCACGCTATCAGCAAACTGTCGCGGCAAACGTTGTCGCGCTGACATATGGCCCCTCCCGAAGCTAGCACGAAGGCGCCGCCATCGGTCCGTTCCCGGGGGGCGGACATTACTCGATGAACCCGCCGAGGTCGGCGCCGAAGCCATAAATGATCGCCACTACCAGCGCCCCCCATCCCAGCACCGCCACCTGCACGCCGCGGCTGCGCATCACCGCCGTCGTCGGATTCTCCACCGATTCGTCGGAATGGATCATCTGCACGTAGTGCCAGACACCGTAGACCACGAAGGGCATCGTCAATATCAGGCCCTTGCCGCCGAAGTTGGAGGCGGCCTCGGGGGAGACGGTGTAGAGCGCGTAGCAGACCAGCGTCGCCCCGGCCGCGCCCGAGAGCAAGGTGTCGTAGAAGCGCACGCTGGACTGGTCCAGCGAGGGCCGGGTGGCCGAAGGGCCATCGCCGGCGTAGACCAGTTCCGCACGGCGCTTGCCGGCCGCGATCAGCATCGCCACGAAGAACGTGCAGACCAGCAGCCACACCGAGATCATCACGTCGATGGCCAGCGCACCGGCGACGGCTCGAAGGACGAAGCCCACCGAAATAACCACGATGTCCACCAGCGCAAAACGCTTCAGGTAGAGGCTGTAGAGCAGGTTCAGCCCGGAGTACGCGCCCAGCGTTGCGGCCAGGCCGATGGCGACCGGCCCGGCGATCGCGATACCGGCGGCCATCAGCAGCAGGCCAACCGCCGCGCCGGTCCGGCGGCCGATGCGCCCGGCGGCGATGGGCCGGTGGCGATTGGTCGGGTGCTGGCGGTCGCGCGGGGCGTCACCGGCGTCGTTGAGAAAGTAGACCCCGGAAGCCACCAGCGAGAACAGCGCCGCCGCCACCACTGCCCGCCAGAGGGCGTCCGGATCGTCCAGGCTGCGGGCAAACACCACCGGCGCCAGCACAAAGGCATTCTTGAGCCACTGCGCCGGCCGGGCAGTCTGGATGAAATCGCGAGGTCGCATACCGGTCATGTTACGGGATACACGGCCTAGTACTGCTGGAGGAGCCGGCCCCAGTCGGTATCGAGTGCGCGGGCCACCCGGCGGCGGCCGACCAGGTTGTACCAGTACAGATCGTGATACGCCCGCGACGCCAGGTACGACCAGGGGGCGATCCAGGATTGCAGCAGCAGCCGCTCCAGGCGTTTCAGCGGGCCCCAGTAGATCAGCTTCTGGCCACGGCTGGCGAACGTCTCGCGGCGGCGCTGGACCTCCCACGAAACCCGCTCGATATCTTCGCCAACAACCTCAATACCGCGCAAATCGGCGACGCCGAGTCCGTGCTCGTGGGCCAACCGCAGGAACGAAATCTCCAGCGGGTCGAACCCCATCAAACTCGCCGAGACCGCGTCAACCGCCACCTGGTCAGCGCCGGCCAGGATCACGTTGCGCTCGGCGACTTCCATGCAGCGCGGGCCCGGGCCGGACCCCGAAAACGTGCCGTCGGTAACCGCGAAGATGCCCGGATGGATCTCCTGCTGGAGGGCCAGCAGATCGACCAGCGTCTCATGGATCACCGCGTGGCAGTAGTGGCGCTTCTCGAACAGCAGGCCGCCGAAGGCGTTCTTCATCGCGCCAGTGATCGTGGTGAAGACGTGGGTCTTGACCGTCGGCAGGTGGATGACATTGGAACCGATCAGCCGTTTCGGGATACGGATGCCCTCCGGGAACACATCATCCAGAGCCAGCATCTCGGCCTCAGGGACATAGCGCACCCACTCCGAGTCCTCGTAAAGATGCACGTTCTCGATCCCGTGGCGCTCTAGGACCGGCCGGTGCTTGTTGGCGACCTCGCCCTCGCGAGCCGAGACAACCACCGTGCGGTTGTGGGCGCCGTAGAGGGAGTCGGCGGAGAAGCCGTCTTCTAGCAACGTGCGGATCGCGCCGTCCAGTTGCCAGGGGGCCGTCGAGCAGGCCGGGTACCAGTGATGCCAGGAGATGTTGATCTTCAGGGCGGTCGGGGCGGCGGCGTCCAGAACCTCACGGTAGCCGGCCAGGCGCATAACCCGGGCGTAGTCTTCGAGAACAGTGTCGGGATTGGTGCGCAGCAGCGCCACCCGCGGCCGGTCCCGGGAGTCGGCCGCGGGCGGGGAAGGTGGGGCGGGGGCGGGCTGCTCGATCATGGCTACTCCGCATCGTAGCAATTGCAGTGGCGACGGGCCAAAATCGGCCCATCCCGCCCCGGAGCGGGCGCGCGTTGGAATAGCGCTGCGGCCCTGCTACCCTCGATTCCAGCACCCATGGCAACCGACTCCATCGACACTCCCCCCACCGCCCCCGCGCGACTCACGCTGGCCGCCGACGTCGGGCCGATCGTCCGCGCCGCGGCCTTCGACGAGGTCGACCGCTTCCTGCGGCTTTCCGCCGTCGGCGAGGCCATCGCCACCGCCGGTTCGCCGGATTTCGACGCCGGTCACGGAATCGCGGCGGCGCTGGCCGATCTCGACGCGCGGCTCGGGGTCTACGCCGGCGACGGGTTGCCGGCGACGGTGGCCGTGACCGGATCGAGCATCGGCGCGGCCCTGCCGGCCTTCGTCATCACCGACTTCCCCGAAGACGAACAACTCCAACTCGACGCCCTGCTACGCGCCCACGGCTTCACCCTAGCCGGCCGCATCGAGACCGGCTCACGGCGCCTGCTGGACCGGCACGATCCGGAAGAATTGGCCGCGCAATTACTGGACCTTCGCCCGCAGTTGATCGTGCTGGCGTTGCGCAGCGATGGCGGCTGGGAAAGCCTGGCGGCCTTCGCCGAGATCGCCCGCTTCGCGGTGCGCGGCCGCGTCGCCGGCTACGCCCCGGGCATCGCCGTGCTGTACGGCGAGATCCCCGACCAGTCGCTGCTCACCGGGTTGGCTGAGGCCTTCACCACCCGGTTGGTGGACGTCCGCGGTGCCGGCGACAGCCTCAATATCGCCGCCGCCGGCAGCGCGCTGGACGATCTGTACCAGGCGCTGGTCCTGGAAACCGCCTTCCAGGGCACAAAGCCGGACGCTCTTCTGGCCGCGCGGGTGGTGCCGCTGAACGCGGCCCTCGGCCGGGCGGCGCGCGACCTGGTGGGCAACAACGACCTGACCATCGCCGTCGTGCACGTCGAGGCGCCCGGCGCGATGATCGTACTCTGCGAGCGCGGCACCGTGCGTTCCAGCGCCTTCGGCTACCAGCGCGCCGGGGCGGCCGTCGAGCACATCGGCCTCGAACTAGACCTGGAAGAGATCCTGCGCTGGGTGCCCTTTGACGTGACCGTCGCCACCGCCGGGAGCTACTTCATGAACCGCGCCGCCCGGCCCTGGACCACGCCGGAGACCCCCACCGAGGCGGCCCTCGAGCACGCCGCCTCGCACCTGGCCCTGCGCCGGGCAATCGAAAACCTGGGGCAGGAGCTTCCCGCCCTAGACCTGATCGTTTGCACCGGCCGCAGCCTGGGCGACTCACCGCATCCGGTCCAGGCGGCGCTGGTGGCCATCAACGCCTGCCAGCCCGGCGGCTACTGCCAGATCGCGCTAGATCGCTCCAGCACCCTGGCCGCCGAGGGTGCCTTGCAGTCGGTCGGCGTCGAATTGGAACCGGGCGGCGGGCTGGTGCATGTCGGCACCGTCGTCGCCTCCGTCGGCGAGGACAGCCCGGGTCGCGCGGCGCTCGCGGTAGAGGTGCGCACCGAGGACGGCGAACCGACCCAACGGCAGGTGAACTTCGGCTCCATGGACCGCATCATGTGGGCGCCCGGCAACCTGGGCACCGTGCGCGCCTGGCCGTCCAGCAAGCTGGACGTCGGCGGCGGGCGGGGGCGCGCCACCACCCTGCGCACCCGCATCGAACCCGGCTGCGGCGGCCTGATCATCGACGCCCGCGGCCGGCCAATCGCCTGGCCCGAAGAGGGCGCGCGCCGCCGCGCCGCCGTTTTGCAGTGGACCCAGAGCACCGCGAGCCGCTCCGTGCCATCACCCGAGTTGGAATCCACCAGTGAAGGCTGAGCCGAGCGGCATCCGCCGGTCCATCGTCGGCGGGACGTTGCGCCGCCGTCACAACCTGCCCTACCCGGGCGAGATCGTGGTCGCCGAAGGGGATGCCATCGAGTCCGGCGCCACCTGGGCGCGCTGCACACCCGGCGGGCGCGCCAGCGCCCGCAAGCTGGCCAGAATGACCCGCCTGCCGCCGGCCCGCATCGGCGAAGCGCTGTTGTCCCCCGAGGGCGAACTGGCCCCAGCCGGCGAACTGCTGGCGCGCAGCCGCGGCGGCCTGCTGCGCAGCCAGGACTGGGTGGCCGAGTGGCCCGGCGCGATGGGCCACGTCTCCAAACTATCCGGGCTGGCCTTCTTCATCGAGGCCGTCGATCCGGTGCCGCTCTACGCTCGCCTGGGCGGGACGGTGGCCAAGGTCGTGGCCGACAGCCACATCGTGATCGAAGGCGAAGCGACGGCCGTGGCCGGGGCGTTCGGCGGTGGCGGTACCGGCTTTGGCGATATCACCATCGTCGATGACGGCCCGGGGTCCGCCCTAGGACTGCCCAGCGACAACCCTGCCCTGCTCGTGTTCACCGGCCCGCTGCGGTTCGAGTGGTTGACGGCCTATCCGCGCAAGCGCGTCGCCGGGGTCATCGCGCCAACCGTCGCCGCCGCCGAAATCGAATCGCGCACTGGGCTGCCGCCCACCCGGGCGGCGCTGGCCGAGATCCTGGGCGACATTCCGGTGCTGCTCACCGAGGGCGTCGGCAGCGCCAACATGCCGCCCGCCCTGCAACGCCGCTTCCGCCGCCATGCCGGCCACCCCGGATGCCTCGGCGGCAGTGTCCGCCCCGGCGAGGCCGAGGTGCTGCTGTTGGACGGTGACGAACCGACCAGCGACGGCCAGGCGGCCGAACGATTGCGCATCGGCAGCGGCCGCCACCTGGGCGCCGAGGTTGTGCCCGTGTCCGACAAACCGCGGGCGCACCGCACCGGAGCCGGGCAACTGACCCGACAGGTCGAAGTCCGCTCCGACGAGCGCGGCCGGCTGCACGTGCCGCTGTGGAACCTGGAGTCGCTGGGCCCGGAGGCCGCGCCGGAGGGCAACGGGCCCGGCTAGACCTCGTCGCGCACCACATAGGCCAGGGTGAGGGTGTGGGAACTGATTCGGCTGAGATCACTGATCACGTCCATGTGGATGCCGCTGGTGTCGATGGTCTCGGCGGTGCCTTCGTTCAAACGACCGACGACCCGACCAGCAGTCATTCAAGCCCAGACAAGAAGCCCACTATGTGGACATGTCCCGGCCTGCATGCAGGCCGGGATCTGCGAACGACCGGGATGCCTGACTAGGCCTCGGGCTCGGCCTCGCGGACCATCCGTTCCGGTGCCGTGATCCCCATCAGCCCCAGAATATTAGCCAGCACCTGCTTGACCGCCGACACCAGTTGCAGGCGCGCCCGCGTGCGTTCCTTATCCTCCGATATGACCCGCTGCACGTGGTAATACGAATTGAACTGCCCGGCCAGGTTCAGCGCGAAGTGCGGCAGGTGGTGCGACTCCAGCGTGCGGCTGGCGCTGTCCAGCAGTTCCGGGTAGTCGAGCATCGTGCGGATCAGGTCCAGTTCGGCGGCCTCGATCAGCAGTGACAGATCGGCGCCCGCCGAATCGATCTTCTGATCTGCGGCCTTGCGCAGGATGCTGGCGATCCGGGCGTGGGCGTAGCGGATCTTGTGGACCGGGTTCTCCTCAGTCTGCGAGCGGGCCAGGTCGATATCAAACTCCATCTGGCTGTCGGCAGCGCGGGCCAGCATGTGATAGCGAGTGGCGTCGGGACCGACATCGGCCACCAGCTGAGAAAGCAGTTCAAAGTCACCGGCGCGCTTACTCTGCTTGACCGGGATGCCTTCGACCACCACGTGCACCATCTGGCAGATCAGGTAGGTGAGTCGGTCGCGGGCAATGCCCAGGGCCTCCATGGCGGTGTGCATGCGGGGGACGTGGCCTTGGTGATCGGCGCCCAGAATGTCGATGACCAAGTCCAATTCGCGCTCTTCGAATTTGTTGCGGTGGTAGGCGATGTCGGTGGTCAGGTAGGTCGGTTCGCCGGTGCGCTTCACCAGCACGTTCTCGCTGTCATCACCCTCATCGCCGTGGACGAACCAGACCGCCCCCTCGCGCTCGGTGACGTGGCCGCGATCGCGCAGCCGGTCGATGGCTCCGGTGACCGCGCCGGCGGCATGCAACTCGGACTCGTGGAACCAGTTCTCGAACTCGATGTCCAGTTCGCCGAGGTGCTCGCGGATGGCCCCCAAGGCGCGTTCGATACCGAGTCGGGTGAACTCGTCGACAGCGTCGTCTTCGGAGAGATCCAGGAAGCGCCGGCCCTCGTCGACGGCGATTTCGCGGGCCCATTCGACGACGTAGTCGCCCAGGTAGCCACCGGCCGGGAAGGCCACTTCGATATCGAATTCGGCGGCGTAATGCGAGTAAATCGAGGCGCCCAGCAGCCGGACCTGATTGCCGGAATCGTTCACGTAGTACTCGCGCTGCACGTCGTGACCGGTGGCGTCGAGCACCCGGGCCAGTACATCGCCAAGCACCGCCCCGCGACCGTGGCCGACGGTGAGCGGGCCGGTCGGGTTGACACTGACAAACTCCACCTGGACGCGCCGTTTCTCCCCGGCGTCGGAGCGGCCGAAGGCCGCGCCGGCCTCCAGGATCGTCGCGACCCCCTCGGCCAGCCAGGCATCGGCCAGCAGGAAGTTGATGAACCCGGGACCGGCCACCGAAACCTCGGCCAGCATCGGCGACGGCGCGATCGATTCGACGATGGTCGCGGCGATATCACGCGGCGCGGCGCCGACCGCTCTTGCCAAGCGCATCGGCAGCGTACTGGAGAAGTCGGCTTCCTTGACCCGCGAGCGTTCCACACCGAGATCGTCAGTGTCGATGGCCGGCAGGCGACCATCGGCCTGGGCCACCGCGAGGGCCTCAGCGAGGAGTTGCTCGATCTGCCGTCGGACGGTCAAAGGGGGCTCCTGGTGGCGGATTTCGATGTTGTCCCGGGAAACAAGAAAACGCTCGTGGTCAACCGCAATCCGTCGCGCGCCGCCCGCCAGAGCGATCCCTCGTCGGGTGCCGGAGATGGTACCGTCGCCCCGGGGTAGCGTCAACGACGCACGGGCCGTTCTACTCCTCCGGCAAAACGCGCTCCGGCTACTCGCGGGTCGAGGCCGCCGCGCTGACGTCGTCGGCGGTGATGACCGTGCGGTCAACGAGATACTGTTCGGCGTCGGCGAGGCGCAACTCGACTCCGAGCCCAGGCCCGTCCGGCACATCAATCCAGGGCAGCGCCTTCTCCGGCGCGACCGCCAAGCTGTCGCGGATCGGATGCGGGCTGCGGTCGAACTCCAGCATCGGCTGGGTCGGCGTGGCCGAGCCGGGGACATCGGGCAGCCAAGAAAGGAAGTGCAGCGACGCCGCCAGCGCCACCGGGGTGCCCCAGACGTGCGGCTGGCAGCGGACGCCAAACGCGCTGGCCATTGTCGCCACGATCCGCGCCTCCGAAAGGCCGCCCATGCCGCCCAGGTCCGGCTGCGCCAGGTCGACGCCGCGGGCCTCGAACAGATCGCGGAAGCCGTAGCGGGTGAACTCCTCCTCGCCGCCGGCCACCGGAATCGGCTGCCGGGCGCGGACTTCGGCGTAGCCGGCCTTGTCCTCGGCGACCACCGGCTCTTCGTACCAGAGGATGTCGTACTCGGCCGCCGCCCGGCCCAGGCGGATGGCGTCCGGCACGTCATAGCCGTGGTTGGCGTCCAGCGCCAGGCGGATCCCCTGGCCAATGGCGGCACGAACGGCGCGCAGGTTCTCCATATCGATGTCGAAGCCGTAGCCGATCTTGAGCTTCATGGCGGTAAAGCCCTGCTCGGCGTAGCCGCGCGCCTCGGCCGCCAGCGCGCCGGGCAGGTCGTCGGTGTCGGTGCGATACAGCCCGGTCGCATAGGACTCAATCTGCTCGCGACGGCGTCCGCCGAGCAATCGCGAGACCGGCTGACCGAGGATCTTGCCGTTCAGGTCCCAAAGCGCGATGTCGATCCCGCTAAGCGCGTTGATGATCATGCCCTTCTGCCCATAGGGCCGGCTGCGGTTGTAGGCGCGGTCCCAGAGCACACCGGCGTCCAGCGGATTGGCTCCCATGTAGACCGGGGCCAGCACCTTGCCGATGACCGCCACGTAGACCGTCGGCTCTACGTGGGCGAAGACCTCGCCCCAGCCCTCAGTGCCGTCATCGGCGACCACCCGCACCAGCAGGGCGCTGCGCTTGGTGAACCACCACTGCGAGAAGCCGAAGGGCTGGGATATCGGGGCCTGGTAGGCGAGGGTTTCGATTAGTTCGATGCGCACGGGTGGGCTCTTTTCGGTTGTGTGGGGGGATGCGCCGAGGGTATCCGAAGGCGCGGGTCGGGCGCGGCGCTCAGTCGGGGAACCACTCCGGCGGCGTACGACCGGGCGGGGGCAGGATCGTCGCCGGCCAGTCGGTGCG